>NZ_ACQT01000058.1 GCF_000175235.1 Acidovorax delafieldii 2AN | reverse complement strand
GCCGTCGAGACCGCGCCTATCAACGTGCCGGTGGCCGTGCCACTCACGCTCCCGCCGCTGACCACCGCATCCGGCGCGAACGAGCCCGCCGCGCAACGCGCCGCGCCCGAGGTGTCCCTGCCGGCACCCCAGTAAACCCCACATGTCCGCATCCCTGCCTTCACCTGCTACGCCCACTCATGGCACAGCAGCCATCCCGCTTCAAGCCCCCCGCCTGGTTCGCCGCATGGCCTGCTGGGTGTACGAAGGTATTCTCATGTTCGGCGTGGTCTTCATTGCCGGCTATCTGTTCGGAACCCTGAGCCAGACGCGCAACGCCCTGGACAATCGCCATGCCCTGCAGGCCTTTTTGTTCGTCGTGTTCGGCATCTACTTCACCTGGTTCTGGGCCAAGGGACAGACGCTGGCCATGAAGACCTGGCACATCAGGGTGGTGGACCGCTCCGGCCAGCCTCTTTCGCAATGGCGGGCGTTGCTGCGTTACGTGCTTGCATGGCTATGGTTCCTGCCCCCCCTGGCGGCGGCGGCCCCCTTTGCGCTGTCGGGCGGCGAATCCGTGGTGGTGGTGGTGGGCTGGGTGGCGGTTTGGGCGCTGCTGAGCCGCTTCCATCCCCAGCAGCAGTTCTGGCATGACGCCCTGGCCGGCACCCGGCTGGTGCACCATGAGCCAGCAAAAAAGTAAGCCTTTGCCGGGTGTGTCGCCAACCGACACACCAGCGCTCCACAATTACCGCATGCATTCACTCGATCCTTCGCACACTGCTCCCGCCAACCCCCAGAAGGCCAGATCGGGCCTCAACCGCATCTGGTACGCCACGGGCTACTCGATCGAAGGCCTGCGCGCTGGCTGGAACGAGAAGGCGTTTCGCCAGGAGGCCGTCGCGGCCATGGTGCTGATTCCGCTGTCGTTCTGGCTGGGCCGCAGCTGGGTCGAAGTGGCGCTGCTGGCCGGTTCCGTGGTGATCGTGATGATCGTCGAGCTGCTCAACACCGGCATCGAAACTGCCATTGACCGCATCGGTCCGGAGTGGCACGACCTGTCCAAGCGCGCCAAGGACATGGGCAGCGCCGCTGTTTTGTTGTCCCTGCTGCTGTGCATTGGCGTGTGGTGCGCCGCCCTGCTCCAGAGGTTCTCCCATGGCTGAGCCCGCCTTTTCCGTGTGCGTGTATTGCGGCTCGCGCCCCGGCGAGAGTGCGGACTTTGCCCGGGCGGCCACAGCTGTCGGCCAATGGATCGGCTCGCACGGAGGCCAACTCGTCTATGGCGGCGGGCGCAGCGGCCTCATGGGCACGGTGGCCGAAGCAACGCGGCTGGCCGGCGGCCGCGTGGTGGGCGTGATCCCGCAGGCGCTGGTCGACAAGGAACTGGCCAATCGCCAATGCGACGAACTTCACATCGTGCAGACCATGCACGAGCGCAAAGCCATGATGGCCGAGCGCAGCAACGCTTTTGTGGCACTGCCCGGCGGCATTGGGACCTTCGAAGAACTGTTTGAAGTATGGACCTGGCGCCAGCTGGGCTACCACGACAAGCCGCTCGGGCTGCTGAACGTCGGCGGCTACTATGACGGCCTGCTGGCCTTCCTGCAGTCCAGCGTGACCAGCGGCTTCATGGGCAACTGGCAGATGGACCTCCTGCACACGGCGGCAGATTCCGACGCCCTGCTGCGCACCCTGGTAGAGGCGGCGGGCCTCAGCCAGGAACAGATACCGCTGCGCTCGGTCATCTGATGCCCTAGGGCTCAGCCAAGCGCCCTTCCACCGCCGCAGGGCTCCCGCGCCAGGATCCCCGCGCGCAATTTCGCAAATAAAGAGGGCCTGCAGGACCTACCGGCCCAGCAAGCCCCCAGGGCCGCGCAGCGTCAGACTGCGGCGTCGTCGAGATCACCGGTGCGGATGCGCACCACGCGCTCCACGGCCGTCACGAAGATCTTGCCATCCCCGATCTTGCCGGTGCGCGCCACGCTGACGATGGCGTCCACGCAACGCTCAAGGTCCTCGGACTTGACCACCACTTCGACCTTCACCTTGGGCAGAAAGTCCACCACATACTCGGCGCCCCGGTACAGCTCAGTGTGCCCCTTCTGGCGTCCGAACCCCTTGACTTCCGTTACCGTGAGACCGGTCACACCGCACTCGGCCAGGGCTTCACGGACCTCTTCGAGCTTGAAGGGCTTGATGACGGCGGTGATCATTTTCATAGGGAAGTCTCCTCGAGGATTAAAAAAGGGGTTGGGGCCTGGCGCGCGCGTCAGGCCCTGAATTTGCTGGTGATGGGGTAGCGCCAGTCCTTGCCGAAACTGCGGCGTGTCACGCGCACGCCCACGGGTGCCTGGCGGCGTTTGTATTCGTTCAGCTTGATAAGCCGGGTAACGCGCTCGACGTCGGCGCGCTCGTACCCCGCCGCGATGATCGACTCGATGGGCTCGTCATTTTCCATGTAACGCGCCACGATTGCATCAAGCACTTCATAGGCAGGCAGGCTGTCCTGGTCTTTCTGGTCGGGGCGCAACTCGGCGCTGGGCGGGCGGGTGATGATGCGCTCGGGGATGGGGCTGGCGCCCGTGCCATACGGGTCGTTGGCGTTGCGCCAGCGCGCCAGTGCAAACACCCGGGTTTTGGCCACGTCCTTGATGGGTGCAAAACCGCCTGCCATGTCGCCATACAGCGTGCAGTAACCCGTGGCCATCTCGCTCTTGTTGCCGGTGGTGAGCACGATGGCACCAAACTTGTTCGACAGGGCCATCAGCAACGTGCCGCGGATGCGCGCCTGCAGGTTTTCCTCGGTCGTGTCTTCGGGCAAGCCGGCAAATTCGCTCGCCAGCGCGGCCTTGAACGCCTCGAATTGCGGGGCGATCGATATTTCGTCGTAGCGAACGCCCATGCGCGCGGCCATGTCGCGCGCATCGATCCAGCTGATGTCCGCGGTGTAGGGCGATGGCATCATCACCGTGCGCACCTTGTCGGCGCCCAGGGCGTCCACGGCAATCGCCAGCACCAGCGCCGAATCGATGCCACCCGACAGACCCAGCAGCGCGCCCGGAAATCCGTTCTTGCCCACATAGTCGCGCACGCCCAGCACCAGCGCATCCCACAGGTCGGCTTCGAGACTGCGCTCGGGCTCGATTTCCGCCTCAATTTTGATAGCATCTTGCGCACGTCCGATCTGCGCAAACACCAGTTTTTCCTGAAAACCCGGGGCGCGTGCCGCGACGCTGCCATCGGCGTTCAGTGCAAACGAGCGGCCTTCGAAAACAACCTCGTCCTGCCCTCCCACCAGATGGGCGTACACCAAGGGCAACCCGGTTTCGGCCACGCGCTCGCGCATGGTCTGCTCGCGCTCCGCGCTTTTGCCCAGGTGAAAGGGCGAGGCATTGATCACTGCCAGCAATTGCGCCCCTGCCTGCGCCGCTGCACGCGCAGGTTCACTGAACCAGGCGTCTTCACAGATCAGCAGCCCGACCTTCACGCCCTCCACGTCGAAAACGCAGGGCGACTGGCCGGCAACGAAATAGCGGCGCTCATCGAAGACCTGGTAATTGGGCAACTCGTGCTTGGCATAGGTCTGCTCGACCTTGCCGTGGCGCAGCACGCTGGCCGCATTCAGGCATGCGCTGAACGCGGGATCGGCGGGAGTCCGCTTTTGAGGATGGCCCAGCACGATCACCAGGCCATTCAACCCCGCGGTCTCACGGGCCACGGTTTTCACGGCATCATCACAGGCCGCCATGAACGCCGGACGCAGGAAGAGGTCTTCTGCGGCGTAGCCGCACACCGCCAGCTCGGGTGTGAGCAACAGGCGCGCGCCCTGCGCATGCGCCTGCCGCGCCGCCGCGATGATTTTCTGCGCATTGCCGGGCATGTCGCCCACGACAAAATTGAGCTGAGCGGTGCAAATGGAGAACATCATGAACTTGGATGCGGCCCCAGCGGCCGGGTTGAACAACGCCGCTGCAACCCCGCAGGGCACCGCGCAAAAGGGTGGCCACCGGAGGCAACGTGGCTGAATCCACCATTATCGCGCGCGTGCTGACTTCCGCGCTGGACGTGGATGCAACAGCCTGGAACGCCCTGTTGGCAACGCAGTCGCATCCCACGCCCTTCATGCGCCATGAGTACCTGGCCGCCCTGCAAGAAAGCGGCAGTGCCACCCCCCGCACGGGATGGACGCCCCGGTTCATGACGCTGTGGGAGGGCGATGCATTGGTCGCAGCCTGTCCGCTCTACCTCAAAAGCCACTCGTACGGCGAATATGTGTTCGACTGGGCCTGGGCCAGCGCCTACGAACAGCACGGGGTGCCCTACTACCCCAAGGCCGTGGTGGCCGTGCCTTTCACACCCGTGCCGGGTACCCGGCTGATGGCGCGTGACGCCGTTGCACGCCAGTGGCTCGTACGGGCGCTGTGCCAGTGGTGCAGGGATGAGGGCATCTCCTCGCTGCACGTGCTCTTTGCCAGCGACGACGATGTCGCCAGCGCCACGCACGAAGGGCTGATGGCGCGACACACGGTGCAGTTCCACTGGACGAACGTGCCTCCCGCCAGCAGCGCAACAACGGCTGCCCCGGCTGGCTGGGGCATGCCAGACATCGCGCCAGCAACGCCCGAGGACACCGCGGCAAAGCCCCTGCCCGCTGCGGGCGATGGGCCGCCATCTGCCGCAGCGGTCGGCCCGGCTTGTGGCGCGGCACCAGCAGGTCGCTACCGCGATTTCGACGATTTTCTGGCCCATCTCAGCCAGGAAAAGCGCAAGAAGATCCGCCAGGAGCGGCGGCGCGTTGCCGATGCGGGTGTCACCTTCCGCTGGGCAGCAGGCGCCGACATTGCGTCGGCCGACTGGGATTTCTTCTACCGGTGCTACGAACGCACCTACCTTGAGCACGGCAACCCGCCCTACCTCACGCGCGCTTTCTTTCAGCAGATGGCCGAGCGCATGCCCGCACACTGGCTGCTTTTCATCGCGGAACGGGACGGGCGCCCCATCGCTAGCAGTTTGATAGCTATCAGCGACGATGCAGCAAGCGCAAGCAGGCGAAATCATTCAAAAAGTCAGCCTGGCACCGCTTACGGACGCTATTGGGGCGCGCTTGAGCGCGTGGACTGCCTTCATTTCGAAGCCTGCTACTACCAGCCCCTGCAGTGGTGCATCGAACACGGCGTTGAGCGTTTCGAAGGCGGCGCACAGGGCGAACACAAGATGGCCCGCGCCCTGTTGCCCGTGCAAGCCACCAGTCTGCACTGGCTGGCGCATCCGGCATTTGCCGATGCGGTGGAGCGGTTTCTGGAACGCGAAGGCGCCGGTGTGGGGCACTATTTGGACGATCTGCAGGCACGCAGTCCCTTTCGAAACATGGAGGGGCAGTAATCTGTGCACCCCCGGACGCCTGTCACCCGGCAGTGCGCCTCTGCATCGCAGCGTTAAAAAAGAACTGGCGGTGACGGCGCTGCAGCCGGACAGGCGAAGCGAACGGCCTGCCGCCATACAGGGTCGACGTCACCCAACGGCCATTCCGCAGCCTTGCTGGCAAATCCTGGCATCGGAAAACCTGGTTGACGACACACGTCCGTTGCGCAGGCAGCGGCACGAAAACCAAGGCACGGACGAGACACTGCCTGAACTGCGCACCAACTACACCCCATGCAGTCCGCGCAAGCCGACCACAGAAGCCCCGCGCGGCATGGGTTAGCGAAAGGAAATGGCATCCCTGTATGGCGGAGCCGTCCATAGAAACAGGGCAACCTCCTCAAGGCCTACCAAATCCATGGGCAGTGCGCGGTTACCGAGATTGGCCTTGCCGCACCCATTAAAGATGCATACTATATGAATCTTTAAAAAAGCACCAACAAGGCCCCCACATGGCCAGCCACACCAAAGCCCGCTTTCGCCAGCCCCACCGCCTACCGCAATGCGGGGTCGCCCTCTTCCTGTGTAGTGCAGGACGGGCGCTTCCCCAACGCCAGGAGACAGACCATGCCCCCCATTGAGCAGGCGGCCCCGCTGGCGCAGGCACTGGAGCGCCCCTATCTGCACGGCTTCGTGACCGATATCGAGTCCGACTCGTTACCGCCGGGCCTGGACGAAGGCACCATCCGCGCCATTTCGCGCCGCAAGCGCGAACCCGCATTTCTGCTGGATTGGCGCCTGGCGGCCTTCGAGCGCTGGCAGGCCATGCCCCCCCCCTCCTGGGCCAAGCTGAACATGGAGCCCGTAGATTTTCAGGCGCTGAGCTATTACTCGGCCCCCAAATCCCTCAAGGACGGCCCCAAGAGCCTGGCCGAAGTAGACCCCAAGCTGCTCGAAACCTACGAAAAACTCAACGTGCCGCTGCACGAACGCGCGCGCCTGGCCGGCGTGGCCGTGGATGCGGTGTTCGATTCGGTTTCGGTGGGCACCACCTTCCGCGAGCAACTGGCCAAGGTGGGCGTGATCTTCTGCTCGTTCTCGCACGCGGTGGAGCACCACCCCGAACTGATCGAGCGCTACCTGGGCACCGTGGTGCCGCGGGGCGACAACTTCTATGCGGCGCTCAACTCGGCCGTGTTCTCGGACGGCTCCTTCGTCTACATCCCCAAGGGCGTGCGCTGCCCCATGGAGCTGTCGTCCTATTTCCGCATCAACGCACGCAACACGGGGCAGTTCGAGCGCACGCTGATCATTGCCGAAGAAGGCAGCCATGTGAGCTACCTTGAAGGCTGCACCGCCCCGCAGCGCGACGAGCACCAGTTGCACGCCGCTGTGGTGGAACTGGTGGCCCATGAGGATGCGCACATCAAGTATTCGACCGTGCAGAACTGGTATCCCGGCGACGAAAACGGGCGCGGTGGAATCTACAACTTCGTCACCAAGCGCGGGCTGTGCGCCGGCAAGCGCGCGCACATCGCCTGGACGCAGATCGAAACCGGCTCGGCCATCACCTGGAAGTACCCCAGCGTGGTGCTGCGCGGTGATGAATCGAGCGGCGAGTTCCATTCGATCGCGGTGTCCAACCACTTCCAGCAGGCCGACACCGGCACCAAGATGATCCATCTGGGGCGCAACACCAAGAGCCGCATCGTCTCCAAGGGCATCAGCGCCGGACACGCGCAAAACAGCTACCGCGGCCTGGTGCGCGTGGCGCCCACCGCCGCCGGCGCCGCCAACCACACGCAGTGCGACTCGCTGCTGATCGGGCACGATTGCGGTGCGCACACCTACCCCTACATCGACACCGCCTGCAGCGATGCCGTGGTCGAGCACGAGGCCACCACCACCCGCATCTCCGAAGAGCGGCTGTTCTATTGCCAGCAACGCGGCATGGACCCGCAGGACGCCACGGCGCTGATCGTAGGCGGCTTCTGCCAGGCCGTGCTCGAAGAGCTGCCGATGGAATTCGCCCTCGAAGCCAAGGCCCTGCTGGCCGTCTCGCTCGAAGGCGCCGTGGGCTGACCCGCGCCCCCCCCAACTTCCGACCAAGGACACACCATGAACTCCACCGAACCCCTGCTGCAGGTACGCGACCTGCGCGTCGATGTGGGCGACCGCAACGTGCTCAAGTCCGTCACGCTCGACGTGCCCGCGGGCGCCCTTGTGGTGCTGATGGGTGCCAATGGCAGCGGCAAAAGCACACTGGGACTGACGCTGGCGGGCCACCCCCGCTACCACGTCGTGGGCGGCCAGGCGCGGTTTGCCGGGCAGGATCTGCTGGCCCTGAGCGCCCAGGAGCGTGCACGGGCCGGCCTGTTCCTTTCCTTTCAGGCACCGCCCGACATTCCGGGGGTGAAGAACAACCTGTTCATTCGCACCGCGCTCAATGCCGTGCGCGAGGCACGTGGTGAAGCGCCCCTGGACGCGTTCGACTTCCTGGGCAGCGCGCGCGCCGCCGCCCAGCAGCTGGGCCTGCCGGAAGCCATGCTGGGCCGCCCGGTCAACGAAGGCTTTTCAGGCGGCGAGCGCAAGCGCAACGAACTGCTGCAGATGGCATTGCTGCAGCCGCGCCTGGCGCTGCTCGACGAGATCGATTCGGGCATGGATGTCGACGGTGTGCGCGCCGTCGTCCAGCAGGTGCAGAAGCTGCGCGCCCAGGGCACGGCTTTCGTGGTGGTGTCGCACTACCTGCAGCTCATCGAATCGCTGGAGCCCGACACTGTTTTGCGGCTGGACCAGGGTTGCATCGCGGAAGCCGGCGATCTGGAACTGGCACGCGACATTGCCCGGACCGGCTTCGCACGCGCCGCCGACCTGGTGGAGGCCTGAGCCATGGACACCGCAAGAGCCGATGCCCTGGCCGCCAGGGACCGCCTGAGCGTGCGGGGCTGGATATCCGCGCGCAACGAAACTTTTCGCCATCTGCCGCCGCCAGGGGCAGATCTTTGGCTTGGAGAGGCGGCCGAATCGACTGCCGTGGGCTGCGACGCCCCGCCACTCGCGGGCGCCGGCTGGACGCTGCACCCGTTCGGTGACACGCCACAAAGCGGTGTCCATGCCCGCTGGCTGGACGCCTCGGACCCGGCGCAACGCACAGAACTGTTCGCCGGCCTGCCGCTGCCCGGCGAAGGAGATGCCGCTCCGTTTGCCTGGGCGCACCGCGCCCTGTGCCGCCAGGGACTGCGCCTGCAGGTGGGCAGCGCATCCGGCGCCGATGCCGGCAGGACGGTGTGGCTGCACTTGCGCCACCAGCCCCGGGCCAGCGTGGAGGCCCCGCTGCTCGTGGTGGAAGTGCAGGAGGGCGTGCGCTGCGTGCTGCTCGAAACCCATGAACGCGAGCCTGCCCAATGCGGTCGCAGACTTGCGCAGAACCTGCATATCCACCTGCAGATACGGCAAGGCGCAACGCTGCAGCACCTGCGCGTGGCCACCCCCGACGCGGGCGACCAGATCGCCCACATCGTGCAGGCACGGGTGGACCAGGGTGGGCACTATGCGCAGGCCCTCGTCGCTTCTGGCAGCCCCTACCACCTGCAGCGCACCGTACTGGAGTTGCAAGGTTCCCACGCCCATGCGCGCACAGCCGGCGTACTGCTGGCCCGTGGTGCGGCCCTGGAGCAGCAGGTGCACACGACACACCACGCCGCCCACACCCACAGTGCAGTGGAAGCCTTGGTGCTGGCCAGCGGCCATGCCCACACGGTGGTCAACGCCCACACCGTCATCGCCCCGGGGGCCGACGAGGCCGCCGTGCGCCAGCGGCTGAGCGGTATCCCCATAGAAGGCCGGCCACGCCTGGTGCTGCGCCCCCACCTGGAGATTCACCACGACAACGTGCAGGCAGCCCATGGCGCCACCTGGGGTGCCTTGCCCGAAGACGCCCTGTTCTACGCCCGCCAGCGTGGCCTGGACGAATCCAGCGCCCGCGCCCTGATCATCGAAGGCATGGCCACCGCGTTACTGGAGCGCTGCTTTGACGACCCAGACTTGCTCGCCACGTTGACACAGGATGGCCTGCTGGCGCGCGCCATTGCGCGCCACCTGGCACCTTCCGAGGAGTCCCGCCATGGGTGAAATGCATTTCCTGCGGGACTTGGCGACAGCCTCCGGCGCCATGGCCCATGGCGTGCGCAGCCTGTTTCCGGTGCTTGAGCAGCACATCCACGGAACGGCGCTGGCCTATCTCGACAACGCCGCCACCACCCAGGTGCCGCTGCCCGTGCTTGCCGCCATGCGCTGCTTCGAGGAAGAGGACCGGGCCAACATCCACCGCGGCGTGCACACGCTCAGCCAGCGCGCCACGGACGCCTTCGAACGGGCGCGCACCGATCTCAAGCGCTTTGTCGGCGCGGGACCTGGGCATGAACTGGTCTTCACCTCAGGCACCACCGAAGCACTCAACCTCGTGGCGAACGGGCTCTCGGCAGTTCAAGCCGGGGGCGCCTTCCTGCAGCCGGGCGACCAGATCATCGTCAGTGGCCTGGAGCACCATGCCAACCTCGTGCCGTGGCAACAGGCCGCCCGGCGCAGCGGCGCCACACTCACCGTGCTGCTGCCCGACGCACAAGGGCACCTGCACACCAAAGACCTGGCCCGTCTGCTTACCCCACGTACCCGGGTTTTCGCAGTGACGGCCTGCGCCAACGCCACCGGTGAGACGCCCCCGTACGAAGATCTGCTGGCACTGGCCGCACAGGCCGGTGCACTCACCGTGCTCGATGCAGCGCAGGCGGTGGGCCACGCCGTACCCAACCTGTCTGCGCTGTCGTGCGATTACATGGCTTTCTCGGGCCACAAGATGTATGGCCCCATGGGCACTGGTGCCCTCGTGGGACGCGCCGCCGCCCTGGAGCGGCTGGCGCCCCTGCGTTATGGCGGCGACATGGTCGAGTGGGTGAGCTATTCCGATGCAGGCTTTGCCGCGCTGCCCAGCCGACTGGAAGGCGGTACGCCGAATGTGGCGGGCGCGGTGGCCATGGCTGCCGCGGCAGCATTCATCGACCAGCTCGGCCGCAACACCATCGACGCCCACGTGCAGGCCCTGCGGGCGCATGCGGTGGCGGGCCTCACGGCCATCGATGGCGTCACGGTGCTGGCACCCGAGGCCAGCGCGTCGGCCATCGTTTCCTTCGTGGCGCGGGATGTGCATCCGCACGACATCGGCACCCTGCTGGACGAACAGGGCGTTGCTGTGCGCACCGGGCACCATTGCGCCCAGCCGCTGCTCGATCATTTGAAGCTGGGGCCCACCACGCGGGCCTCCTTCGCGCTCTACAACACCCACCACGAGGTGGAACGGCTCATTGCCGCGGTGGCACGGGCCCTGGAGGTACTGCGATGAGCACCGCTGAAAACGACCTGTACCAGGAGGTGGTGGTAGAGCACAAGCGCACCCCACGCAACTTTGGCCATCTCACCGCCCCCACCCACCAGGCGCAAGGCACCAACCCGCAATGTGGTGACAACCTGAGCGTAGAGCTGGACATCCAGAATGGCCAGGTGCGCGATATCCGATTCAGCGGCCAGGGATGTGCCATCTGCATTGCCTCGGCATCGATGATGAGCGAGGCCGTGAAGGGCCATGACGTGCAGGCGGCCCAGCAACTGCAGCAGCATTTCCGCGCCGTGCTCACGGGTCAGACAGAACCCGAAGAAACCCAACTGGGCAAGCTCGTCAGCCTGGCCGGCGTACGCCGCTACCCCAGCCGTATCAAATGCGCGCTGCTGGGCTGGCACGCACTGATGCACGCACTGGCCCAAGCGCCCGAACAGGACGCGGCGCCCGTGGCAACCGCCCTCGGAGAGACGCGATGATGAAACGGCACCGCGAAGATGTGTTGATCCGCCGGCCCGTGCGTGTGGAGCGAATTCCCGACGGCTCTCCGCAAGATCTTGCAGCCGGAGAGCTGGCGCAGATCACGCAGGCGCTGGGATCGTCGTTCACGCTGCTGGTGGACGGACAACTGGTGCGGCTGAAGGGCGCCGATGCCGATGCCATCGGCAAAACCCCGCCAGAAGCCGTGGCCCTGCCCGACAAGGTTGAACTGGAAGACGTGAGCGATCTGGTCTGGCAAACGCTCAAGACCTGCTACGACCCGGAGATTCCCGTCGACATCGTCGAGCTGGGCCTGATCTATCGCTGCGATATCGAGCCGCTGGAGGGCGGCGAAGAAGTCAAGGTGTGGATCGACCTGTCGCTCACCGCACCGGGCTGCGGCATGGGCGAATCGATTGCCGACGAGGTGTGCGACAAGGTGCTGGCGCTGCCCCGTGTGGGCGAGATCACCGTCAACATGGTTTTCGATCCGCCCTGGGATCGCTCAAGAATGTCCGAGGCCGCGATGCTGGCCCTGGGGATGTAAAAAAGCCCTCGCGGGGCACCGCGCCCCGCCCTGCTCTGCCACAAGGCAGGGCCCATCCGGCGGCCTTGCGCCGCCGGTACCACTGAACCTCAGCCTCCGCAGGCGCCACCGGAACAGCAGGAGTCTTGCGACGCAGCGGTCGGCTCGGACTTGCTGATCAGCACGCGCCACAGGTCGGGGCCCTGCTGCAGATAGGCCCACTTGAACTCGCCAGCAGAACGGGCCTCGAACTGATGGCGCAGGGGCTGCGGATCGTGGTCGTTGACCAATTGCAGCGCCTCGCCGGGCAAAAGTTCATCGAACCGGCCGAAGATGAAGGCGTGGCGCTCGCGCGGTGCAATCTCGCGCACATCGATGACGGAACTCTGGGTGGGGAGCATGGCAGAACCTTTCTAGGGGAAGTAAACAAAACCAACGAGAAAAAGCGATGGGGACGAGCGGCCGGGACACATGCATTGACTGCACAAAGGGCGTTTACATCGTCGAGGTGTCGAAGGAATGGGAGACGCTCCCCTCCTCATCCGTCCTTGCCGTCCAGGCGGGTACGAAGCAACCAGGGCGTGTAGAGAGCCAAATAGATGGCAAAGGCCGTGGACCAAGCCAATGCAGCCGCTACCAGCGCAGCCGCATACCACTGCGGCGCAACCAGCGGCAACAGCACACGCAGAACAGCGGCCGCCATCACCAGGCCATAGGCCAGAACTTCCAGCCGCGAGGCCTGCAGGGGACGGCCGGTATGGCCGCGTGCCGTGCGGGTGAGCATGCCGATGATGAGCCCGCCCGTGGCGCCCACGGCAAAGGCATGCACCGCGGCCGACACGACCACCACGCCGAATTGCGCCAGCGCCAGCAAGACGAAACCCACGGGAACCCACGCATACGAGAGATGCAGGATCCACAGAATGGGGCGATTGCGTGTGATCCATGGTTTCCACCGCGCCATGCGGACCGCATGCAGCACTGCCGCCAGCCCGGCCAGCACGGCAGTAACCCCGCCCACGCCGAAGGGAGCACATACCCATGACACCAGCGCCAGCGCCGTGACGGCCAGGATCGTGAGTTCCAGCGGGCGCGGCACCTGCAGCTTGAGCCCTGGATTCACGCTCATGGTGAACGCCGGCACCACGCGCCCCGCCATGACGCATTCGATCATCACAATCAGCGCCAGGCCTGCGTGCAGCGCCTGCACGGGCGGCAGGCTGATGGCCCCCAGAATCGCCAGGTGGAACGCTCCGTTGGCCAACGCCAGCAACAGCAGTACCCCCATCAGCGGCAGGTTGCGGCGGTTGCGGGCCCGCAGCAGCAATTGCAGCAGGATGCCGGCCACCACAGGCAGCAGCACCACGTCCAGCGCCGCATAGACCGCATAGGGGGCCACCACGGCAGCCACCCGGGCCGCCAGCCAGAGCAGCGCCAGCGCGCCCAGCAGGGCCCCACGCGGCGTGGCAAGGCCGGTCCATGCTTTCACGGCGGTGAGCAGAAAGCCGATGATGACGGCCGTCGCAAAGCCGAACAGCATTTCGTGGGCATGCCACAGCAAGGGCGCTACCGACAAATGCAGCGGCAACCAGCCCAACATGGCGGCAATCCAGATCGGCACCGTCACACACGCCAGAAAAGCCGCCCCCAGGTAAAACGGGCGGAACCCGAGGCGCAACACAGGCCAACCGCGAAGAGCGGCTGAAGGAGGCACTGCGGAGGCGGACACGACAGGCGTTGCAAGAGGTTTCATGGGATGACGCACGCCCTTGCCTGGCATCTCACAGGGCGGGCAATTAAAAGATTCATTTAAAATGAATATTAACGCACACGGTCCAGAAAGGCAACTTTGGGGCAATACGGACATGCCGCAGGACTGCGCCCTTGCGCCTTGCCACACGGTGGCTTGAGGGAGCGCATTGGACCTTCAGCGCCTGACGCCAATACATCTCGCCATCGAATCAAGATCTGTCACGAAAGATTGCAAGTGGCTTGCTGGCGCAGCTCATGGCTCATGGCTCATGGCTCATGGCTCATGGCCATGGCCATGGCCATGGCTGTCGGATGGTGCCATCGCTATGCGGGGCATCCCCCCACATCACGCAGGTGCGATATGCCCAGGCGCGGCCGAGCTTCGAAAGCCGCTGCGCCCCCAGCAATCCCGCGCGCCCTGCTATTTCCGGGGCCGGCACGCCGCGACCACCGATTGGCGTAACCGCCCATGCCGGCTAAGCCATTTGCCACCCGTGCGCGGCGGTAAAGCCAGCCCAGGCCCTTGCGGACCCAGCAGAAGTGCCTGCCGCGCTGCGGCGAGCGGCTCAACCCTTGACGCCCTGCTCCGCCAGCCGCCGCGCGTAAACGGCCAGGATGATGCGCTCGGAATGCACCAGGTAGTCGTTCAGGGCGACCGAGCTTTCGGCCAGCTTGCCGGCCTCGAACAATTCGAGGATGTGCACATTCATGTCCACATAGGGCGCGTGCAGGAATTCCGGGTCCTTGAGCAACCCGAAAGCCAGCCGCAGTTCGGCCAGCAGGTGCGAGAACATGATATTGAGCCGCTCGCTGTCGGCGAGCTCGACGATGGCCATGTGGAATTCCATGTTCGCCGTGCCCACGCCGGGCCAGTCGAGTGCATCACGGCATTGCAGCGATGACTCGACCGCGCGCCGCATGTGCACCCGTGCTGGATGCCTGGGATAGGCCTGGGCCAACGCCTGGCATTCGATCATGCGGCGCACGCGGTAGATGTCGATGATGGCTGCCATGCTGGGAACGGCGACCGAAACCCCCTTGTTGGGCGCGTGGGTGATCAACCCCTCCTTGGTGAGCACGCGGAACGCCTCGCGCAGCGTGTTGCGCGACACCTCCAGGCTTTCGCTCAGTGCCGCTTCCGACAGGCGCTGGCCGGGCGCGAACTCGCCCGTGGTCAATCTGCGCCGGATTTGTTCGGCCACGCGTTCGGTCAGGTTGGGCTGGATGTCGGGGGTGCGTGTCATGGCCTGCGCGGTTTCTAAGGACGGGCCGCCGCCGCGGCGACCTGGACCCAAAGTGTAGCCAGCACCGGCCGTGCCGCCGCCAGCAGGCCAGTGGCACCAGTTCAGTGCACCGTGCACGCACCCCATGGGGCGCCCGCCCCCTTTTTGGGGCCAATGGCCCACGAGCCATGGCATGCCGCGCCCCGCCATCCCCCTGGGGCAGTGCTTTCCAAGCAGCCTACTACGGGTTTCTACCAAGCATCGCACCCCTCACTTGTTTGGCAAAATTCACATTAATGCAATACAACATACGTTTTTTGTTCAACAAAACAAAAATCCAATGGAGTAATTTGACCAACTTGTTCATTGATTTGGTACAAAAATTGCAGTGTGGCAGGGCGGCCGCCCGCTCACGGTGTCACCAACCTGGGCACGGACGCATTGCTCGACAGGGCGCTCCTGCAGCCAGGTGCGAAGGCACAGGCCTGGCTGGTCGGTGAATTCAACGAAGGAATAGCATGCTTAATGATGTCAATCTGTGGCCCCTCGTCGGGGTGGCCATCATCATCGTGGGGTTCATCCTGCGGTTCAATCCGATGCTGGTCGTGATCGTCACGGCCATCGGCACGGCCCTGGCCGCGGGTTTCCCGGTCGACAAGATCCTGGCGACCATCGGCACGGGGTTCATCAAGACCCGCAACCTGCCACTGATCATCCTGCTGCCGCTGGCCGTGATCGGCCTGCTGGAGCGCCACGGTCTGCGCCAGCACGCGCAAAACTGGATCAGCAACTTCAAATCGGCCACCGCCGGCCGTCTGCTCATCGTCTATCTGGGTGCACGCCAGCTCACGGCCGCCATTGGCCTGACCAGCCTGGGCGGTCACCCGCAGATGGTGCGCCCGCTACTGGCCCCCATGGCCGAAGGTGCCACGGAGGCCCGCTACGGCAGCCTGCCCGAGCGCATTCGCCACAAGCTGCGCGCCTACGCGGCCGCAACCGACAACGTGGGCCTGTTCTTCGGTGAGGACATCTTCGTGGCTTTCGGCGCCATCGTGCTGATGGCCACCTTCCTGCGCGAGGCCGGTATCGAGGTCGAACCTCTGCATGTCGCGCTGTGGGGTATCCCCACGGCAGTTTGCGCATTTGCAATCCACGCCTGGCGCCTGCGCCGCCTGGACGGCTGGCTGGCCCGCGAGCTGGCAGGCCAGGGCAGTGCCGGCACACCCGCCGCCACGTCCGATCTCGCAGGCAAGGGAGCGTGAAGCCATGATCTTGTCCATCCAACATCTGTACTACCTGATTGGCGCGGTGCTGGTTATCACCGCCGTGTCCACGTTGACCGACCGCAGCAACCCCAAGCGCGTTTCCAGCGCACTGTTCTGGGGCCTGTATGCGCTGGTCTTCCTGATCGGTGACCTGGTGCCACCCATGTGGGTGGGCGTCGGCGCCGTGGTCATGGCGCTGATCGCCGGCTTCGGCGGTGTGGGCGCTGCCAGTCACCCCGGCCGCAGCGCGGCCGAATACGCGGCCAGCGCCAAGCGCCTGGGCAACAAGCTGTTCGCCCCGGCGCTGGCGATTCCGCTGGTGGCCATGCTGGGCACGCTGCTGGCCAAGCACCTGTCCGTCGGCGGCGTGCCGCTGCTCGACCCCAAGAACACCACTCTGGTGAGCCTGGGCGTGGGCTGCGTGCTGTCGCTGGCCCTGGTCTGCTGGCTGACCCGCGAAACGCCGGCCCAGGGCTTGCGCGAATCACGCCGCCTGACCGACGCCCTGGGCTGGGCCCTGGTACTGCCGCAGATGCTGGGCATGCTGGGTCTGGTGTTTTCCGACGCAGGCGTGGGCAAGGCCGTGGCCCACGTGACCACGACCTATATCAACATGGACATCCGCTTCGTGGCCGTGGCCGTGTACGTGGTCGGCATGGCGCTGTTCACCGTCGTCATGGGCAACGGTTTCGCGGCCTTCCCGGTCATGACCGGCGGCGTGGGTGTGCCGATTCTGGTGGGCGTGTACCACGGCGACCCGGCCGTGATGGCGGCCGTGGGCATGCTGTCGGGCTACTGCGGCACGCTGCTGACGCCCATGGCGGCCAACTTCAACATCGTGCCCGCCGCCCTGCTGGAACTGCCGGACAAGAACGCTGTCATCCGCGCCCAGGTGCCCACGGCCCTGATCCTGCTGACGGCCAATGTCTTCCTGCTGTATTTCCTGATGTTCCACTGAGAAAGGTCCCGCCATGCCCCAGACCCCGCCAGATGCCTCGGTGACCGTGCTGGTGACCGGCTTCGAGCCGTTCGAACGCGACCCCGTGAACCCTTCCTGGGAAGTGGCCCGGTCCCTGGACGGCTGGCAGCATGCTGGAGCCACGGTGCGCGCCGTGCAACTGCCCTGCGTATTCGGCGACGCCATCGCGGCGCTGGACCAGGCGCTGCAGCAGTGGCGCCCGTCGCTGGTGCTGTGCCTGGGGCTAGCCGGCGGCCGCTGCGAACTCACGCCCGAGCGCGTGGCCATCAATGTCGATGATGCGCGCATTCCTGACAATGCCGGCCACCAGCCCGTGGACCGGCCCGTGGAGGCCGGCGGTCCGGCCGCCCATTTCTCCACCCTGCCGATCAAGGCCATGGTGCACGCCCTGCGCGAGCAGGGTATTCCGGCCGCCGTGTCCAACACCGCGGGCACCTTCGTCTGCAACCACGTTTTCTACGCGCTCATGCACCGCCTGGCCGCTCAGGTCGCGCGGGGCCAGGCGGTGCGCGGCGGCTTCATCCATGTGCCCACCCTGCCGCTGCTGGCGGCACGCCACCCTGGCATGCCCAGCATGGCGCTGGAAACCCAGGTGCTGGGCCTGCAGACCATGGTCCGCACCGCGCTGGACGTGCGTGAAGACCTGCACGAAACCGGCGGCCAGTTGCACTGAACACTCCACCTTGGCAAGAGATATGACGATGAAAATAGACCTCAACAGCGATCTGGGCGAGAGCCTGGGCGCATGGCGCATGGGCGACGATGCCGCCATGCTGGACATCGTGAGCAGCGCCAACGTGGCCTGCGGTTTTCACGCTGGCGACGCGGCCGGCATCCTCAGCACCCTCAAGGCCGCGCAGGCCCGTGGCGTGACCGTGGGCGCGCACGTGGCCTACCCCGACCTCGCCGGCTTCGGCCGGCGCGCCATGGACGTGGCCAGTGCCGACCTGGTGGCCGACGTGATCTACCAGATCGGCGCCCTGCAAGGCCTGGCCACCGCAGCCGGCACCACGGTGCGCTATGTCAAGCCGCATGGTGCGCTCTACAACACCATCGCCCAGGACAAGCGCCAGGCCCAGGATGTGATCACCGCCATCCGCGCCATCGACCCCAGCCTGGTGCTGGTGGCGTTGGCCGGCTCGCCCCTGGTGCAGTGGGCGCGCGACGCCGGCCTGCGCGTGGTTTCCGAAGCATTTGCCGACCGCGCCTACACGCCCCAGGGCGCCCTGGTCTCGCGCCGCGACAAAGGCGCTGTGCTGCACGATGCCGAGCAGATTGCAAAGCGCATGGTGCGCCTCGTGCAAGAGGGTGTGATCGAGGCCATCGACGGCAGCACCGTGCACATCGAAGCCGATTCCATCTGCGTGCACGGCGACAGCCCGGGTGCCGTGGCCATCGCCCGTGAACTGCGCACACGCTTCGTGCAGGAAGGCATCACCATTGCCTCGTTCGCGGGATAAGACGGCATGCGTTTCCTGCCCGTCAACCTGAACGCGCTGCTGGTCGAGCTGGCCGATCTGGAGCAGACCCTGGCCCTGCTGGCCTCGCTGCAGCGCGATCCTCTCCCCGGCGTGGAGGAACTGGTGCCCGCGGCGCGCACCATCCTCGTGCGCTTTCGCCCCTGGGCCACCGGCTTTGCTGCACTGGTCGGCGCCATTGCCGCGCGCGACCTGTCGCAACGCGCCGAACGCGGCAGCACCCTGGTCGAAATCCCCGTGCACTACAACGGCGAAGACCTGGCCGAAGTGGCAGAGCTGCTGGGCATCACGCCCGACGAGGTCGTGCGCCGCCACACGGGCAGCGAATATTCCGTGGCCTTCACGGGCTTCGCGCCCGGCTTTGCCTACCTGTCGGGCGGCCATCCCAGTCTCAACGTGCCACGCCGCAAGACGCCGCGAACGCGCATTCCAGCCGGCGCCGTGGGCCTGGCGGGCACCTTCAGCGGCGTGTATCCGCAGGCCAGCCCGGGCGGCTGGCAGATCATCGGGGTGACCCCCGTGCCCATGTGGGACCTGGGCCGCGAACAGCCCGCGCTGCTACAGCCGGGCTACCGCGTGCGCTTCGTCGATATTGCTACTATTAATGCAGCAGATAGCGCTTATTCGACGAGCGCTGCAGCGCAAAAACACCCACAAACCGGCCCCACCGCGGAACGCGGCCACCCCCCTCTGCCGCAGGGCCAGGCTGCGCTCAAAGTGCGTGCCACCGGCCTGCAAACCCTGTTCCAGGACCTGGGCCGCCACGGGCAGGCAGGGCAAGGCGTCTCTGCGTCAGGCGCCATGGACCAGGCCGCGCTGCGGGCCGCCAACCGCCTCGTCGGCAATGCCCCGGGCAGCGCCTGCCTGGAAACCGTCAACGGCGGCCTCACGCTGGCCAGCCAGGGCGAGACCGTGGTGGCCATCACGGGCGCCGACGCGCCGCTCACGATCACTGCAGCCGACGGCCGCCGCTGGACGGCTGCGCGCTACCAGCCGCTGG
>NZ_ACQT01000059.1 GCF_000175235.1 Acidovorax delafieldii 2AN | reverse complement strand
AGCAGCGCCAGCAGGCCGCTGGCCAACAGGATGTCAGGCGTCATCGTGGCCCGTCAGGCAAGTGGGCAAGGCCCCACCGTTGGCGCGGCGCAAAGGGCATGTTCTGGAGGCCGGCGCAAGATCCATGCACCGAGTTTAGGGCAAGCACGGCCTTTAAAGCGGGGCCGCGAAGGCACTGCAGCAACACCGCATGCGCGCTCTGCGCAGAGGGGGCCGGGTGGCATGCCGCCCGCACGGGCGCTGGGCAGGCGTCGGGGTGCGGCCCTGAGCCGTTGGCCTCAGTCCTGCACCCGGGCGGCCCCCGGGCGAGGGCCGGCCGCGCCGATCAGTCCTGTGGACAGCATGGTTCCGCACACGATGACCAGCCCGCATCCGACCATCCAGGGCGTGATGGTTTCGCCCAGGAGGGCCGTGCCGTAGGCCACCGCAAATACCGGCGCAAGAAAGGTCACCGCCAGCGCGCGGCTGGGGCCGGCGTGGGCAATGAGGCGGAAATACAGGATGTAGGCGATGCCCGTGCACAGCACCGCGATGGCCAGGATGGCGGCCCAGGCGCGTAAACCCGGCATTTGCGCCGGCCAGAACCACAGGGCGGGCAGCGCCAGACCAAGCGTGGCGCCGAGCTGGCTGCCCGTGGCCGTGGCCAGGGGCGGAATGCCCGTCAGGTAGCGGCGGGCAAAACTCGCAGCAAGGGCGTAGCAGGTCGATGCCATCAGGCACGCGGCGATTGCCCAGGCGGCCTGCCCCGACTTGAAGCCCGTGCCTGCGGGCGCCCGCCAGGCCAGCAGCGCCACGCCCACGAACCCCAGCGCCAGGCCAATCCAGCGCAGGCGGCTGATGCGGTCGCCCAGCCACAGCCAGGCCACGAGCGCGCCAAACAGCGGCACCGTGGCATTGAGGATGGACGTGAGTCCCGTTGCGATGTGCAGCACCGCCCAGGCGAACAATGCAAACGGAATGGCCGAGTTGATGATCCCGGCCAGCAGGATGGGCCGCCAGTGCCGCCGCAGCGCGGGCCATTGCCCCTGTCGCACCAGAAGGGGCCACAGGAACAACGTGGCCAGCGCCACCCGCAGCCCGGCGGTGGTCAGCGGCCCGAATTCGGCAGCGCCCAGCCGTGTGAACAGGAACGAGGCGCCCCACAGCGCCGACAAAAGCACGAATTCGCCCAGCCAGGCCGACACGGGTTGGGTGGAAGGCGCGTTCATGCCGGCACCCCCGCCCGGCGCAGGGTGGCGCCCTCGAGTTGCAGCAGGGCGCTTTTGCGCTCCAATCCTCCGGCGTAGCCCGTGAGGGAACCGTCCTTGCCCAGCACACGGTGGCAGGGCACCACCACGCTCACCGGGTTGCGCCCCACGGCGGCACCCACCGCGCGCACGGCTGCGGGGCGGCCTAGCTGCCGGCCCAGTGCACCGTAGCTGGTGGTGTGGCCACAGTCGATGGCCAGCAGGGCCCGCCACACGTCCTGCTGAAAAGGCGTGCCGCCCGTCAGGTCGAGCGGCAGCGAGAACCGGGTGCGCTCGCCGCGCAGGTACTGGTGCAGTTGCTCGATGGCCATGACGAGCACGGGGTGGTGCGGGTCGTGCGGCCAGGCACCGGGGCCCGACAGTTGCGGTGGCTGGTGGCGCTGACCGTCGAACCACAAGCCAGCCAGGCCTTGCGCCGAAGCTGCAAGCCGCACGGTGCCCAGGCGCGTCGAGGTGCAGGTTTGCACGGTGGAAGGATGAAATTGCATGGCAGAGGAATGTTAGATGAAAACCGTTTCTTGCGCTTGCGCGGTAAGCGCAAGCAGCTATTTAATCTGTAGCACGCATCGGCCTGCCATGGCGCTGGCCTGCCGCCTGCCAACCGCTGCGTGCGGATGGCCTTTCGCTGACCGCACGATCCGAAACTTTCTTCAGATGCGCCCTCAACCGCATCAGGGGCTGACTCTTGGCATTACCAAATGCGTGCCCTTGGTTGCCGGTTGCACAGCCCCTTGGCCCGAGCCTTCGGGCATCGCAGACGCTGGCGCAAGGGGCCGCAGCGCACGCGGCGACCGTGCCGGGCCGGCCCCGTTCCACCGCCAGCCTCAGCGCAGGAGCCCTGCCGGGCAATTCTCGATGGAGCAGGCCTTATCCACTGGCCCACGCGCGCACCACGGCATAACTGCGCCAGGGTTGCCAGGCCGCCGAGGCTGCGACAGCCGCTCGCGCCGGGTGGGGGAGCAACTGCACCCCCATGGCTTTGTGCAGCGCGACGTCGCCAGCGGGGAAGGCATCCGGCCAGCGCAGCACGCGCATGGCGATGTACTGCGCCGTCCAGTCGCCGATGCCGGGCAGCGCGCACAGCGCCGCGGTGGTGCTCTTCACGTCGGCACCGCCGTGCAGGGGCAGTCGGCCCGCATCCACGGCCTGGGCCAGGGCCAGGATGGCGGCCTGGCGCTGGCGGACGATGCCCAGTTGCCCCAGGGCTTCTGCGGGTGCCTGTGCCAGCACGGCAGGTGCGGGAAACAGCCGCCCAAGCCCGGGCCAGGGCGTGGCGATGGGTTCGCCGAAGCGTTCCACCAGCCGCTGGCCCAGCGTGCGCGCCGCTGCCACGGTGATCTGCTGCCCCAGAACCGCACGCACGGCCAGCTCAAATCCGTCAAAGGCGCCGGGCACCCGCAGACCGTCGCCTTCGGGGAAGGATGCGTGCAGCACCGCATTGATGGCGTCGGGGTCGGCGTCCAGGTCGAGCATGGCGCGCACACGCCGAATCACCTGCGGCAGCACCGGGTAGAGGCTGTCGCTGGTCTGCAGCAGCACCTGGTGGCGCGCGGGATCGAAGCGCGCATCCAGCCAGCCGCGGTGCTCCGCGGCCCCGGGGCCCAGGCCGCAAAGCCGCACGGTGCGGCGCAGGCACAGGCTGCTGCCGGGATCGACCCATTCCACGCCTTCGAACTGGCGGCGCGCAAAAAAGCCCAGCAATGCAGGCACGTCGAGGGGCGGCCGGTAGGCCAGCCGCAAGGTGGGGGCATCGGTTTGCCGTGGCCGGGCGCCGCCACGGCGCAACTGGGTCGGGTTCAATCCGTAATGGCCGGCAAAAGCCGCGTTGAAGCGGCGCACGCTCGAAAAACCGCTGGCCAAGGCCACCTGGGTGACGGGCATGGCCGTATCGGTCAGCAATTGCTTGGCCGTGAGAAGCCTGCGCGTCTGCAGGTATTGCAGCGGCGACACGCAAAGCGCCGCCTCGAAGATGCGGCGCAGATGCCGGTCGCTCACGCCCAGGCGGGCGGCCAGCCGCGCCACCGTGGCGGTGCGCCCGTCGCCCGCGTCCCATGTCTCGGGAGCGTCCAGCAGCCGCACCGCCTGCTGCACCAGGATGCCGCTGGCGTCCTGCACTGACCACACCAGCGCCTGCGGTGCCAGCTCAGGCCGGCAGCGCAGGCAGGGGCGAAAGCCCGCGCCCTCGGCCTGCGCGGCGAGCGCGAAGAAACGGCAATTCTCGCGGCGCGGCGTGCGCACCGCGCACACCGGGCGGCAATAGACGCCCGTGGAGGTGACGCCCGTGAAGAAGCGGCCGTCGAAACGCGCATCGCGGGCCAGCAGCGCACGGTAGCAGCCATCCGCGCTTGCCGCGTCAACCACGGTGCCGGCCGTGGTGGCTGAGGTTGCGGCGGAGGGCGGGGTGGGCGTTTTCATGGCGTTGATGATAGGCCGGCGCTGCCGCGGCGCTGGCCATTTTCGGACCCATGCCTGGGCCCACGGAGAGCAGGCCGGTAGGCCCCTACAATGCAGCGGACGTTCGACCCCTTGCTTCGAAAGACCCCTCCGTGCAACCCACACCCGCCATCTTCAAGGCCTACGACATCCGCGGCATCGTGCCCTCCACCCTGGACGAAGAAGTGGCTCTGGGCCTGGGCCGCGCCTTTGGAACCGCCGCCCGCGCGGAAGGCCAGACCACCGTGGCGGTGGGGCGCGACGGCCGATTGTCTGGCCCGGCCATCAGTGCCGCCCTGGTGCGCGGCTTGGTCGAGGCAGGCATCGAAGTGATCGACGTGGGCATGGTCACTACGCCACTGCTGTACTTCGCGGCCAGCACGCTGTGCGCCAGCGGCATCCAGGTGACGGGCAGCCACAACCCCCGCGACTACAACGGTTTCAAAATGGTGCTGAACGGCCGTGCCATCTATGGCGACGAAATCCAGGCCCTGCGCCGCACCATGGAGGCCGAAAGCTGGCAGCTTCTGCCCGGCGGCAGCGTGCGCAGCGTGGACGTGTTGCCCGCCTATGTGCAGCGCATCATGGGCGACGTGAAGCTGGCCCGCCCCATGAAGATAGTGGTCGATTGTGGCAACGGCATTGCGGGCGCATCGGCACCGGCCATCTTCCGGGCGCTGGGATGCGAGGTGGCCGAGCTGTTTTCCGAGGTGGACGGCAACTTTCCCCACCACCACCCCGACCCGAGCAAGCCCGAGAACCTGCGCGACCTCATCGCTGCGCTGCAGGCTGGCGATGCCGAACTGGGCCTGGCCTTCGATGGTGACGGCGACCGGCTGGGCATCGTCACGCGCGACGGCACCAACATCTTCCCTGACCGCCAGATGATGCTGTTTGCGCAGGATGTTTTGACCCGCGTGCCGGGCGCGCCCATCCTGTTCGACGTGAAATGCACCCAGCGTCTGGCGCCGGCCATTGCCGCGGCCGGCGGCCAGCCCCTCATGTACAAGACGGGCCATTCGCTCATCAAGGCCCGCATGAAAGAGGTCAATTCGCCACTGGGCGGCGAGATGAGCGGCCACATCTTCTTCAAGGAACGCTGGTTCGGCTTCGATGACGGCACCTACGCGGGCTGCCGCCTGCTGGAAATCCTGTCGCGCAGCGCCGACCCCGGAGCCGTGCTCAACGGCCTGCCCACCAGCTTCAGCACGCCCGAACTCAACGTGACCTGCGCCGAAGGCGAACCACACCAGTTGACGGCGCTGTTGCAGGCGCTGGCGGCCGATAGCTTCGCGGCGCCCGCGCAGATCAACACCATCGACGGCCTTCGCGTGGACTGGCCAGACGGCTTCGGCCTGATCCGCGCCAGCAACACCACCCCCGTGCTGGTGCTGCGCTTCGAGGGGCACACGCCCGAGGCGCTGGCGCGCATCGAGGCGGCCATGCTGGCCCTGCTGCACCGCGTGAAGCCCGACGCCCACGTGGGCAGCGCGGCGCACTGAAGTGAAGCTCCCCCCTGATTCGCTTCGCACCTTCCCGCCGCTCTTGCAGCGCTGCGCGCTGCGGACAGGGGGACGCAGCCAGCGCCTTCACGTTGTGATGGCGGCCTTTGCGCGGCTGCCCGCGCCTGGGCTGCGTCCGTTTCATCCGTTGCGGGTGGCATGTGGCATCCTGGATCGCTGAGATGTCCCTCGCCCGCGCCCTCTATTCCGCCCTGACCTGGGCCGCCCAGCCCCTGCTGCTGCGCAAGCTGCGGCGCCGCGCCGCGGCCGAGCCTGGCTATGGGCACGCGGTAGGCGAGCGCTTTGGCCGCTATGAGCAGCCCCTGGACAGCCTGATGCCGCACAGCAGCGCCGACCCGCTGGGCCGCTTTGTCTGGATCCACGCCGTATCGCTGGGCGAGACCCGGGCCGCGGCCCTGTTGTTGGCGGAACTGCGCCACCAGTTGCCGGGCATGCGCCTGCTGCTGACCCACGGAACGGCCACGGGCCGGGCCGAAGGCGAAAAGCTGCTGCACCCTGGCGATGTGCAGGTGTGGCAGCCCTGGGACACGCCGGGGGCCGTGCGCCGCTTTCTGGGCCAGTTCCGGCCGGCCATCGGCATCCTCATGGAAACCGAGGTCTGGCCCAATCTGGTGGCCGGCTGCCGGCGGCGCGGCATACCGCTGGTGCTGGCCAATGCCCGCCTCAATGCGCGGTCGCTGCGCAAGGCCTTGCGCGTGGGGGCGCTGGCCCGCCCGGCCTATGGCGGCCTGTCGGCCGTGTGGGCGCAAACCGACGCCGATGCCGTGCGCCTGCGCGCGCTGGGCGCACCGGTGCGCGGCATTTTCGGCAACCTCAAGTTCGATGTGGTGCCCGATGCCGAGCAGCTTGCCCGCGGGCGGGACTGGCGTGCCCACAGTGGCCGGCCGGTGGTCATGCTGGCCAGCAGCCGCGAAGGCGAAGAGGCCCTGTGGCTCGACGCTTTGAAGCAAAACCGGCATGAAGCGCTTGCCGGCGAAGCGCCTGGCGCTATCAATAATGAAGCATTCAGGCAACGCAGCGCGGTGCAATGGCTCATCGTTCCACGCCACCCCCAGCGCTTTGCCGAGGTGCAGCAGTTGCTGCAGGGCGCAGGCCTCACGGTATCGTGCCGCAGCCAGTGGGGAGAGGCGCCGGTGCCCGCCGACGTCTGGCTGGGCGACTCGCTGGGCGAGATGGCGCTGTACTACGGTCTGGCGGACGTGGCCCTGCTGGGCGGAAGCTTTGCCCCGCTGGGCGGGCAGAACCTGATCGAAGCCATCGCCTGTGGCTGCCCCGTGGTGCTGGGGCAGCACACCTTCAATTTTGCCGAAGCCGCCGCCCTGGCCTGTGAGCAGGGCGTGGCCCACCGCGTTGCCGACATGGGGCAGGGCGTGCAATACGCCTGCCAGCTGGTGACCAACGCGCCGGCGCTGGCCGCGTCCCGCGCTCTGACCCATGATTTCACGCAGCAACACCGCGGCGCCGCGCACTTGACCGCCGACGCCGTCGTGGGCCTGCTGGGCCTGCAGCCCCAGTGAACGCTCTGCGAGGGCTTCTGGCGGCAGTGGGGCGCGGCACGCCTGCTGATGCACCGCAAGAACCTTCTCGCCAGGGCCCCGGCACCCGGGCCGGATGAGCGCCGGGGCGCGCACAATGGCATGCAACGAAACCGGTGTGCGCGCCGGGGCAGGTGTCGGCGGAATGTCGCCTTTGGCACTCGGCTTTGTATCGATTTGATCGCAGCTGTGCCACAGTCGCACCCAACCACCCGCTCATCGCAGAGGGACTTCCCGAAGCCTTGCAAGACCCATGGACAAACACTACCTCACGCCGCTTTTCGCTCCTGCTTCCATCGCCGTGCTGGCAGGCAAAGCCGAAGACCCCGACAGCCTCACCTCGTATGCGCAAGCGCTGCACCCGGCCCTGCGCGCGCAGCGCTTTGCGGGCACCCTGCAGTTCGTGGACACCCACACCAGCGGCACGCTGGCCGACCTGGCCCAGCGGCGCTCCGACCTCGCCATCATCGCGTTACCCCCCGCCGAGGTTCCGGCCGCGCTGGAGGTGGCTGGGCGCATCGGTTGCCGCGCGGCGCTGGTGATGTCGAGCGGCATGGATGCAGACCAGGCCGCCAACCTCAAGAAGATTGCCCGCCGCGAGGGCGTGTACCTGCTGGGTCCCAACTCGCTAGGCTTCCAGCGGCCCCACCTGCAGCTCAACGCCAGCGCCGCGGGCCCGCTGGCGCGCGATGGCTCGCTGGCGCTGGTGTGCCAGTCGGGGGCGCTTACCGCGTCGATCCTGGACTGGGCCAGTAACAACGCCGTGGGCTTCTCGGCCGTGGTGTCGCTGGGGCCGAACACCGACGTGGACATTGCCCAGGTGCTCGATTTTTTGGCCCACGATGCGCGCACCCAGAGCATCGTGGTCTACATGGAAGGCATCTCCAACGCACGCCGCTTCATGAGTGCCCTGCGGTCGGCCGCCAATGCCAAGCCCGTGGTGGTGCTGAAGGCAGGGCGCAAGCCCGCCGGCAACGAGGCCGCCCAGACGCACAGCGGCACCATCGTGGGCAGCGACGACGTGTTCGACGCTGCGCTGCGCCGCGCGGGTGCGGTGCGCGTGCGCTCGTTCGTGGAACTGTTCTCTGCGGCCAAGTGCCTGGCCTCACGCTACCGGCCCGTGGGCAAGCGGCTGGCCATCGTCACCAACGGCGGCGGCCCCGGCGTGCTGGCGGCCGACTGGGTCAACGAGATCCTGCTCGACCTGGGCCGGCTGTCGCCCGAGTCGGCGCGCACGCTGGCACCGCAACTGCCTCCGCTGGCCTCGCTGGCCGATCTGATCGATCTGTCGGAAGATGCGGGCGCCGAGCATTTCCGCCTGGCCGTTGATGCGGCCAGCCACGACCGGCAGGTCGATGGTGTCCTGGTCATCTATTCGCCCAAGGTCGGCTCCGATGCCTGCGCCGTGGCGACGGCGGTGGCCGAGGTCAAGCGGCGCATGAGCAAGCCGTTATTGGCCTGCTGGATGGGCGATGCCTCGGTGGTTCCGGCGCGCGCCATCCTGCGCGAGGCGTCCATCCCGAGCTTTCGCACACCCGAAGCCGCCGTGGGGGCCTTCGGCAACATCGCATCGTTCTACCAGAATCAGCAGTTGCTGCAGCAGACGCCGCCCCCGCTATCGACGCTGGCCAAGCCCGACATCGAGGGTGCGCGCCTGGTCATCGAGAGCGTGCTGGCCGAGCGGCGCAAGGTGCTCACCGAGATGGAATCGAAGACGCTGCTGGCGGCGTTCCACATCCCCGTGACCAAGACAATTCTCGCTCGCAGCGCGCACGAGGCCATGATGATCGCCACGCAGATGGGCTTCCCTGTGGCGCTGAAGATCGATTCGCCCGATATCAGCCACAAGTCCGATGTCGGCGGCGTGGCCCTGAACATCCACAACGGCACCGGCGCCCGCGATGCCTACACCGACATGGTGCAGCGTGTGGCACGCCTGCAGCCCGATGCCCGCATCAACGGCGTGACGGTGCAGAACATGGCCCGTGCACGGCGCGGGCGCGAGATCTGCATCGGGCTCGTCACCGATGACCCTTTCGGCCCCGTGATCACGTTCGGGGCTGGGGGCACCATGATCGAGCTGATCGACGACCGGGCCATGGAACTGCCGCCCCTCAACCAGTTTCTGGCACGCCGGCTGATCGAGCGCTCGCGCGTGGCGGAAACGCTGGGCGAGTGGCGCGGCGCCAGTGCCGTGGACCGCGACGCGCTGGAGCAGGTGCTGCTGCGCGTTTCCGAAATGGTGTGCGCCTTGCCCCAGTTGCGCGAGATGGACATCAACCCGCTCATCGTGGACGAGAACGGTGCGGTGGCGGTGGATGCCCGCATCGCCATCGACCATGCAGCCAACACCTCGGGCGGGCGTGCCGACAGCTTCAGCCATCTGGCCATCCTGCCTTACCCCGCGCGCTACGAGCAGGTTTGGCCCATGCGTGGCGGCGGCGAATACCTCGTGCGGCCCATCCATCCCGACGATGCGCAGATGCTGCAGGCCCTGGTGCAGAACCTCTCGCCTGAAAGCCGCTATTTCCGCTTCATCTCGTCGATCGTGGAACTGCCGGCGTCGATGCTGGCGCGCTTCACGCTGATCGATTACGACCGCGAAATGGCGCTAGTGGCCGTGTTCCGCGAACGATCGGTGGATGCAGAAGGCAATATCACCGAAACCGAGCGCATCGTGGGGGTGTCGCGCTATGTCACCAACCCCGACCAGTCGAGCTGCGAGTTCGCCCTGGTCGTGGCCGACGATTTCAATGGCAAGGGCCTGGGCTCGCGCTTGATGTTGAGCATCATGGATGTGGCGCGCGAAAAGGGCCTGGCCGAGATCGACGGGCTGGTGCTGGCAAACAATCCCGGCATGCTCAAGCTCATGCGCAGCCTGGGCTTTGTGGTCAAGCCTTTCCCGGAAGACGCAGATTTCAAGCTCGTCTCGCACACGCTATAGCACGTGGCGAGCACCGCGCGGTGGGCCGTACCGCCGCGCAGTGCGCCACCTGCGGCGCTGTGACGCAGCGGGCAGGACCGGCTAGGGCTGGCGCAGCAGGCGGTTGATGGCGGCCACGTCGTCGTCGGTCAGGGTGCCGGCGGCCTGGCGCAGCTTGAGGTTGCCCAGCAGCACGTTGTAGCGGGCCTGCGCAAGATCGCGCTTGGTCTGGTAAAGCTGGCTCTGGGCATTGAGCACATCGATGTTGATGCGCACACCCACCTGGTAGCCCAGCTTGTTGGCATCGAGTGCGCTCTGGCTGGATGCCTCGGCCGCTTCGAGCGCCTGGACCTGACCCTGGCCCGACTGCACGCCAAAGAAGGCCGCGCGCGTCGCCTGCGCCACATTGCGGCGTGTGGTTTCAAGGTCGGCCAGGGCCTTTTCTTCCAGTGCCAGCGTTTCCTTGATGCGGTTTTGCACGGCGAATCCAGCGAAGAGCGGCAGATTCAACGCCACGCCCACGGAGGCATTGTTGGTGCGGCTGTTCGCACCGGGCACGGTGACAGTTCCGTTGGGATTGCGCTGGATGTTGTAGCCGGCCTGCAGATCGACCGTGGGCAGGTGGCCGGTGCCGGCCTTCTGGGTCTCCAGGCGGGCGATGTCCAGCGCAATCTGGGCCTGGCGTACACCGGGCTGCTGGTCCTGCGCCGTTTGCACCCAGGCCGCCACGTTATCGGGCTGCACCAGGGGCAATTGCACCGGCTGCACCAGGGGCAAGGGCTGCGCGCCGGTCACACCCACCAACTGGTCCAGCGCCAGCTTCTTCACGCGCAGGTCATTCTCGGCGGCGATCTCCTGGGCGATGACGAGGTCGTAGCGGGCCTGGGCCTCGCGTGAGTCGGTGACGGTAGAGGTTCCCACCTCGAAATTGCGCTTGGCGGCTGCCAGTTGCTCCGAAACGGCCACTTTTTGCGCCTGCACGAAGGTGAGTGTGTCCTGGGCGGCAAGCACATCGAAATATGCCTGGCTGACGCGCACCAGCAAGTCCTGCGTGGCGGCGTCGAGCTGGGCCCGTGCCACGTCGATGCCCCGTTGGCCTTGTTGAAAATTGATGCGGTTCGCAGGCCGGTAGAGAGGCTGCGAGGCGCTGATCCCGACATTCTGCGTGGTGGCGCTGAGATCGATCTTGGGCCGGGTGACTTCCGTGTTGGCGCGTGCCACGCCCGCGGACAGCCCCGCGCTGGGCAGCAGTCCCGCCCGTGCCTGCTCAGCGCGGCTGCCGGCGGCGTCGAGTTGCAACTTGGCGGCTTGCCATACCGTGTCATAGCCGCGCGCCTTCTCGATCAGCTCGGACAGACTCTGGGCGCGGGCAGGCGCACCGAAGGCGGCAGCAAGGGCCAGGGTCAGGTGAAGAAGGCGAAGCGGGGTCATGGAAATCCTTCAGGTGGGTTCTGCGCAGTCGGGAAATCGCGGCAAACGAAGTGGTTGGCCCATCAGTACCGTGGCACGCTCTGGTCGCATTCGCGCGACCAGGTGTCAATGCCGCCAGTGATATTCGCCACCGTTTCAAACCCCTGCTGCTCCAGGAAAACCGCCACGCGAAGACTGCGGACGCCGTGGTGGCACAGGCACGCCACGGGACGTGCGGGATCCAGTTCGGCCAGGCGGCGGGGCAACTCGCCCATGGGAATCGCCACCAGCTCGAATCCCTGAGAGCGCACGCTGGCGGTCTGCAGTTCCCACGGTTCACGCACGTCCAGCACCACGGGCTCGCCCTCGGCACTGGCCTGTTCGAACCAGGCAGACAGCAGGGCGGGGCGAACGTGGTCGATCATGCAGAAATCCTGGAAGCAGGGTCAGAACGAGAAGCCCGAGGGTTCGGCAAAACCGACCAGGCGCGGAGCGATGGTGTCCCAGGGTTGCGTGGTTTCAAAGCGGTCGCCGGCGCGGCGCACCAGTGTGAAACGCATGACCGGCTCCTGGCCCACGATGGCTGCCAGGCGGCCGCCTTCGCGCAGCATTGCCAGCAGGTTCTGCGGCACTTCGGCCACGGAGCCGCTGAGCACGATCACGTCGAACGGGCCTTCTGGCACTGCATCGCGGGAACCATCGGACACCCGTACGTGGGCATTGGCGATGCCGGCGCGCTGGAGGTTGTCGCGTGCCATTTCGGCGAGGGCCGGCACGATCTCGAGCGACACCACGTGCTCGGCGCGGTGGGCCAGCAGGGCCGCCATATAGCCAGAGCCCGCCCCGATTTCCAGCACGCGGTCGGTGGGCAGAAGGCGCAGGTCCTGCAGCATGCGCGCCTCGAGCCGTGGCTGCAGCATGCTGTGGCCCAGGCGCACGGCTTCTTCGGCGTCACCCAGCAAGGGAATCTCGATGTCCGAGAAGGCCAAGCTGCGGTAGGCGGCGGGCACGAAGTCTTCACGGCGCACCACGGCCAGCAAGTCCAGCACGTCGGCGTCCAGCACGTTCCAGGGGCGGATTTGCTGCTCGATCATGTTGTAGCGGGCCTGGGCAATGGGATCGCTGATGTTGGCGGACGTGTTCAGGGGCATGTTCATGGAATCTCTCCAGGGGAAGGCGGGTCAGGACAAACCTTCGATTTTAGGGTGCGCGGGCCGCGCCTGGCCGCGGCCCAGGCGAGCGAGGGCCCAGCGGGCGAAGTCGTCCATGTAGCAGTACACCACCGGAACCACCACCAGCGTCAGCAGCGACGAAGTGATCACCCCGCCGATCACGGCCTGGCCCATGGGTGCGCGCTGCTCCGAACCCTCGGACAACGCGAACGCCAGGGGCACCATGCCGAAGATCATGGCCAGCGTAGTCATGAGGATGGGGCGCAGCCGGACGCGGGCGGCCAGCAGCAGGGCTTCTGCGCGCGGCAGTCCCGCCACGGCACGGCCCGCCTCATCGATGTGTTCCTCACGGGCCCGGATCGCAAAGTCCACAAGGAGGATGGCGTTCTTGGTCACCAGGCCCATGAGCATCACCACGCCGATGATGGAAAACATCGACAGCGTGGAGCGGAACATCAGCAACGCCAGCACCACACCGATGAGCGTGAGCGGCAGTGAGGTCATGAGCGCCAGCGGCTGCAGAAAGCTCCTGAACTGGCTCGCCAGGATCATGTAGATGAAGACGATGGCCAGCACCAGTGCCGAGATGGCGTAGCCAAACGATTCGGCCATGTTCTTGGTGGACCCGCCAAACTGGTAGCGGTAGCCCGGCGGAAAGGCCAGGCTGTCGAGCGCCTTTTTGATGTCGTTCGACACTTCGCCCGCCGAGCGCTCGGCCACGTTGGCGGTGACGGCCACCTCGCGGGTCAGATCGCGCCGGTTGATCTGGTTGGCGCCGGTACTTTCGCTCACACGCGCCACCTGGTTCAGGCGCACGATGCGCGTGCCCCCATCCGCTGCCGACAGTGCGAAAGGCAGGCGCTCGAGGTCTTGCGGTGCGGTGCGCGCTTCGGGGGCCAGGCGCACGTTCACGTCGTAGGTCTGGTCGTCGGGCGCGCGCCAGTTGCCCACGGTGGTTCCGGCCACCAGCGTGCGCAGCGAGGTGGCGAGTTGGGCCACCGACACGCCGAGATCCGAGGCTGCATCGCGTTGCACATCGAGCGCAATCACGGGCTTGTCGGGCTTGGCGCTGGTGTCGAGATCCACCAGCCCAGGAACGCCGCGGATCTTGGCCGTAACGGCCTGCGTCAGGCGCTCCAGCTCCTGCAGATCAGGGCCTTGCAACGAGAACTCCACCTGCTTCTGGCCTCCCACGGGGTCAAGCAGGCCCACATGGGTGACGGTGATGCCTGGCACCTGACGAAGGCGTTCGCGCAGCACACCCGACATGGCGTCCACGCTGCGGCTGCGATCCTTGCGATCCACCAGGCGCACATAGACACTGGCGTACATCTTGCCTTGCGCACTGCCGGTGTTGATGGTGGACAGCGTGTAGCGCACCTCGGGAAACTCGCGCAGGATGGCTTCCACCTGGCGAGACTTCGCCTCGGTGGCCTCCAGCGACGAACCCACGGGGGTGTAGAAATTGACGGTGGTTTCCGAGAAGTCGGCCTTGGGCACGAATTCGGTGCCCAGCAGCGGCACCATGAAGACACTCAGCACGAAGATGGCGATTGCGATCAGCAGCGTGGCCAGCTTGTGCACCAGCGACCAGCGCAGAATGCCCTGGTACGCCTCGGCCAGGGCCTCGGTGGCATGGTCGAACCAGCCCGTGACGCGGCCCACGGTTCGGTCGTAGAAGGTGACGGGGCGGTTGCGCTCGCCATGGGCGTGGATGCTGGGGTCATGCCAGATGCTCGAGAGCATGGGGTCGAGCGTGAAGCTCACGAACATCGAGATCAGCACCGCCGCCACGATGGTGACCCCGAACTCGTGGAAGAACTTGCCAATGATGCCGCCCATGAATCCGATGGGCAAAAACACCGCCACGATCGACAGCGTGGTGGCGAGCACGGCCAGGCCGATCTCCTGAGTGCCGTCCAGGGCAGCTGCGTATGCGCCTTTGCCCATTTGCACATGGCGCACGATGTTCTCGCGCACCACGATGGCGTCGTCGATCAGCAAGCCCACGCACAGCGACAGGGCCATCAACGTGATCATGTTGATGGTGAACCCGAACATGTTCATGAACAGGAAGGTGCCGATCAGCGCGATGGGCAGGGTCAGGCCCGTGATGACCGTGGAGCGCCACGAGTTCAGGAACAGGAAAACGATCAGCACCGTGAGCAGTGCGCCCTCGATGAGGGTCTGGCGCACGTTGTTCACGGCCACGCGGATGGGGCGCGCGCTGTCGCCGATCGTCTCCAGGCGCACGCCGGGCGGCAGTTGCGCGCGCATCTCGGCCACGGCGGCGTTCAGCCCATCCACCACTTCGATGGTGTTCTCGCCCTGCGACTTCTGCACGGAAAGCAGCAGCGTGCGTTCGCCGTTGTAGAGGGCGAGGCTTTCCACTTCCTGTGCTCCGTCCTGCACGCGCGCCACCTGTTCCACGCGCACGGGGGCGCCGTTCTTGCGCGTGACGATGATGCGGCCAAAGTCCTCGGGCCGCTGCATGCGGGCATCGATCTGCACCACACGCTCCTGCGCCAGCGAGCGGATCGCGCCCACGGGTAAATCCTGGTTCTCGTTGCGCACGGCGGCCACCACTTGGTCGGGCGTCACACCAAAGGCTTCGAGTGCCTGCGGATTCAGGTAGATGTTGATCTCGCGCTTGGTGGCGCCCACGAGGTTGACGGCCCCCACGCCACGCACGTTTTCGAGGCGCTTTTTTAGGATCTGTTCGGCCCAGGTGGTGAGCTCCACGGCGGAATTCCGACCGCCCGAGGCGGCGCCAGCATCCGCAGGGCTGGCCGCTGCCGCAGAATCCGCGCCTTGGCGGCCCTTTACGGAAGCCTGTGCGTCGGGCAGCACCGCCAGCGACCATACCGGGCGGCTGGCGGGGTCAAAGCGCAGCACGCGCGGCTCTTTGACCTCGGTGCGCAGCGTGGGGCGAACGGTCGCCACCTTCTCGCGCACGTCCTCGGCGGCCCTGCGGCCGTCAATGTGGAGCTGGAATTCGATGATGACGACCGCGGTGCCCTCGTAGCTGCGCGAGGTGAGGGCGTTGACGCCGGCAATCGAGTTGACGCCTTCCTCGATCTTCTTGGTGACTTCGCTTTCGACGATCTCTGGCGACGCGCCCGGGTAATCCACCGTGACCACCACCACGGGGAAGTCGATGTCAGGGAACTGGTCCACCTTGAGCCGCTGGTACGAAAACAGGCCCAGCACCACGATGGCGAGCATCACCATGGTGGCGAACACCGGATTTTTCAGACTGACTCTGGTGAACCACATGGTGGGTCAGGGCTTTTGGGCCGGTGCAGGCGCGGTGGCGGCAGGCGGGCTCGGGGACACGGCCGGCGTGCCAGCGTCGCTGCGCACGAGGGAGCCCTCACGCAGCGAACCGATGCGCCCGGCCACCACCTGCGATCCTTCCGCGATGCCCTCGACCGCCACCAGCGTGTCCCCGGCCACGACGGCACGGACGCCTGTCTTCACCGGCGCATACACCACCCGGCCGTTCTGCACTGCCTGCACATAAGGCGCCGGGTGATCGGTGCGCACGGCGTCCAGCGGCAGGGTCAGCACGTCGGCGTGGCCCGTGTCGAGCGTGCCCTGCACGAAAAGTCCCTGGCGCAGCATGGAAGCCGCCGCCCCGGGCTCGATCGCAAGGTACACGGGAACGGTGCGGCTTCCTGCCTGGGCGCTGGGGCTGATGCGGGTGACCGTCGCCACGATGGGCGCCGACGCCCCTTCGACGCGCAGGCTGGCCTTCTGGCCCACCCGCACGGCCAGGGAATCGGCCGGGCTCAGCAGTGCCTCGAGTTCAAGGCGCGACAGGTCCACCACCTCGACGATCCGGGCGTCCACCGCGACGCGCTCGCCCGGCTGGGCCAGCCGCTGGGCCACCTGGCCGGTGATGGGGCTGCGCAGCACGGTGTCGTCAAGCGACTTGCGCACCACGTCGGCGGCCGCCACGGCAGCCTGGTAGGAGGACTGCGCCGCCTCCAGGCTGGCCCGCGATGTCGCAAGCGCGGTGGAGGAGATGAACCCCTGGTCCACCAGGGCGCGGTTGTTGTCGAACTGGCGCTGGCTGATGTCCACCTGCGCTTTCGATGCATCGGCCTGCTGCTGCGCCTGGCGCAGGCGCGCACGGGCTTCGGTGGCGTCGATGCGGGCGATCTCCTGGCCGGCGCGGACGCTGTCGCCTTCGCGCAGCACCAGGCCCTGTAGTTCACCGGCAATGCGTGCCTTCACCATGGCGGACTCGACGGCGCGCAACGACCCCGACAAGGGCACGCCCACGGCCAGCGTTTGCCGCCGCACGGTCACGATTTCATCCGGCGCCAGCGCCAGGGGCGCTTCCTTGCGTTGCCCCGCTTCAACCAGCGCCTTCTGCTGCGCCTGCCGCGCTGCCATGGCACGCCACACCCCGGTGCCCAGCAAAACGACGGCGATGGCCGCAGCCATCCAGGGGATCCAGCGCTTCATGTATCAGCCCGGTGGAGAAGAAGGGGAGGGTGGCCGCACAACCAGCCCTTGAAGGATGTTGTCGGCCTGCATGGCGATGTATTTTTCGGGCTCCAGGCCCAGCGCATCGGGCACGCAGGCGCCCATCGAGTGCTTCCAGAGCATGAGGAAGAGCATGGGCGCCAGCACCAGATAGATCGCATAGTCCATGTCGAGCGCCCGAAACTCACCCCGGTCCACGCCGCGTTGCAGGATGCAGCGGATGAGCATCTGGCCCGGGCGAATCACCTCGTGCTGATAGAACTGCGTGATCTCGGGGAAGTGGTGGGCTTCGCTGAGCATGAGCTTGGTGATGCCCGATGCCTTGGTGCGGCCGATGCGCTCCCACCACACCTTGTAGCAATAGCGCAGCAGTTCGCTGGTGCTGCCCTCGAAGGTGTCCACCTCCAGTGCCCATTCGGCAAAACGGCCGGCGATGTTCTCGCGCACCACCGCCTTGAACAGCTCTTCCTTGCTGGGGAAGTACAGAAACAGCGTTCCCTTGGACACGCCCGCGCGGGCGGCCACCTCGTCCACCCGTGTGGCGGCAAAGCCTTTTTCCACGAACAATTCCAGCGCTGCCTCCAGCAACTCGCCGGGACGTGCTTCCTTGCGGCGCTCGCGCTTGGCGGTGGTGGGGGAGGGATGTGCGGATGGGGGAATCATTTTTACTGACTGACTGGTTAGTAATGTAGCAACTGCCTACCGCAGCGTCAATTCATAATGCGGCGTTGCACACCCCAATTGGCAAGGACACGCGCATGACACACCAAACCATCACCTTGGCGGGCGGCTGCTTCTGGTGCACCGAAGCGGTCTTCGACCGCGTGCGCGGCATCACCGACGTGGAAAGCGGCTACAGCAACGGCCACGCGCTGCACCCCACCTACGAGCAGGTGTGTAGCGGCACGACCGGCCATGCCGAGGTGGTGCGCCTAGCCTTCGACCCCGCCGTGATCAGCGTGCGCGAAATCTTCGAGATCTTCTTTGCCACGCACGACCCCACCACGCTGAACCGCCAGGGCAACGACGTGGGTACGCAATACCGCAGCGGCATCTACTTCGAGAACCCCGAGCACGGCGATATTGCCAACGACATGATCCGACAGATGTCGCAAGACAAGCTGTTCGGCGCCCCCATCACCACCGAGGTCTGTCCGCTAGCCAATTACAGCGCCGCCGAGGATTACCACCAGGACTACTTCGCCCAGCACCCGGACCAGGGTTATTGCGCGTTCGTGGTGGGGCCCAAGGTCGAGAAGTTTCGCAAAACTTTCTCGCGCTATCTGAAGGCTTAGCCGGGACACTGCGCCCACTGGGGCAAGCGGGTGGCCCGTGGCTTGCCGGCGCAACGCCCGGCGGGTAGCCGCTGCGCGCCACCCCGGCCATCGGCAGCCGCAAGCGGCCTGCTGGCGTTGGCCCCAGAGGCAATGCGAGAGGCGCGGTGCAAGAGACGACGCGCAGCGGCAAAAGCCGCCGGAATCCAGTCATAATGCAATTCAATTGCGTTAAAAGCACTGCCAAGCCCACCACGGCCTCCATGTCCACAGAAACCCTTTTGCGCCCAACCCAGGCCACGCCCTGGCGACTGCCCGCTGGCATGCGTGCCACGCAGGCGACGCGCGCGCTCGCCCTGCTGTACGAGGCACGTCCCGATGCTGCCCTGTCGGAGGCCGAGGTCGAGGCCGCCCTCGCGGTGGCCGGGGTTTGCGTCAACCGCGTCACCGTGTACCGCCTGCTCGACCGCTTTGCAGCGGCCGGTCTTCTGCACAAGCGCGTGGATGCCGCCCGGGTGGCCCGTTACGCGCGGGCTCCGCAGGGGGGCGATGCCACCGCCGCGCACTTCGAGTGTGGTGACTGCCATCGGCAGTTTCGCCTGCCACAGGGCCCCGCGAGCGTCAGCGCTGCCCTGGCGCAGGTGCTGCAGTCATTGGCCTCTGCGGGCCATGAGGACCTGGCCGTGGACATTGCCGTGCGCGGGCGCTGCGCCGAATGTGCGCACCCTTCCGAGGGCGGTGCATGACGCGCTTTCTTGTCTACCCCGTCGATTTCGCTCCCGTCGTCCATCACGCGGGGCTCTGGTGCCGAAGCCCGCGAGGCGCCGCCCGTCGGATGGCTCTCTGCTCCGATGCGTGCCAGCAGTTCCGTGTGGGCTGCCATGCACCCGTGCAGGCGCGGCTGGTTCTTTCTCTCATCTCCCCGTGATCGGAAATCACCCATGAAACATCTGTTGGCTACCCTGGCATTGGCCTCTGTCGCGTTGGCCTCCGCCCTGGCGCACGCCCAGGCTCCAGGCGACAAGGAGACCCAGGAGGACATCACCCGCCACCGTGCCATGGCCGCAGCGCATGAGGCGGCCGCGAAATGCCTTGAATCCGGCAAGGGCCACGATGCCTGCCAGAAAGAACTGCAGGCCGCGTGCAAGAACCTCGCGATCGGCAAATACTGCGGCATGAAGCACAGCCACTGATGGACGGGACTGCAGGCCAAACAATGCAACGGAGGGGCATGCCCCGCCCGATGGCGTTGCCTGCCTGCATTTCACGCCTGCCGCTGTCCACGCTTGGGGGCATTGCTGTGCACGGCCGCAGCCGGCGTGCGACCGCACGACCCCGTTGGCACGCATTGCCCCGCACGGGGCCGGCCGCT
>NZ_ACQT01000060.1 GCF_000175235.1 Acidovorax delafieldii 2AN | reverse complement strand
CACGCGGATCAGGCTCCCGGGTGACCAGGCCCCAGGCCGCGCACTGCTGCACCAGGGCGGCCATGGCCTGCTTGGTCATGCCGGCGCGCTGCGCCAGGTCGGTCAGCCGGTCACCCTCCAGCGCCAGGTGCCGCGTGATGTGCACATGCGCCGCCGTCACCTGGTCGCGCGCCGCCAGGTTGGACAGTGCCAGCGGCACCTCCACGTTGCGCGCCATGAGCTGGAGCACCCGGGCGTCGAAGCGGCGCAGCGCACTGCCCATGAGACGGCCCAGGTGGGTTTGTCGCCAGCGGTCGTCAACCGCCGGAATGGCTGGGACGGAGGGCGTGTTGAGGGGTGCAATGGATGCTGAATCAGCCATGCCATATTGTCAGGCAAACTGACTAAAAAATGCCTTATTCAGATTCGATTGCTCGCATAAACTACTGTTCAAGCATCCAGCCTGTGATTAACCGCAGAACGGTGCCAGCATCCAACCTGTTGTTTTTCAAGGAGTTTCTCATGGACGTCGCAGTCAAAGGCACCAACCCCGCATTGCCCGTGAACACGGAAAAGGCCAAGGCCCTGGCCGCCGCGCTCGCCCAGATCGAGAAGCAATTCGGCAAGGGCACGATCATGCGCCTGGGTGAAGGCGAGGTGATCGAGGACATCCAGGTCGTCTCCACCGGCTCGCTGGGCCTGGACATTGCGCTGGGTGTAGGTGGCCTGCCCCGTGGCCGTGTGGTCGAAATCTATGGCCCGGAATCGTCGGGCAAGACCACGCTCACGCTGCAGGTGATTGCCGAGATGCAAAAGCAGGGCGGCACCTGCGCGTTTGTCGACGCCGAGCACGCCCTGGATGTGCAGTACGCCCAGAAGCTGGGTGTGCAGCTGTCCGACCTGCTGATCAGCCAGCCCGACACCGGCGAGCAGGCGCTGGAGATTGTGGACAGCCTGGTGCGCTCGGGCGCCGTGGACCTGATCGTGGTGGACTCGGTGGCGGCCCTCACGCCCAAGGCCGAAATCGAAGGCGAGATGGGCGACGCCCTGCCCGGCCTGCAGGCCCGCCTGATGAGCCAGGCGTTGCGCAAGCTCACCGCCACGATCAAGAAGACCAACTGCATGGTCATCTTCATCAACCAGATCCGCATGAAGATTGGCGTGATGTTCGGCTCGCCCGAAACCACCACCGGCGGCAATGCGCTCAAGTTCTACGCCTCGGTGCGCCTCGACATCCGCCGCACCGGCACGATCAAGAAGGGCGACGAAGCCATCGGCAACGAGACCAAGGTCAAGGTGGTCAAGAACAAGGTGAGCCCGCCCTTCAAGACGGCCGAGTTCGACATCCTGTTCGGCGAGGGCATCTCGCGCGAGGGCGAGATCATCGACATGGGCGTGAACGCCAAGGTGGTTGAAAAGGCAGGCGCCTGGTACGCCTACAACGGCGAAAAAATCGGCCAGGGCCGCGACAACGCCCGCGAGTTCCTGCGCGAAAACCCCGACCTCGCCCGCGAAATCGAGAACAAGGTGCGCGAAAGCCTGGGCATTGCCCTGCTGCCCGCTGCCCTGGAAGCCGCCCCCACGGGCAAGCCCGCCAAGGGCGAGAAGGAAGACAAGTAAGGCCGGGGGACGAGCGCAACGCATGGCGCAACCGCCCCTTCAAGCCCAATCGGCTGCTGGCTCTTGTACGGCAAGCGCCAGCAGCTATACATAAGAGAGCATCCTGGCCATGGGCTTTGGCACCCTCTCCCTCAAGGGCCGCGCGCTGCGGCTGCTGGCCCAGCGCGAACATTCGCGCGCCGAACTGGCCACCAAGCTGGCGCGCCATGTGCAGGAAGGCGACGACCTGAACGGCCTGCTCGACGAACTGCAGGCCAAGGATTTCATCAACGCCGAGCGCGTGGCCGAATCGGTGGTTCACCGCCGCGCAGCGCGGCTGGGCACCCAGCGTGTGGTGCAGGAGTTGCGCAGCAAGGGGCTGGAAGATGACTTGGTGCGCGCCACGGCCGAGCGCTTGCGCGCCACCGAACAGGAGCGCGCCCAGGCTGTCTGGCTCCAACGCTTTGGCAGCGTGGCCGTCGATGCCCAGGAACGGGCGCGGCAGATGCGCTTTCTGGCCGCGCGCGGGTTCTCAGGGGACGTGGTGCGACGCGTGGTGCGCGACGGCAGCCCCGACGACGAGGCCGCGTGAAAGCACTGCAAACCGTGGGCGGCCCGCCGAAGCCCGCATTCCAGACGGGTGCGAGCCTTATAGGCCGCTAGCGCTTTATTGGCGGCCGCCGGCAGCTATCAAATAAAGAGCAAATCCGTCACCAGACTGGAATCGTCGGCGCTCCACCCCGCAGGCGCCGGGCCTGCACGATCACAAACCCAGCATCAACTGCAGGTTCTGCACGGCCGCACCGCTGGCGCCCTTGCCCAGGTTATCGAGGCGCGCCACCAGCACGGCATGGCGGTAGGTTTCGTTGGCAAACACGCGCAGCTCCAGCTTGTTGGTGTCGTTGAGCGCGGTGGGCTCCAGCTTGCCGTCTTCCGTGGGCGGCAGCACGCTCACCCACTGGGCCGGCGTGTTGCTTTGCGCGTAGTGCGAGGCCAGGGCGTCGTGCAGGTCGGCCGCCTTGGGCTGGCCCGGCAGCAGATCGAGGTGCAGGGGCAGTTGCACCAGCATGCCCTGGCGGAAGTTGCCAACCGCAGGCACGAAGATGGGACGGCGCGTGAGCCCGGTGTATTTCAGGATCTCGGGCAGGTGCTTGTGCGACAGGCCCAGCGCATACAGCTCGAACGGCGCCGCCTGGCCTTGCTCGTAGGCCTCGATCATGGTGCGGCCACCGCCCGAATAGCCACTGACCGAAGGCAGCGCGAGCGGGAAATCCCGAGGCACCAGGCCCGCGTCGACCAGGGGCCGCAGCAGGGCAATCGCGCCGGTGGCATAGCAGCCGGGGTTGGAGACACGCAGCGCCTCGCGCACGGCCTGTGCCTGCCCGGCAGCGAGCTCGGGAAAACCGAACACCCAGCCGGCTGCAGTGCGGTGCGCCGTGCTGGCGTCAATCACCTTCACCTGGCGGCCGGTGGTCTTTTCGATGTCATCGACCATGGCCACGGTGTCGCGGGCAGCGTCGTCATGCAGGCAAAGCACCACCAGGTCCACGCCTTCAATAAGGGCGCGCTTGGCGGCCGGGTCCTTGCGCAATTCCGGGGCGATGCTCACCAGCTCGATCTGCGACATGGCCTGCAGGCGCTCACGGATCTGCAGGCCCGTGGTACCGGCTTCGCCATCGATAAAGATTCTGGACATCTAAGAGCTCCTGCAAAAAGGTGATCGCGTTCAGACCGCCCCTGTAAGCTTGCCACAAGGGATGGTGCATTGCAGCATGATACAGTCGCCGGTTGCCATGTCCCCAGCCCGCGGCCAGACACTTGTTCATGGTAAACGGGTAAATACCACCCTTCCCTGAGAGAGACCTCATGAAGATTCACGAATACCAAGGCAAGGAAATCTTGCGCAATTTTGGTGTGCCCGTTCCGCGTGGCATCCCCGCATTCACGGTGCAAGAAGCCGTGGAAGCAGCCCAGAAGCTCGGCGGCCCCGTGTGGGTCGTGAAGGCCCAGATTCACGCGGGTGGCCGCGGCAAGGGCGGCGGCGTGAAGGTCGCCAAGACCATCGACGACGTCAAGAAGCTGGCTGGCGACATCCTGGGCATGCAGCTCAAGACCCACCAGACCGGCCCTGAAGGCCAGAAGGTGCGTCGCCTGTACATCGAAGACGGCGCCGACATCAAGAAAGAACTCTACGTTTCGCTGGTCACCGACCGCGCCACGCAGAAGGTCGCCTTCATCGCGTCGAGCGAAGGCGGCATGGACATCGAGGAAGTGGCCCATGCCACGCCCGAGAAGATCATCACCGAGTACATCGATCCGCTGACCGGCATCACCGCCGACCAGTCCAAGAAGATTGCCGCAGCCATCGGCCTGTCGGGCGCTTCGGTGGACCAGGCTGTCGACCTGTTCGCCAAGCTCTACAAGTGCTACATGGACACGGACGCGTCGCTGGTGGAAATCAACCCCCTGAACTGCGATTCCAAGGGCAACCTGATGGCCCTGGACGCCAAGTTCAACTTCGACGCCAATGCGCTGTTCCGCCACCCCGAAATCGTGGCCCTGCGTGACCTGGACGAAGAAGACCCTGCTGAAGTGGAAGCTTCCAAGTTCGACCTGGCCTACATCAGCCTGGACGGCAACATCGGCTGCCTGGTGAACGGCGCAGGCCTGGCCATGGCCACCATGGACACCATCAAGCTGTTCGGCGGCGAACCTGCCAACTTCCTGGACGTGGGCGGCGGCGCCACCCCCGAGAAGGTCACCGAAGCCTTCAAGATCATGCTCAAGAACCCCAAGGTCAAGGGCATTCTGGTCAACATCTTCGGCGGCATCATGAAGTGCGACACCATCGCCACCGGCGTGATCACCGCCTGCAAGGCCGTGAACCTGAACGTGCCGCTGGTCGTGCGCATGAAGGGCACGAACGAAGAGCTGGGCAAGAAGATGCTGGCCGAGTCCGGCCTGCCCATCATCGCCGCAGACACCATGGCCGAAGCCGCGACCAAGATCGTTGCTGCCGTCAAGTAAGCCCGGAGAACACACATGTCGATCTACATCAACAAAGACACCAAGGTCATCACCCAGGGCATCACGGGCAAGACCGGCCAGTTCCACACCGAGAAGTGCCAGGAATACGCGAACGGCAAGAACTGCTTCGTCGCCGGCGTGAACCCCAAGAAGGCCGGCGAGTCGATCTTCAACATCCCGATCTACGCTTCCGTCAAGGAAGCCGCGACGCAAACCGGCGCCACCGTGTCGGTGATCTACGTGCCCCCGGCAGGCGCGGCTGCCGCCATCTGGGAAGCTGTGGAAGCCGACTTGGACATGGCCATCTGCATCACCGAAGGCATCCCCGTGCGCGACATGCTCGAAGTGCGCAACAAGATGAAGGCCAAGGAAGCCGCCGGCGGCAAGAAGACGCTGCTGCTGGGCCCCAACTGCCCCGGCATCATCACGCCTGATGAAATCAAGATCGGCATCATGCCTGGCCACATCCACCGCAAGGGCCGCATCGGCGTGGTATCGCGCTCGGGCACGCTGACGTACGAAGCCGTGGCCATGCTGACCGAAGTGGGCCTGGGCCAGTCGACGGCCGTGGGCATTGGTGGCGACCCCATCAATGGCCTCAAGCACATCGACGTGATGAAGGCCTTCAACGAAGACCCCGACACCGACGCCGTCATCATGATCGGTGAAATCGGCGGCCCCGATGAAGCCGAGGCGGCCCAGTGGTGCAAGGCCAACATGAAGAAGCCGATCGTCGGCTTCATCGCCGGCGTAACCGCCCCTGCGGGCAAGCGCATGGGCCATGCAGGCGCGCTGATCTCTGGCGGCGCCGACACGGCCGATGCCAAGCTCGCCATCATGGAAGAGTGCGGTTTCGTGGTGACGCGCAATCCTTCGGAACTGGGCAAACTGCTCAAGGCCCAATTGAAGTAATTCGTAAGCAGAATTACGGACGATGCGGGCGTTGCCGCCCGATACACTGACGTCTCCAAAAAGCAGAAGCGCCCGCAACCCTGGTTTCGGGCGCTTCTTGCATTCATAACAGTGGAGTGAAGTCATGGAGTTTCTGCAAAGCGCCGATTTCTGGATCGGTCTCATCAAGATCGTCTGGATCAACATCATCTTGTCGGGAGACAACGCCGTCGTCATCGCACTGGCAGCACGCTCCTTGCCGCCCCACCAGCAGCGCAAGGCCGTGTTCTGGGGCTCGGGTGCCGCCGTGGTGCTGCGCATTGTTCTGACGGTGGTCGCGGCCAAGCTGCTCGAGTTGTCATTCCTGCAGATCATCGGCGGCTGCCTGCTGCTGTGGATCGGCCTGCAATTGCTGAGCGACGACGGCGACGAGGAAGGCGAGTCCAAGTCGTACGGCAATCTCATGGCCGCCGTGCGTACCATCCTGATTGCCGACCTGGTGATGAGCCTGGACAACGTGATTGCCGTCGCCGCCGCCGCCCACGGCAATCTGGTGCTCTTGGTGCTGGGCCTGGCGATCAGCATCCCGCTGGTGATCTTTGGCAGCACGCTGATGATCAAGCTCATGGAGCGCTTCCCCGTGATCGTGGTCCTGGGCGCTGCGCTGATCGGCTGGGTGGGCGGTGAAACCATCGTGAGCGATGCGTCGCTGCACGACTTCGCACTGGCGCATCCAGCCCTGCACTACATTGCCGCCGCGCTCGGCGCCGCTTTTGTGGTGGGCGTAGGCAAGCTTCTGCCCCGCATGCGCAAGGCCGAAGCCGCACAGTAACCAAGACGGCAGTGTGCCTGACAAAAATGGCAGGCACACTGCCCCAGACCGTCCGCCCAACTTGGGCGGGACGCATTCACCCCCGCTTTCGGGGGCTGCAGACGCCGCAAACCGAACAATATAGGCGGGCGCAGAAATTGCTTTTTAATCCTCAGTACAACCTGAGTGGACAAACAAGCAAGTGGGTAGACCAAGTTCGGCACGGCGGCTTTTCGGATGGCGAGCTGAAGGCATTTACTGCACCCTGGTTGTAGCCGCACTGGCTGCCCTTTACGGCACCACGGATTTCGCCCACGGGCCGGGGCGGCGCCTGTACGACGCGGCCGTCAGCGCCACGACTGCCCCCACTCTTCCAGAAATCGCACTGATCGCCATCGATGAAGCCAGCCTGGCCCAACTGGGTGGATGGCCGTTGCCGCGCGACACGTACGCCCGGCTGATCGATCTTCTGGCCTCGGCTGGGGCAAAGACCGTCGTGCTCACGACGCCATTCTTCGAGCCGCAGACCGACCGGGGCCTGTCCTATCTGCGCAAAGTCCGTGACAGTCTGGCGGCGCTGCCCGCAGACTCTGCGGCCACTGCCGACATCGCACGCACCATTGCCGAGGGCGAGATCGCCCTCGATACCGACAGCCGCCTGGCAGCCAGCATGCAGCGGGCCGGAAATGTCCTGTTGTTGTCGACCTATGCCGACGCAGGAAGCAGCACACCGGCGCCGTCTTACGCCCAACGCAGCATGCTGGCCGGTGCCGGCAACTTCGCCGCCCCTGCAGGTACCGCCCGCTACCCCATTCCGACACTGAGCCAGGCTGCGGCCGGGCTTGGCCACCTGCAACCGCACCTTGATGCCGACGGCACTGTGCGTCAACTGCCATTGCTGTTGCGCCAGGGTGGCGACGCCGCAGCATCATTGGCCCTGCTCACCACTCTGCGCAGCCTGCGGATGGGCATGGGAAGTCTCGCCCTTGACCACGCGCCGCCGGCCTTGCAGGCGGGAACGCTGCGCTGGCCTACCGGCGAGGAATCCTTCGTGCGGCCCCTGTTCCCGGCCGCCGGCAACGGGTCGTCACCCAGCACACTCTCTTTTGCTGACGTTCTGGCCGGAAAGGCAGCAACCGCGCAATTGCGCGACAAAATTGTGCTGATCGGGACCACCGCCCCAGGTCTGGCCCCGGAATGGCCGGTGCCGGGGGGACAGACTCTGGCGCCCGTGGAGGTACTGGCCCATCTGGTATCGGGCATCCGCCAGGGGCGCATGGTCGCTGAACCGTCATGGTCGATGTATGCCACCGGGGCCGCCGCACTGGCGGTGGCGCTGTATTGCGCACTGTGTGCACCACGCCTGCGGACTTCGCGGGTCACCTGCATCGGCGCAGTTGGTGCCGTAGCGCTGGTTGGCACTGAGTGGGGCACCCTTCGCTACATGCAGCAATGGGTACCTCTGGTCCCCGCCGCGCTCCTGCTGGCGGCCGGCACCGCGGCCATCTTGGCGCTGCGACTTTTCAAGAGCGTTTCGGGTGAGCCCAGCGCCGACCAGGCAACAGCCGAGAGTCACCGCATGATGGCGCTGGCGTTGCATGGTCAGGGCCAGCTCGACATGGCGTTCGACCGGCTGCGCCGCATCCCTCCCAGCGATGCGTTGATGGACAACCTCTACCATCTGGCCCAGGACTTCGAACGCAAACACGATTTCGCGAAGGCGCAAGCCGCCTATGAACGTATCCTGCGCCACGACCGGCTCTATAAAGACGTACGCGCCCGCTACAAACGCGCACGCGCCCTGGCGCAGGCTGAGCCAGCCAGCATGGTGTCGCCCCCCCCACCGCCTGTGTCCGTACCAGCTGAGGCAACGCTGACCACGCGGCCCATGCTGGGCCGCTACCAGATCGACAAGGAAATCGGCAAGGGATCAATGGGACTCGTCTACCGCGGCCTGGACCCCAAGATCGGCCGGGTGGTGGCCATCAAGACACTTGCACTGAGCCAGGAGTTCGAGGGCGAGGCGCTGGTCGACGCAAGAGCACGCTTCTTCCGCGAGGCCGAAACGGCAGGGCGTTTGCAGCATCCCTCCATCGTCACCATTTTTGACGCAGGCGAAGACCAGGAACTGGCCTATATCGCCATGGAGTTCCTGAAGGGAGCCGATCTCACGCAGGCTGGGCAACCCATGCACCTGCTGCCGGTGGAGCAGGTGTTGTCCATCATGGCACGTGTCGCTGACGCGCTGGACTATGCCCACGCCCATCAGGTGATACACCGGGACATCAAGCCCGCCAACATCATGTACGACGCCACTTCGGACACCGTCAAGGTGACCGACTTCGGCATCGCACGCATCACGGACTCAAGCAAGACACGCACCGGCCTCGTTCTGGGCACGCCAAGCTTCATGTCGCCCGAGCAACTCGCCGGCAAAAAGGTCGATGGCCGCTCCGACCTGTACTCACTGGGCGTTACGCTGTACCAGTTGCTCACCGGGGTGCTGCCCTTGCGCGGCGACTCAATGACCGAGCTGATGCACCGCATCGCCAATATGGAGCCGCCCGACGTGCGGCAGCAGCGGGCTGAGCTGTCCCCGGAAATCGCCCAAGTGGTAGCACGCTCGTTGCAAAAGCGGCCTGAAGCGCGCTACCAGACCGGGCGACAGTTCGCGGACGACCTCCGCTGGGCTGCGGCCTCAATGGCCCGGGCCCCAGAACTTCCCGACGAAGCACTCGTCTATGATGGGGCGCGCGATGCTGGTGGGCCTGACAGGATGGATTTCCAGGAAACCGTGATGGAACTTCCCGCTGTCCGGAATTCGGTACTTCCGCCGTCTTCGGATGCTCGATGACGCACGCGGCCAACTCCATGACCTATGATTTTTTTGCCCGCACCGATCGTGGGCGGGTGCGCAACAACAACGAAGATGCCGTGGCCGTCGACCGCGAGACCCAGGTGCTCATTCTCGCGGACGGAATGGGCGGGTACAACGCAGGCGAAGTGGCCGCCGGCATGGCCACGACCTTCATCCGAACGGAACTCTCCCGCTGGCTTTTGGAGGCCGCTCCCAATGCCCAGGCCACGGACATTCGCCGGGCGCTTGAAATCTGCGTGGAAAACGCAAACCACGCCATCTTGGGCGCATCGCTGTCCAACCCGCAGTACGCAGGCATGGGAACAACGCTCGTGGTGGGCGTGTTGCAGGGCGATCGATTGATCCTGGGCCATATCGGCGACTCACGCTGCTATCGCCTGCGCGATGGCGTGCTGCAGCAGATCACGCGAGATCATTCGTGGCTGCAGGAGCAGGTGGATGCAGGCTTCCTCACCCCGCAGCAGGCCGCTGCATCAAGCAACCGCAATTTAGTCACACGTGCCCTAGGGGTAGAGCCCCATGTGCAGATGGAAGTGAACGAATTCCAGGTGGCATCCAACGACCTCTTTCTGCTGTGCTCAGACGGGCTGACAGACATGGTTTCGGACGCAGATCTGGCAGACATGCTGCGAACCCCGCTCCCGCTCGAAGAAAAAGGCACGCTGCTCATCGACGCCGCCAATGCCCAGGGCGGGCGAGACAACATCAGCGTCATTCTGGTGCAGGCTGCGGCAGGCAGCAAGAAACGTGGCCTCATGTCGCGACTGCTCAGGGCGGCGTGATGGCCCATACCCGCATAACAAATCAACATACCAGGAGTGGATCATGCCCAGAATGATCGTTTCGATCGACAGCGTCGTCATCAAAGAGGTCGAATTGACCAAGGAGCGGACCACGCTGGGTCGGCGCCCCTACAACGACATCGTCATCGACAACCTGGCGATCAGCGGAGAGCACGCGGTCATCCACATGTCCGGTAGCGACGTCGAGATCGAAGACCTCGGAAGCACCAACGGCACCTATGTCAACGCCAAGGCCGTGAAACGGCAGGAACTGCGCAACGGCGATATCGTGGAAGTGGGCAAATACAAGATCCGCTTCCTGCAAGACGCCGAGGGTGAAAACTTCGAGAAGACCATGGTCTTCAAGCCGGGCATGGTTCCCCCCCTGGTTCCGGCTCGCCCCCCCGCCACGGTTGCAGCAGCGGCACCCGCCCCCCTGTCGGCGCTCATCCGCGTGATGTCGGGCGCTGCGGCCGGGCGCGAAGTTGCGCTGCTCAAGGTGGTCACTACCATTGGCAAGCCTGGGGTAGCGGTGGCATCCATCACCCGGCGCCATCAAGGATACGTCTTAGCGCATGTCGAGGGCCCGGACATGCCGCTGGTCAATGGCGCCCCCATTGGCGAGGCACCAGTTCCCCTCAAGAATGGCGATCGAATTGCCCTGGCGGGAACCGAAATGCAGTTTGAGCAAAGCTGAGATCTCAGGGGGTTACTTGCTGTGTTGCAGAGAAATCAGGTGCTACCCTGCAAATTCTGAGGGCGCGCTATCGCCCGCCTGAAGTTGGGAACAAGGTGGTGGCATGAAGGTGCGCGTTCTGGGATGCTCGGGAGCCATTTCGCAGGGCTGCCGAACCACATCTTTCCTTATTGATGGACACATCCTCATCGACGCTGGGACTGGCGTCGGGGACCTCACCCTGGAGGAAATGCACCGAGTCAACCACGTGTTTCTCACGCATTCCCACCTTGACCATGTGGCGGCCCTGCCGCTGATGCTCGACGCCGTGTCGTCAATGCGCGAAACGTCAGTCAAGGTCCATGCACTGGCGGACACCATCGCGGCACTACAAGCCCACATTTTCAACAACGTCATCTGGCCCGACTTCAGCCGCATTCCTCACCCTTCCGCGCCCTTCTTGGAATACAGTGCTTTAGAGGTGGGGCAACTACTGAACGTTGCCAGCATCGACATCGAGGTGCTTCCAGCCATGCACACCGTGCCCTCTGCGGGTTATGCACTGCGGGGCCGAACGGGCTGGTGGGTTTTCAGCGGCGACACAGCGCCCAATCCCGCATTCTGGCAACGCATCAACGACCTGCCGGTCGCCATGCTCGTGATAGAAACCGCCTTCAGCAACCGCGAGAAGGCACTGGCCAAACGCAGTCTTCATCTTTCACCAAAGACACTGGCGGACGGGTTGGCCCTGCTGTCGCCCCAACAGAGTTTTCCCATCTACATAAGCCACACCAAGCCGACCGAAACAGCCCTGATTTTTGATGAAATCTGCCGATCTGACAGAGCAAGCCCGAGCGCCGTGGCACACGACATCCGCTGGCTGGATGTGGGGAATGAATTCGATCTGTAAATTAAGATGCAGATCGTGACACTCGTGGCGCGACAAAATTGTCAACAGAACCCAGAATGGGGCGAAACCGTTACAGAAGATACGCTTTTTACCCTCGATGTTGTATCAATCGACACAACTGGTTGCACAACACTATTGGCACACTTCATGCGTCTGAACCTGCGCATTTGCAACTTTCCTAGGAGTTTTTCATGAAGCGTTCTATCCAGCAGGGTTTTACCCTGATCGAATTGATGATCGTGGTTGCGATCATCGGTATTTTGGCCGCAGTGGCTCTGCCTGCTTACCAAGACTACACCATCCGCGCCAAGGTGTCGGAAGTGGTTCTCGCAGCTTCGCAATGCCGCACCAGCATCACGGAAACGGTACAAACCACGTCGTCCACCGTACTTCCAGCAGCCAATGCATGGGGCTGTGAAGCAGGTGACACCGGCGGCGCCGATGCAAGTTCACCAACCAAATATGTTTTGAACATCGTGACGAGCAACACGGGCGTCATTACTGTTAAGACGCGCACTCTCACCAATGCGCCTGATCTGAAGGACGCTGCAGACAAGCAGATCCAGCTGGTTCCTTACAAGGGCGGTGCGACTCCCGCTGCCTTGGCAAATACCGATGTCGGCGTTCAGATTTTCAAGTGGGTATGCGGCCCCACCGCGACCAACGGCATGCCGGCCAAGTATCTGCCAGGCTCTTGCCGCGGCTAAAAGCGACTCTAGCGAAGCTCTAGCTCGTTAAAGTACAAAGTAAGCGATGCGGTATTACCGCATCGCTTTTTTTTTAATTGATCCATCCCGTCACCGTGCATCAGAAAACAATCGAATGGATTCTTGTCTGGTTTGGCAGTCTTTTGTGCATATCGTTGCTACTACCCAATCACTACCAACCTTGGCTCAGCTTCCATCAGGAAGGAATAGCGGCGATTGCCGTAATCCCTCTGATTGCGTGGTCACTCTGGCGTCAATACTCAGACCCCAATCCAAAATTGCCGTGGGCCGTTATTGCAGCCCTAATCGTCCCCGCGCTTGCAGTAGAACAATTGCTAACCCGGCAATTGATTTTCCACAGTGATGCTCTATTAGCCATTTTCTTCTCACTCCTGTTTGCGGGCTCAGTACTGAGCGGCAAAAATCTGGTTACCCGAGAGTCCTTCTCCACGCGCAAATCGGGTCTAAGTGCTTTCTGGTTTGCTTGGATCTGGGCGGGCATATTTTCAGTAGGAATTGCTTTACATCAATGGTTAAACCTGTCTTATTCCGGCCTATTTATCATTGATCTCCCCCCGAATGGCAGACCATTTGCAAATTTAGCACAACCGAATCATTTGGCAACACTGCTGCTGCTTTCCATCACCGGCATACTCTATGCATATCAAAGCAATAAACTAGGCGCATGGTCGACGTGTGCGGCAATCATATTTTTCTGTTTTGGGCTGGCAATGACCCAATCCCGCAGCGTACTGATTGGGCTATTAGTGGCACTAGTAGCATTTCACGTCACTCGATCTCGGTATCAACTGCGTCTGCCAGTGTGGTCGTTTGGTGCGTTAATTTTTACATTTCTGATATGTTCCATCCTGTGGCCCAGCGTAAATTCGGCCTTATTAATTGCCAATGAAACGCAATCCACCCTCGGTAGGACTGACCCTGGAGTGCGCGTAACCTATTGGCATTCTGCTTTGGAAGCCATCGCAATGCGACCGGTGGCCGGATGGGGATTTGGACAGATTGGCATGGCCCAACAGGCAACCGCCTTAAGCTATCCGGCGACCCATACATTTTTTTCCAGTACCCACAACATTCTCCTCGATTTGGTTCTATGGATGGGCATCCCAATTACGGTACTGGTCATTACTCTTCTATGGAGACATTTGCGCCAACAAAAGCTGCCTAACACAGACAATTCAGCCGCCTGGGCAGCGCTCACAGGAGTAAGCTGCATTTTCGGCCATGCCCTCGTAGAATTTCCCTTATTTTATACCTACTTCCTCATTCCCTTCGGATTTCTGCTGGGCATAATGAGTGGACGCGATGAATGCAAAATAACCAATTTATACGCAATAAAACTACATAAATTCTGCATACTATTCGTCGCAACAGTTGCGCCATTTATTTATACAAAAATGGCAACAGAATACTTCTCCTGGGAAAAAGATTCGCAAAATCTAAATTTCGAACTACAACAATACAAAAATACCGAGCCAGCATTTATTCCAGAATACGCATTGCTAGATCAAATCGCTGTAATGCACGAGGTTGCACGAAGCAAACCAGATCGCAATATGCGCAATACAGAAATACAAAATTTCAAAAAAAACGCGGAACGATACCCAAGTTCTCTCGCCTTACTTCGCTACGCTTATGCAGCGGCCTTGAATGGCAGACCGGATAAAGCCAGCCGGACATTAAACTTGCTTTGCAGTATGCACAGAGAAAATGTATGCGCCGCCGCCCGCGAAGAGTGGCAGCGGTTCGGCCAGGAAAAATGGCCCGAACTCAAAAATATCAAATTCCCGTCACCCGACGAGACTTTAAAAAATAAAGAAAAAACCAAGTAAACTCAAGAGCATGATAGGCAAATTCGCCGATATATTTGCATAGCTCTAGACACCAGAAATTTCAGTCAGCGCTTGCCCAAACGCCACTGCTGCGGAGCGATCATCGAAAATTCGTGACCGACAAGTCAACATTTTATTTTTCACGTCAAGACGGAGTGCCTCGTCGGCGCAAAGCCTCTCGGCCAACGCAACGTAATCCTCAGATGACGCCGCAACCCACTCATGCATTCCCATTTGCCGCAAAATTCCACTAGCAAAACGCCCACGTAGAAACGCACCTTCCCAAGCGACTACCGGAGTTCCCCGCTCAACTGCTTGCATTGAGGTGTTGAATCCCGAAAATCCCACGGTGTCGAGATAGACATCCGCTCGATCAAGCACTCCAAAAAAAACAGCTGGCGACAGCCAGGGAATAAACCGGACGTAATCGTCAAAACGCAAACCTGCATCTTCAAAAGACTTACGCAGACGATTCTCAAGCAACAGGCCAAGTGACTCGGTATTCGGACGAAAAAACACAAGCTTGCAGGGGCCACAACGCTTGGCAATTTGCACCCATAACATATCGTCCGCCGGGGCATATTTGAACGGAGTCCCCGCACATAATAGAATGCGGTCTTTTCCATCAATCCCCCACCGCGAAATATCAATTCGCTCAGGCGAAAGACCTAGGGGGCTATAGCAGCACCCCAAATTGGGCAGTTTGAGCAATTTTTCTGTGTAATGCGCATCGGCCCCTTCGGGTTCTAGGCCTTGCGCGCTTACAAAGACGTCAATGGTGGGAAGGCCCGTTGTAATAGGGTGTCCCCAACTGGCGATCTGTAAAGGCGCTAACCGAAGGGAGGCTAACCGCACAGTTGTCGCGTCCATTCCAATTTCCGGATAAACGAGCACATCCAGATGCGCCTCAGAGATAGCTTTCGCCCACTGGGGCCATCCCCATCTTGCCTGGTGGAACCGCGCCACGCGACGGGCCGCCCACTCGGTCTGTTCATCACGGCCGGGACCCGTGTGAAATATGTGAATTTCATACTTGGCAGGGTCGAGATGTTCTATCCAGCCCCGCACGATAGCCCGCCACACAGAGTGCTCATGCACGTGTGCTGAAACGATTCCTACCTTGCACTTGGAAGTTTTTTTGCCCACCGGTGTCGGGAGCCCCGCTTTACGTGCCCACGTTCCCATCTGAGATGCGCACAGCCCCCCATATTGAGAGAGAACTGAACGGTGGTTCCCCGGTATGTAGGCCAGATAATAGGGTTGCTGGGCACCCACAGCTTTATAGGCGTCGCTGGGCCGATGGACTCTAAACCATGCACACAATTTTGACAGTTCACGATCGAAGGCCGCTACTGCAAGGCCTTGCTCCCCAGCTGAAACAGCCACCGCAGGCAGTTGCGCCATCGTGTAACCCCAGCGGGCTTGAACATAATTGGCATTGAGCCGCAGCGCGGATTGGTATGCCAGACGCGAGGCAGCGACGTCGCCCGAGCCCATCAAGGTGTTCCCCAGCCAATATTTGGCATCAGCTTGCTTAGGATTGATTGCAATGGTGTGCTGCAGCCATCGACTTGCGTCGTCCCACATTCGTTGGTTCACCCGAATCATCGCCAAATTGAACGCTGGCTGGGTGAGCTCAGGCCTCAACTGCAGTGCGCGCTCAAGGCATTGCACTGCCTCTGCGAAACGACCACTGTCTTTTAAGAGCCCCCCCAGGTTTACCAGGGTTTCGACATGGTCAGCCTGAACTGCTAAGGCAAGCCGGTAATACTTTTCGGCCTCGTGAATTTCTCCACGACTTCGCAGCATGTTTCCATATTGATACTGCGCATCGACCCAGGAGGGTTCATTGGCCGCCGCCGTGCGCAGTAGGCACAAGGCATTATCTTCACGCCCATTGGCAAGAGCGAGCATGGCCAACTGGTAACTGGCCGCAGGATGCCCGGGAGCCATAACCAGAACTTGCTCGAACGCGGCCACTGCTGCGGATTTGCGCCCCATAGCCAATTTCGCCTGACCCAACGCAACAAGAATTTCGCAGTCAGAAGGATGCGCCAAGGCCGCATTCTCCAAGATCCGCAAGCCGTCGGCAGTCTTCCTCCTTTGCAGCGCGCCAAGGCCGTGTACCAGAAGCCCTTCTGGATCTTTGGGATTCTGTTCCAAACGAAGGCGTGCCACCTCCTCAGCAGCAGCCAATCTCCCGCCACGAAACAACAATAGAGCGCTCAATGGCTCAGGGGGTTGTGCGGAAACAATGTCGCCCGATGAAGCGGGCGTTGATAGCGGTCCATCGTTGGACGAGACGGATGATTTTCTTTTAAACCACTTCAGCATTCTTAATTACTGCAATCGAGTCGAAGTAATGGCCACAAGACGAACAATATCGTAGGCAAAATCCTTGCTGAAATTTTCAGAATATCCGACATCTTGGAGAGCTTCTTGCAAACGAGGACCGATTTTTGCCTTTTGGTATATATTCAACGGATGTTTGATTGAAAATTGTCTCGCGTGACTACGGATTTTGTCGTCCACCTTGGAAATCATCTTATCCGTTTGCTTTGCCGGTGTTTTTAAACCCTGAGGAGGAAGTGATTTTTGGAGCTCCATCACAATAAAAACCACGAAAGAGTCCACTTGGGACAGATCGAAAAATTTACCAAACATCAAAGTCAACCCCAGCAATATTTGCGACAGCTACATAATGGATAAAATTGCGATCCGGGAACGGCAATGACGATGGCACATACACCCAACATGTCCTGCTGTTTTTCATCTGACACATCTACTGCGCCACAAAACTCCCCGACTTCCCTCCATGCTTCTCCACCACGCGCACATCGTGGATGGACATCTCCCGGTCCACCGCTTTGCACATGTCGTAAATCGTGAGCAACGCTATCTGCACTGCGGTGAGGGCCTCCATTTCCACGCCGGTGGGCCCCACGGTTTCCACTGTTGCAGTGCAAAATATGCCAGTAGCCTCCGGTTTGCGTGCGCTGGCAGCTTCGAATTCGATAGCGACGCGGGTGAGCGCCAACGGGTGGCACAGCGGGATCAAATCACTGGTCTTCTTGGCGGCCTGGATGCCGGCGATGCGGGCAATGCCCAGCACGTCGCCCTTCTTGGCATTGCCGGCTTCGATCAAGGCGAGCGTCCCGGGCAGCATTTCGATGCGTCCACTGGCTACTGCAATGCGGTGGGTGGCGGCTTTCGCAGCCACGTCGACCATATGGGCCTGGCCTTGGGCATCAAAGTGGGTAAGTGCGGACATGGGTTAGAAACACGGCTGGCGGCAGCCGCTCAATGAACATTCCTCAGACGAAAGCATCATACGACCATGCATCAATGGAAAGGGCGCCTGCGCGCCAGCGGCATCCACCTGGGCATCAGCCTTTGCATTGCGGCGTTGGCGGCCGTGTTGGTATTTGGCCTGTGGTATCCCTATCCCTATCGCGAGATTTCGGGGGGACGCGAATTGTTTCTGCTGGTTGTGGCAGTAGACGTGGTGATGGGGCCGCTGATCACTTTCGCCATATTCAACCGCGCCAAGCCTCGGCGTGAGCTGCTGATGGATTTCACCGTGGTGGGCTTGCTGCAGATGGCGGCCCTCACGTATGGCCTATGGACTGTATTCGTGGCGCGACCGGTGCACTTGGTGTTCGAGTATTCGCGCATGAGTGTGGTCCATGCGATCGACATCGACGCCGGCCTGCTGGCCAAGGCACCCCCATCTTTGCAAAAGCTGCCGCTCACGGGCCCCACAGCCATCGGGTTGCGCCCCTTCCGGACGCCAGATGAAGAATTCGACGCCACGATGGCTGCGATGAGCGGTGTGCCGCTGTCCGCACGCAGCGACCTGTGGCAACCTTATGCCGACAGCGCTGCCGACATCCTTCGCCAAGCCAGGCCAGTGAGCGAGTTGCGCGCCCGCTTGGCTCCGCAGGCGGCGCTGATCGACCGCGCCATCGCCAACACGGGCAAGACCGCCGCGCAGTTGCGCTACCTGCCGTTGGTGGACCGCACCCATGCCTGGACCGTCTTGCTCGACAGCGAAACCGCCGAACCGCTCGGCTTTCTGCCCCTGGATCCATTCTGATGGCAATTTTTAGAAGAAATCGGGCTTCTGCGCTTATTTCACGAGCGCTTATTGCTCTTTTCTTAGGAGCAACTACCTGCCTGCCTGCCGTGGCCCAGACCAGCCTCCCGACACTGGGCGACGGCAGCGCCCTCACCACCGGTGAAGAGCGCCGCCTGGGCGATCGCATCATCCGCGAGCTGTACCGCGATCCTGACTACATCGACGATCCCGTGTTGATGGAATACGTGCAGGGACTCTGGCAGGCGCTGCTGGCGGCGGCGCGGGCGCGGGGCGAGCTCTCGCCCGAACTAGACGAACGCTTTGCCTGGGAAGTGCTGCTGGGGCGCGACCGCACGGTCAATGCGTTTGCGTTGCCGGGCGGTTACCTTGGGGTGCACCTGGGGCTGATCGGCGTGGTCACCACGCGCGACGAACTCGCGTCGGTGCTTGCCCATGAACTCAGCCACGTCACGCAGCGCCACATTTCGCGGCTGATGGCGCAGCAAAGCCGCCAGACGCCTCTGCTGCTGGGTGCCATGGTGCTGGCCGCATTGGCCGCCAGCAAGAACCCCGGTGCCACCCAGGCTATGGTGGTCGGCGGGCAGGCGCTGGCGATGCAGAACCAGCTCAACTTCTCACGCGACATGGAGCGCGAGGCCGATCGCATTGGCTACGGCCTGATGGAGCCCTCGGGATTCGCACCCCAGGGCTTCGTCAGCATGTTTGACAAGCTGCAGCAGGCCAACCGCCTCAACGACAACGGCTCGTGGCCTTACCTGCGCAGCCACCCGCTCACCACCCAGCGCATGGCCGACATGCAGTCGCGCCTACCCCCGGGAGGTGCAACGGCGCAGCCCGCGCCCACCCTGGAGCACGCCCTCGTGGCGGCACGTGCGCGGTTGCTTTCCAACCCGGGGGTGGATGTTCTGCGGCAGTGGATCGCTGAACCCCAAAGTACCGGCTTTGCCACCCAGCCCGCCCCCCGCCGCGCCGCAGCCCTGTATGCCGCCGCCCTGGGCAGCAGCCAGCTGAGGGACTTTGCCGCGGCGCGAACCGCGC
>NZ_ACQT01000061.1 GCF_000175235.1 Acidovorax delafieldii 2AN | reverse complement strand
TCCGCATGCGTCATGCATCGACCTGCCAAGCAACCTTTGCCGCAGACCAAAGGCTGCAACCAACGCCCTCTCGCGAGCCCCCTGAAACGCAGTGAAGTGAAAGCGCTTTTTGTGTCGTTACGGATGAAGCGGGCTATGCTGGAGGCCACTCAACGCTCGCTGTGGCCTCGCGAGCCCTCCTCTGTCACCATGACCATTCATTCCATCCTCAAAATGGGCGATCCGCGCCTTTTGCGCATTGCCCAGCCCGTGCAGAAGTTCGACACCCCTGAGTTGCACCAGCTCATACGCGACATGCTCGAAACCATGCGAGCGGCTCAGGGCGCGGGGCTGGCAGCTCCCCAGATCGGAGTGGATCTGCAGGTGGTGATTTTTGGTTCAAACGAGCCCAATCGCCGCTACCCCGATCGCCCGCTGGTGCCGCCAACGGTGCTGGTCAATCCCGTCATCACGCCACTGGGCGAAGATGAGGAAGAGGACTGGGAAGGGTGCCTTTCCGTGCCAGGCTTGCGGGGCAAGGTGCCGCGCTGGCTGCACATTCGCTACAGCGGGTTCGACGCCCATGGAAGCCCGATAGATCGCGTTGCAGAAGGTTTTCATGCCCGGGTCGTACAGCATGAATGCGACCACCTGATGGGCAAGCTCTACCCCATGCGGGTGCGCGATTTTTCCCAGTTTGGCTTTACCGAGATTCTGTTTCCTGGCGTCGACGCACCGCAGGACGATTAGGCCAGCCATGGCCCTTATTCGTTGACAACCTCGCGAGCAATTGTCGATGGCCTCCTCCTCGAGGCTCCTTGATATCGGTACGAAAGACCATTTCAAACACAGCCCCACCGTGCTGGCGCTGGTGCTGGTGCTGGTGCTGGTGGATTTCATCAATCCCATGCGATTTCCGGGAGCTGAGGATCTTTTGCCAGCGGCACTGAACGCCGCGCGAGCCACCGTTCGATTGGCGTTCGGAATTCAAGGATTTGCTGGCCGCCCACCAGGCGCTGCCCGGCACGCGCGGCGAGATTGCATCCATGTTGGCACCGGTCGATTGCGATCTCACCATCCTCAAACCCCTGCATTCCGCTTTCCACGCAACGCCGCTCGAATACCTCTTGCGGGAGCATGGCGCACGCGAGGCAAACGTAGTGGGCCTCGCAACCGATATGTGCGTCCACCTCACCGCCATGGACGCGTACATGCGGGGTTTCAAAGTATGGGTGCCACGCGACTGCACTGCAGCAGAGGACGGAGCCTCTAAAGACGCCGCTCTGCGGCAAATGTCGCAGGTGCTCAAGTGCTCAATCCGGAAGAGCGGTTGATCCGTGGCCGTTTGCGAGGTGCCACCCCCGTTCAAAACTGCGGCACCAGAGGGCTGATGGCGGGGCCTGACTCCGCAGTTTTCTCTGGCCGCCCCTCCGTCAAAGCATGGAGGAACGCTGCTGTTCTGCGCGCGATGCACCGATGGCGGTTTCCACCTGCTTGACTTCCTCGGGCGGTGGCAGCACTGCCGGCATACCCAGGCTTTCGATCCACAGCTCACGACACCACCCCTTGGTGTGGTAGAGATGATGGTCTTCGTCCTTCTCGACTTTTTCGTGCGCGGCCTTGAGCACCCTGCCGGCATCGCCCGGCGCTATTTCCGCCACTTTACCCAGAAGCTCCCAATTGGAATGGTCCTTGGTTTCCGCATGAACCACGCATTCACAGGCCACCAGTTGGGCCGCTTCGGGTGAGCCACCTCCGGTTTTCGCAAGTTCCATGGCCTTGACGAGAGACTCACCAATGTGTTTCACCACCAGGCGGCTCGGGGTCTGCATGTCCGGGTCAATGCCCATCTGCTCGCACAAGGTACGCACCACGTTCTGGTGGTTCAACGTCTCTTCGAGGTATTCACCCCACTCCTTGCGAAGATTTTCGTTCAGCGTACACGTCAGAGCGGTCTTGTAGACCTTTTCGCCACCCAGTTCGGTTTCCATCATCTGAAGAATCAGGTCCTGTAGTTGCATTGCGTCGTAGCGCGGTTTTGTCGGCATGGTTGCTCCGTGGGTCAAAAGAGGGGAGGAATACGCTCGACCGAACGCCAAGCGCTGGCTCATTCTTTCCCCCATGACACAGGGGCAAATGTAGGACAGGGGAAGAAACTCCGCCCGCTTTTGTCTGACGCACACCCGCACACTTCCCGGCCATGGTCGCCAGCGTCGGTCCGAGCCATCCGGTGCCCCTGCTGCGACAACCTTCTGCCTCAAAAGACAGAGCCGGACCATGCCGAACGAGAGGTGTGCATGCTTGAACTTGATTTGCCGTGGTGGCAATTTCCTTTGCGCGCAACCTTGGTCTACGTCGCCCTGCAGGTGCTGGTACGGCTGTCCGGGCGGCGCACGGTAGGACAGTTCACGCCCTTCGAGCTGCTCGTGGTCATGCTGCTCAGCGAATCGGCGTCCAACGGACTGGCAGGCTGAAATCCGTCAGTATTGGGGGGGCTTGCTGGCTGCAACCACTCTGATCAGTCTCAACGTGTGTGCGGCCTTCATTACGACCCGTAGCCACCGGGCTCAAACCATGGTGGTAGGACGCGCTGTCCTCATCGGGCGCAATGACGAGATATTCCACGACCTGCTCCCCAAGCACCATGTTCCGTTGGCGGATGTGGAGCGCAGCCTGCGGAAGGAAGACTGTGATCTCAAGGACATGCGGTGTGCATTTCTGGAAGCTGACGGACAGATCAGCATCTTGCAGAAGTCAAAGGGCGGCAACGCCGACATGAGTGGCTGAACTCCAGACGTCGCTGCGCGCGACCTAGGCCCAACTCTCAGGTCGCCGTCGTAGGACGGCACGCCCTGCAAAACCCGCGTTCCGCTGACGGACAAGAATGGCAAGTGCCATCACCATGGGTGAAGGAGACGCCCGTGCTCGCAACTTGGCCTTGTGGTCTACCCTGCAATTCAGGGCCGGCCTGGGAGACCGAGACAGCCGCCAACACCTATTCCGAAAGCCTCTTCCGATGACCGAACGCACCATGCCACTGGGTCGGGGCACCGATACCCCGGGCGCAATGCCTACGACAAGCAGCCCCTCTTACGCCGACCGTTCCACACTGCAAACCGCCTTTGACCATTTCGCTTCCAGCGTCACCCGCTGGGCGGGGTCGCCAGGGCTTTTTTGCGCCGCATTGGGGATTGTGGTGGTCTGGGCCATCGCAGGGCCCTTTTTCAAATTTTCAGAGAACTGGCAACTTGTCATCAACACGGGAACCACCATCATCACCTTTCTGATGGTGTTTCTGATCCAGCAAAGCCAGAACAAGGACAGTGTGGCCCTCCACCTCAAGCTCAACGAGCTGCTGGCGGCGAACCGCGAGGCCAGCAACCGCATGATCGGCATCGAAGGCCTCGACGAGCAAGATCTGCGGGATGTGGCGAACTTCTATGTACGGCTGGCCGAGCGTGCCAGGTGCGCAGGAGCCAACAAGGAAGTGCACTCCATCGACGAAGAAGGCATGCCCGCCAGTTTGAACGACGCCGCACCTGTGCTACCCGCCGGTTCCGAGCGATAAAGACCTGCCGGCAGTTATTGCGACTGCCTGACATTACCATTGACCGAATAACCGTTTGCACGGAAACAAGGTTGATTCATCATCAAAAAAGCCCGCACTAGGCGGGCTGGGGGGCCGGCGAATAGCGACTGCAATTTTGATTGGCCCTATCGATTCTGATTTTGCTGGTCGCGGTTCACTTGGCTGTTGGCCTGGTTTGTCTCCTCCCCCTGCTGGCGAGATTGCGTACCACCTTGTTCCTGTTGCCAGCCCTGCTTCTGCAATTCCTGGCGGGATGGGTCACTCACTCGATTCTGCTGATTCTGTTGCTGGCTTTCCTGACTTTGTTGGTTTTGTTGGTTTTGCTGCTGGCTCTGCTGGCTCTGCTGGCGCGATGCACTGTCTTGTCCTTGCTGGCTGGTAGTCATGTGAGTCTCCTGTTTCAACGAGGCGGAATTGACTTCTTCCATTGGGGACCTGACGGATGCTTTCCACCGTCGGCTGAAGAGCGCCAAGCCTGTGCGATTGCGCCTGCTGAATGACGGAGTGTGTACACATGGCCGCATACTTTAGAAACCAAATCGATTTGCGCAACTCGCAGATCAGACCGTGGGGTTTCAAAAAAACTCCCCGGTTGCAAACGCCTTCAACATCGCGCGGGAATATATTTATTTACATCAATGGAGAGCATCTTCTTTCACAATGCAATGCTCTGTCACGTTTACTTCAAAGGTTCCGCCATGCCGTTTGAATATCTTCGCGAGATTGCGCAGGCAGAGCTTCCGTTAACCGTCACCGGCGAGGCCTGCATCGACAAATTGCGGGTACTGCGCGCTGCAGACATGGTGGCCGTAATGCTTCCTCATCCGGAATCGCACCAGCAGTTTGCAAGGGTGTTGGCACTCACTGCAAAAGGCCAGGCCCTCTTGGAGAAAGCCGGAGAGAGCTGATCACCACTCAAAATGACCGTAGTACAGGTAAAACCAGCCCCAGCCGTACGGACCGACTTGAATGGGCCATGAAGGGTAAAGAGATGAGGGCCACGCCGCCAATTCATGGCTCGCACCTCGTAACGTATAGACGCGCCGGCGAACACCGCCACAGGCGCCCCCAACCATTCTTCTGCGCAGCGCTGCGCCGCAGCTGATGCACACCAGCGGCCCCTTCGGGCTATCGCAGCGTCATGAGCCCGAGGTGCCGCCTTGACGCTTCAACCAGCGTGAGCTTCGCCCTATTGCATCCGAAGAAAAGCGCCGGGCACAATCGCCAGCAATGGTTTTACCTGAAGACGACCCGCCAGCCCCACCCAAGCCGCTTGCGTTACCTGTGCGGTGGCTGCTCAAAGGTTTTGCCATTTTGTGCCTTGCGCTGGGCATCATGGGTGTTTTTCTACCGGGCTTGCCCTCCACCGTCTTCATCTTGATGGCTGCCTGGGCTGCCGCCCGCAGTTCACCCCCCTTGTACCGCTGGCTATGGCACCACCGTCTGTTCGGCCCGATGCTGCGTGACTGGTCCCGCGGTGGGCAGGTGAGCCGGCGCTCGAAATGGGCCGCCACGCTGATGATGGCAGCAAGTGCAGCCATGCTGCTTTTGACCCACGCGCCCCGCTGGGCCGTTGCGGTTGCCTGCCTATGTATGGCTGGTGTGTTGGCGTGGCTCTGGCGACGGCCAGAACCGGCCCGCACTACCCCACGATGATGCGTCTTTCGCATCGCCTAATTTTGTGTATATAATCTAAGTCTTGTTCCTCGATAGCTCAGTCGGTAGAGCGCCGGACTGTTAATCCGTAGGTCCCTGGTTCGAGCCCAGGTCGAGGAGCCAAGAATTTCTGGGCATGCTGCATACGTGCAGTTGCTACTTCATACCGATAAATTCCTCGATAGCTCAGTCGGTAGAGCGCCGGACTGTTAATCCGTAGGTCCCTGGTTCGAGCCCAGGTCGAGGAGCCACATTTTTGGCAGCAAAAAGGCCACCATTGGGTGGCCTTTTTGCTTTGCATAGCCATCGCTTGCCAGCGATCACGCATAGCCCACCTGCCTGTTATTGCGATCTATTGCCCTGCGCCAATGAACACCTTGGATGCCTTGCACTCGGAAGCACTGCAAGGCGCCCGGCAAGTCAAACTCGCTTGCGGCCTGACAGAGTTTCCCCGCGCGCTCTTTGATTTAGCCGACAGCCTCGAGGTTCTGGACCTGTCAGACAACGCTCTGTCATCGCTACCTGACGATTTCTCGCGCCTGCACAAGCTGCGCATTCTGTTTTGCTCAAACAACCAGTTCACCCACGTGCCTGAGGTACTGGGGCAATGCGCACACCTGAGCATGGTGGGGTTCAAGGCAAACCAGATCCAAACCGTGTCCGAGCATGCACTGGGAACGAGGCTGCGCTGGCTCATCCTCACAGACAACCAGCTCGACGCATTACCCGCAAGCATCGGCGAATGCATCCAGCTGCAAAAACTCATGCTTTCGGGCAATCGGTTGAAGACATTGCCGCGAGAACTGTCCCGCTGCACCCGACTGGAACTGCTTCGCATCGCAGCCAACCACCTGGATGAACTCCCCGCGTGGTTGATGTCCATGCCGCGGCTTTCGTGGCTGGCATACGCCGGCAATCCCTTTTGCGCCCCGATGGAGGCTGCAGCGTTGGCCACAGCCCCGGCTCCAGCCATTCCTTGGGATCAGTTCAACATCCTGAACACTTTGGGGCAAGGCGCTTCAGGCGTGATCTTCCAAGCCGAGCAGCAGTGCGGAGAGCAGACCCAGCCCGTCGCGGTGAAAGTATTCAAGGGTGAGGTCACCAGCGATGGACTACCCCGCTCCGAGATGGCTGCCTGCGTCAGAGCTGGCTCGCATCGTGGTCTCATACCCGTACTGGGGACCGTTACCAACCATCCAGCCGGTGCACACGGCCTCGTAATGCCGCTGGTAGATCCCCGGTTTCTCAGCCTGGGCCACCCGCCCAGCTTTGATTCGTGCACCCGGGATGTCTACGAACCCGGCGCGCGGTTCACCTGGGCTACGGTGGCGCGCCTCGCTCAGACCGTCGCCAGTGCGATGGCCCATCTGCACCGCCGGGGCATCATGCACGGCGACCTGTACGCCCACAATATCCTCCACGATGGGCATGGTGGCGCACTGCTGGGCGATTTTGGAGCCGCATCGTTCTATCAACCGGGAGGCAAATCAGGCCCAGCCGCACTCCAGGCACTCGAAGTTCGCGCCTTTGGCTGCCTGCTCGAGGAATGGATCGAACGGTGCACACCGCCAAGCGAAGCGATGGGCGATTGGGCGGCCCTTGATGAATTGAAATCCCGCTGCCTATCGCCTGCACCTGGAAGCCGGCCGTTGTTTAATGAGATCGAGAACACTGTAAGAGCGATGGCCGCCCCATAGCCTGGTGAGGACGTGCGCACCGCCCGGGCGCCCGCGACCTGGCGGCTACCTGCGCGGGGCACCCGTCGACGCCCGCGATGGGTTTTCGCGTGGTCCCTTCTTTCACCATGCACCACCTGGCGCTTTGAATATGCCTCCTCAACTGCCTTGGCTCGAACCAGAAGATCCCCTGCCTGACCCTTCCACGGCATGGGGGCCTTCCAGCCCTGCACCGGGCCTCTTGGCCGCCGGCGGCGCCCTTGGCGGGGATCACTTGCGCCGCGCATACGCCCAAGGAACGTTCCCTTGGTTCAGCGCAGGCCAGCCCATCTTATGGTGGGCGCCCGACCCACGCATGGTGCTGAAGGTGGCCCAATTCCGCCTACACCGGTCCCTGCGCAAAACCCTGAGCAAATTTCGCAGCAACCCGAACTGCGAAGTGCGCATCGACTTCGCCTTCGACAGAGTCATCCGGGCATGCTCAAGCATCTCGCGGGACGGACAGAACGGGACCTGGATCGTGCCCGACATGGTGACCGCCTACGAAGCGCTGCATGCGCAGGGCAACGCCCACAGCGTGGAAACCTGGATCAATGGCGAGCTCGTGGGCGGCCTGTATTGCGTGGCTCTCGGCCGGGCTGTGTTCGGCGAATCCATGTTCGCCTACGCCACCGATGCCTCCAAGGTCGCACTGGCCGCCCTGGTCTGCCTGTGCCGCCACCAAGGCGTCGAACTGATCGATTGCCAGCAAAACACTGAGCACCTGGCTTCCTTGGGAGCAGAGGAGATTTCCCGCTCAGACTTCGTGCGCTACGTCCAGCACCAGAACACTCAGCCGCCCATTCATTGGAATTTCAAGCCCGTATACTGGAATGAGCTGCTCCCGCCCCAGGCGCCCATGGCATGACGCAACTCAACGACCTTCCGCTGCAAACGCTCCAGTTTTACGCAACGGCCCCCTACCCTTGCAGTTACCTGCCGGATCGGCAGGCGCGATCACAAGTCGCCACACCCAGCCACCTGATCCAAAGCACGGTTTATTCGGACCTGATCGTCCAGGGGTTCCGTCGCAGTGGAATGTTCACGTACCGGCCTTACTGCGATGGATGCCAGGCTTGCGTGCCCTTGCGTGTCCTGGTCGATCATTTCACCCCCGACCGCAGCCAGCGCAGAGCGGCCGCGCGCCATGCCAACCTCCAGGCCCGCGTGCTGCGCCTGTGTTTCATCCCAGAGCACTATCAGTTGTACCGCGCCTACCAGAATGCCCGGCACCCAGGCGGCGGCATGGACCACGATAGCGTCGACCAGTACACGCAGTTCTTGTTGCAAAGCCGCGTGAACACCCGCCTTGTGGAGTTCCGCGAGACAGACCCGACCGGAGCCGTGGGTGCGCTCAAGATGGTATCGATCCTCGACATCCTCGAAGACGGCCTCTCGGCGGTTTACACCTTCTACGCGCCCGATAGCCACTGCAGCTATGGCACCTATAACGTTCTTTGGCAGATTTCGCAGGCTCGGGCCCTGGGCCTGCCCCACGTCTACCTGGGCTACTGGATCCAAGAGAGCAGCAAGATGCGATACAAGGCCAAGTTCGTTCCGCACGAGATCCGCGTAGGGAATCATTGGGCCCGGCCTGCGAACCTGCCGGACGATGCATGCGGCAGCACTGGACAAATTTCACAAGATAAAATGCGCTGATCTTTCGCTACACAGCTTCCCATGAAGAAAAAAGACCCAGGCATTGCCGTGAAACCCAGCGTTCAGGTGCTTGAACGCATGTTCACTCTGATCGATGTCCTGGCATCTCGCGAAGAAGCCATTTCACTGAAGGAAATCAGCGAGAAAACCGGGCTGCATCCTTCCACCACCCACCGCATCCTGAATGACCTCACGATCGGCCGGTTTGTCGACCGACCTGAATCAGGAAGCTACCGACTGGGTATGCGGCTGCTGGAACTCGGCAACCTCGTCAAGGCGCGCCTGAGCGTGCGCGACGCAGCGCTGGGGCCCATGCGCAACCTGCACAAGCTTATCCAGCAACCCGTGAACCTGAGCGTGCGCCAGGGCGATGAAATCGTCTATGTCGAACGCGCCTACAGTGAGCGCTCCGGAATGCAGGTGGTGCGGGCGATCGGCGGACGGGCCCCGCTGCACCTCACTTCCACGGGTAAGCTGTTCCTGGCGCTGGACGACCCCCAGCGCGTACGCGCCTACGCCACCCGCACCGGCCTGGCGGGCCATACCCGCAACAGCATTACGCAACTGCCGATACTCGAGCGTGAACTCGGCAAGGCGCGCCAATATGGCGTGGCACGCGACAATGAAGAACTGGAGCTGGGCGTGCGCTGCATGGCGGCGGGCGTATTCGACGACCAAGGCAAGCTGGTAGCAGGACTTTCGATCTCAGCGCCTGCAGACCGCCTGGACGAGGGCTGGTTGCCCAAACTGCAGGCAACGGCCCACGAAATTTCTCTGGCGCTGGGCTACCAATCCACGACCGACACGACGAACCGCTCTAGCGATGCAGGTTGAGCCATTAACAAAATGGCGGATCCGGGCGCCTGACACGACAGGGAGCGCCCGGAGGTGATGGTGTCAGCCCGCGCTGGCGCGGGTAGCTTGCAATTTGGGAGCAATGGCGGGCAATGACTCAACCCAGTGCCGCACACGCTGGGCGTCGCCAAGGCGGCTGAACTTCCCTGCGGAATCGAGGAACACCATGATGAGTTTGCGCCCTGCAATGTGCGTCTGCATCACAAGGCAGCGACCTGCCTCAGAGATATAACCGGTCTTTTGCAGGCCGATATTCCAATCGGGGTTCTTCACCAGACCGTTGGTATTGTTGAACTGCAGCGTCTTGTGGCCTACGGCCACCTCGTAGCCCGGAGACGTCGAGAACTCGCGCATCACAGGGTCGCCGTGGGCCACGTTCACCAGCAGTGCCAAATCACGCGCACTCGATTGGTTGCGGCTTGACAAGCCGGTGGGCTCGACATAGACCGTGTCCGTCATCCCGATCGAGCGGGCCTTGCTGTTCATCAACGCGACGAATGCTTCCAGCCCGCCAGGGTAGGTACGGCCCAGCGCGTGTGCTGCGCGGTTTTCGCTCGACATCAAAGCCAGGTGCAGCATCTCGCCCCGCGTGAGCGTGGTGCCAACGCTCAGACGCGAACGGCTGCCTTTTTCGGTGTCCACGTCGTCCTGGGTGATGGTGATGGGCTCATCCATGGGCAGATGGGCCTGCGTAACGATAAGCCCTGTCATGAGCTTGGTCAGCGAGGCTATGGGAAGCACCGCATGATCATTCTTGCTGAGCAGCACCTCGTGCGTGTCCTGGTCGATCACGTAGGCTACGCTCGACTTCAGGTCAAGCGGGTCGTTGACCTGGTGCAGGCCCGCCATCTGGCCGAAAGAAGGCTTTGCCGGCTCATAAGAAACCCGGACGGGCGCCTTTGCCGAGCGCGCCGTGGTGCGTGCCGCCTTGCTTGCGCCAGCAGCTTTGCGCGCAGGCGCCGCTCGCTTGGCGGTGACTGAATGGGCTTGCTGCTTTTTGGCGGATGCCTTTTTTCGCTCGCTTGCGTGGGCGGCCGGAGACGCCAGCGCGACGCTCACCACCAAAAGGCCCAAATACTGGATGAAACGGTTCACTGCTGTGCGGCGGCGATGGTGCATCAATGTGCTCCAAACGGTAAAAAGTGTGGTGCAGTGTACAGAACTGAAAAAAGTCGCGCAAGATCAACATCTTGCACGACTCTTCAATAAAGTGAGTGAATTATAGATTCACTGCTCACCCCTGTGCTGCAACACGGTCAGCTTTACTTTGCAATTTATTCAACGCGCTCAGGTAGGCTTTGGCTGACGCCACGACGATATCAGGATCGGCTCCAACGCCATTCACCACCCGGCCGCTGCTTTGCAGGCGCACCGTCACCTCCCCCTGGCTCTCCGTCGAGCCGCTGATGGCGTTGACTGAATACAAGACCATTTCCGCGCCACTCTGAACATGGGATTCAATGGCCTTGAGCGATGCATCCACCGGGCCGTTGCCCTCTGACTCGCCCTGCACTTCTTTGCCTGCCACCGTGAACACGATGCGAGCCTGGGGGCGCTCACCCGTCTCGCTGTGCTGCGACAGCGAAACAAAGCCGAACTGTTCCTTCTCGGCGCTCACGCTTTCATCACTGACCAGGGCAAGGATGTCCTCGTCGAAGATTTCGCTCTTGCGGTCGGCCAGTTCCTTGAATTTGGCGAAAGCGGCGTTGATCTCGCCCTCGCTCTCCAGCGCCACACCCAGTTCCTGGAGACGCTGTTTGAAGGCGTTGCGGCCGCTGAGCTTGCCCAGGACGATCTTGTTGGCGCTCCAGCCCACATCTTCGGCGCGCATGATTTCGTAGGTATCCCGGGCCTTGAGCACACCATCCTGGTGGATGCCTGAGGCGTGGGCAAAGGCATTCGCCCCCACCACAGCCTTGTTGGGCTGCACCACGAAGCCTGTGGTCTGGCTGACCATGCGGCTCGCGGCAACGATGTGCTGGGTATCTATGCCCACGTCAAGACCGAAGTAGTCGCGGCGCGTTTTCACGGCCATGACCACCTCTTCGAGTGAGCAATTGCCCGCACGCTCACCCAGGCCATTGATCGTGCACTCGACCTGGCGTGCACCGCCGATCTTCACACCTGCGAGCGAATTGGCCACCGCCATGCCCAAATCGTTGTGGCAGTGCACCGACCAAACGGCCTTGTCGCTGTTGGGAATGCGTTCGCGCAGGTTCTTGATGAAGTTGCCATACAACTCAGGGATGGCGTAACCCACGGTGTCCGGCACATTGATGGTCGTCGCTCCCTCTGCGATCACGGACTCGATCACGCGGCACAGAAAATCGGGTTCGCTGCGATAACCATCTTCGGGGCTGAACTCGATGTCACCCACCAGATTGCGGGCAAAGCGCACCGCCTGCGTTGCCTGCTCGAGCACCTGCTCGGGGGTCATGCGCAGTTTTTTCTCCATGTGCAACGGGCTCGTCGCAATGAAGGTGTGGATGCGGGCGCTGTTGGCGCCCCGCAGTGCCTCGGCTGCGCGGGCGATGTCGCGATCGTTGGCACGCGAGAGCGAGCAGATGGTCGAATCCTTGATCGCATGGGCGATGGCCTGGACGGCATCGAAATCCCCGTTGGAGCTGGCTGCAAACCCGGCTTCGATCACGTCCACCTTCAGGCGCTCGAGCTGGCGGGCAATGCGCAGCTTCTCGTCCTTGGTCATTGAGGCCCCGGGCGATTGTTCGCCGTCGCGCAAGGTGGTGTCGAAAATAATGAGTTTGTCAGCCATGTGTTCTCTCCTGGTACTGGTGGGGTTGCCCGCAACGTTGAAATTCTGGCGCCCAAAACAAAAGGCCCGCTGCGGGTGCATACGGGCCTTTTGGAAAAAGTGTGCGCGCGCGCCTACCGTCTCCGCCCGTGGGGAGCTAGCAGTAGGGTGCGTGCAAACATATTCATGCGTTGCAATGTAGCACAGTTTCTTGTGCGCGGCTGCGCTCAGTTGTGCAGGCCACGTTCATCCGGCTCATCGGTCGAGATGCTGATCACGCTGCTGTGCTGCCCCTTGGCCTTGCGCCACGCATAGACGGCATAGCCGCTGAGCCCATACAGAACAAAGACGCCGAACAGCACGACAGGGGGGTGGATGTTGATGACGGCAATGCCCAGCGCGATCAGAACGATCGCGGCAAACGGCACACTTTTCTTCATCTGCACGTCTTTGAAGCTGTAGAACGGCACGTTGGTCACCATGGTGAGCCCCGCGTAGAGGGTGAAAGCAAACATGACCCAGCTCACCGCCGGCCATGACAGCCAGTGGTCCTCGCCTCGGTGGACCCCCAGCTCCGTCATCAACCAGATGAAGCCCGCCACCAGGGCGGCGGCTGCCGGCGATGGCAGGCCCTGGAAGTAGCGCTTGTCCACCACACTCGTATTAACGTTGAAGCGCGCCAGGCGCAGCGCAGCACAGGCGCAATAGACGAACGCCGCGATCCAGCCCCAGCGGCCCAGCCCCTTGAGCGACCACTCGTAGGCAATGAGGGCTGGTGCGGCGCCAAACGACACCATGTCGGACAAGGAGTCCATCTGTTCGCCAAACGCGCTCTGGGTGTTCGTCATGCGCGCCACGCGCCCATCCAGGCTGTCCAGCACCATGGCGCAGAATACGCCCACGGAAGCCATGTCGAAGCGGCCATTCATGGCCATCACAATGGAATAGAAGCCCCCGAACAGTGCCGCCAAGGTGAACAGGTTGGGCAGGATGTAGATGCCTTTGCGCCGCTTGCGCACCATCACACCAGGTTGGGCGGTGGACTTATTGCCATCATGCATCTAGTAGACCTCCAGCGCTTGTCCTGCATAAACAAGCAGCTATTAAAATTATAGTAACAGGCCCCTGTATAAATACCACGCAGGCGCCGTACGCACGAAAGGCGAAGGCCGCAGTGTAGCGCCTGCCAGCACCGCGGCCGCCCAACGAAAAAGGCCACCGAAGTGGCCTTTCGATGCTTCCGCAGCGAAGAATCAGTTGCGGGTCTGGTCGACCAGCTTGTTCTTGGCGATCCAGGGCATCATGGCGCGCAGCTGGGCACCCACCACTTCGATGCTGTGGTCTGCCGTGTTGCGGCGGCGGGCCGTCATGCTTGGGTAGTTCAGGCGGCCTTCCTGGATGAACATCTTGGCGTAGTCGCCGTTCTGGATGCGCTTGAGGGCGTTGCGCATGGCGGCGCGCGACTGCTCGTTGATGACTTCGGGGCCGGTCACGTACTCGCCGAACTCGGCGTTGTTCGAGATCGAGTAGTTCATGTTGGCGATGCCGCCTTCGTAGATCAGGTCCACGATGAGCTTGAGCTCGTGCAGGCACTCGAAGTAGGCCATCTCAGGGGCGTAGCCGGCTTCGACCAGGGTTTCGTAACCCATCTTGATCAGCTCGACGGCGCCACCGCACAGCACGGCCTGCTCGCCGAACAGGTCGGTCTCGGTCTCTTCCTTGAAGTTGGTCTCGATGATGCCGGCCTTGCCGCCACCGTTGGCCATAGCGTAGCTCAGGGCCAGGTCACGGGCCTTGCCGGACTTGTCCTGGTGCACGGCCACCAGGTGGGGCACGCCACCGCCTTGCGTGTAGGTGTTGCGCACGGTGTGGCCGGGTGCCTTGGGGGCGACCATCCACACGTCCAGGTCAGCGCGGGGCACGACTTGGTTGTAGTGCACATTGAAGCCATGGGCGAAGGCCAGCGAGGCGCCTTGCTTGATGTTCGGGGCCACGTTGTTGGTGTAGACCTCGGCGATCTGCTCGTCGGGCAGCAGGATCATGACCACGTCGGCGGCCTTCACGGCGTCGTTGACTTCCATGACCGTCAGGCCGGCCTTGCCGACCTTGTCCCACGAGGCGCCGCCCTTGCGCAGGCCGACCACGACCTTCACGCCGCTGTCGTTCAGGTTTTGTGCATGGGCGTGGCCTTGCGAGCCGTAGCCGATGATGGCCACGGTCTTGCCCTTGATCAGGCTCAGGTCACAGTCTTTGTCGTAGAAAACTTTCATGGTCGCTCCGGTTGAAATGCGTTGTTGGGTTGGAAAAATAAACAGCAGATTGTCTTACATCGGATGGAGATCGGCCGGATGGCCAGGCGGGGAGGCGCAGACACTGCTGCAGTGCGGCAAGGCTCCTCGGTAGCGCAGGCCGGTCGAAGGCCCATCCGTCACACGCGCAGGATGCGCTCGCCGCGGCCGATGCCGCTGGCACCCGTGCGCACGGTTTCGAGAATGGCTGTGCGGTCGATGGCTTGCAGGAAGGCGTCGTTCTTGGACTGGTCGCCCGTGAGCTCGATGGTGTAGCTCTTCTCGGTCACGTCGATGATGCGGCCACGGAAGATGTCGGCCATGCGCTTCATCTCCTCGCGCTCCTTGCCCACCGCACGCACCTTCACCATCATGAGCTCGCGCTCGGTGTAGGCGCCTTCGGTCAGATCCACCACCTTCACCACCTCGATGAGGCGGTTCAGGTGCTTGGTGATCTGCTCGATCACGTCGTCGGATCCATGGGTCTGGATGGTCATGCGCGACAGCGACGCATCCTCGGTGGGCGCCACGGTGAGCGATTCGATGTTGTAGCCACGGGCCGAGAACAGGCCCACGACGCGCGACAGAGCACCGGGTTCGTTTTCCAGCAGAACGGCAATGATGTGTTTCATGGTGAAGAGATTCCTCTTTTTGCGACGGCAGCACGACCCGAAAGTGGCCGCAGAAAACTGTCGTTTTTCGCTGCCCTCCTCCGCGCACGGTAATGCGCGGGCTTGGCAGGCAATAGATTCGTCAAAAAATGAATGCTATTTATTCAATAGCGGGTAGCGCTTGATGGACAAGCACTGCAGGCCTATTTTGCTTAAAGATCTTCCGATCCCAGCAGCATTTCGGTGATGCCCTTGCCGGCCTGAACCATCGGGAACACGTTCTCGGTGGGGTCGGTGCGGAAGTCCAGGAACACCGTGCGGTCCTTGAGCTTGCGGGCTTCGCGCAGCGCGGGCTCCACGTCCTTGGGATGCTCGATCAGAAGACCCACATGGCCATAGGCTTCGGCCAGCTTCACGAAGTTGGGCAGCGCATCCATGTAGCTGTGGCTATAGCGGCCGGAGTACTCGATCTCCTGCCACTGGCGCACCATGCCCAGATAGCGGTTGTTCAGCGAGCAGATTTTGATCGGCGTGTTGTACTGCAGGCAGGTAGACAGCTCCTGGATGTTCATCTGCACCGAGCCTTCGCCGGTGATGCAGAACACTTCCGATTGCGGCTTGGCCAGCTTGATGCCCATGGCGTAGGGAATGCCCACACCCATGGTGCCCAGGCCGCCGGAGTTGATCCAGCGGCGCGGCTCGTCGAAGCGGTAATACTGCGCCGCCCACATCTGGTGCTGGCCCACGTCGGACGTGATGTAGGTGTCCGCGTCCTTCGTCATGTTCCACAGCGTCTCGACCACGTACTGGGGCTTGATCACGTCGCCGCTGCCCATGCTGTACTTCAGGCAATCGCGCTTGCGCCAGCCTTCGATGGTGTCCCACCATGCGGCCAGGGCACCGGCATCCGGCCGGGTGCTGCTCTCGCGGATCATGGAGATCAGTTCGGTGAGCACATCCTTCACGTCGCCGACGATCGGGATGTCGACCTTCACGCGCTTGGAGATGCTGGACGGGTCGATATCCACGTGGATGATCTTGCGGTCGTTCTGCGCGAAATGCTTGGGGTTGCCGATCACGCGGTCATCGAAGCGCGCGCCCACGGCCAGCAGCACATCGCAGTTCTGCATGGCGTTGTTGGCTTCGATGGTGCCGTGCATGCCCAGCATGCCCAGGAACTTGCGGTCCGACGCGGGGTAGGCGCCCAGGCCCATCAGTGTGTTCGTGACCGGGTAGCCCAGCATGTCCACCAGCGTGCGCAGCTCGTTGGTGGCATTGCCCAGCAGCACGCCGCCGCCGGTATAGATGTAGGGGCGCTTGGCAGCCAGCAGCAGTTGCAGCGCCTTGCGGATCTGGCCGCCATGGCCCTTGCGCACCGGGTTGTAGGAGCGCATTTCCACACTCTGGGGGTAACCGTTGTAGGCCGCCTTCTTGAAAGACACATCCTTCGGGATGTCCACCACCACGGGACCAGGTCGTCCGGTGCGAGCGATGTGGAACGCCTTTTTCAGCGTCATCGCCAGATCGCGCGGGTCCTTGACGAGGAAGTTGTGCTTCACAATGGGGCGCGTGATGCCCACCGTGTCGCATTCCTGGAATGCATCCAGACCGATGGCCGCCGTGGGCACCTGGCCGGAGATGATGACCATGGGAATGCTGTCCATGTAGGCCGTGGCAATGCCGGTCACCGCGTTGGTCAACCCGGGACCCGATGTCACCAGCGCCACGCCCACGTCGCCGGTGGCGCGCGCATAGCCGTCGGCGGCATGCACGGCAGCCTGCTCATGGCGCACCAGCACGTGCTGGATGGTGTCTTGCTTGTAGAGCGCGTCGTAGATGTAGAGAACCGCGCCACCGGGGTAGCCCCAGATGTACTGCACATTCTCGGCCTGCAGCGATTTGACGAGGATTTCAGAACCCATGAGGTCCTGCGAGCCGGGAGCGTGAGAGTTGCCGTGAGAGGCGGCGGCTGCCGATGTGAGTTCAGCCTTGGAGATTTCCATGATCAACCTTTGTGAATTTCTCTGACGAAAAACCTTGGGTGCTCCTTGCACGCGCTCTCGTGAAGCCAGCTTGGAACTTGAGGCCAAGGACATGGGCGGGATGATTGCCGCGCCGGACCGTGACCCGTTTGCCTTTTGAATTGCAATGGAAATTATCGCACTGCAACACGCACAAAACCAGCCATTTGCCGAAAAATCGGTGCCCAATGCGATAATTCGCGCCCTGACGTGCTGCCCGGCGCTTTTTTGCGGGCACTCAACCCTCACGGGCTGATCTCTCTTGGCAACTGAACAAGAACTCTCCGACTTCCTCAAAAACGTAGAAAAGCGCGCCTTCAAGCGCTCGCTTTACCACGTCCGCAATGAGGAAGCGGCCCTGGACATCGTTCAGGACAGCATGCTCAAGCTGGCCGAGCATTACGGAGACAAGCCTGTTGACGAGTTGCCGATGCTGTTCCAGCGCATTCTGTCGAACTGCACGCTGGACTGGTTCCGTCGCCAGAAGACCCGCAATGCACTGTTTTCGAACATGAGCGACTTCGACGGGCCTGCAGAAGATGGCACGGAATTTGATCTGCTCGAAGCCTATGCAGGGCCCGACAATGGCGAGCGGGCCGAGAGCGCCGAGGATCTGGTCCGTCGCGCCCAGATATTCAAGGACATCGAGGCAGAGATCCAGGAACTGCCGGCTCGTCAACGGGAAGCGTTTCTGATGCGTTACTGGGAAGAAATGGATGTTGCAGAAACAGCTGCCGCCATGGGCTGCTCCGAAGGCAGCGTCAAGACGCACTGTTTTCGTGCAGTACAGACCCTCAGCAAGGCACTGAAGGCAAAAGGAATCGAACCATGAACACTGCCACCCCACTCACCCCCGAAATGGCTGCAGATCGCTTCGCCCGCCGCGTTACCGCACGGTTGACCAGCGCAACGGACGATCTGCCGTACGACATTTCAGAGCGGCTGCGCGCGGCCCGCATGCAGGCGCTTTCCAAGCGCAAGGTCACCGTGCAGGTGCGGCGCGCAGCGCCTGCACCCGCTGTGGTGCATTCGGGCAACACGGCAATGCTGGGAGGTGGCGGCGAGCACAGCGGCTGGTGGAACGCCCTGGTGTCCGCAATCCCTGTGATGGCCTTGCTGGTCGGGCTGGTCGTGATCAACACCGCCCAGGACGAAAACGGGACCAACGAAGTGGCCGAAGTCGATGCGGCCCTGCTGACCGACGAACTGCCGCCGGCCGCTTATTCGGACCCGGGCTTCGTGCAATTCCTGAAAACCACCAACACAGGCGGTAACTGATTGACCTGGCTTGCTGCATGCCGATAAATCCCCCTGACGCCCGCCCCGCCATGCCAGCCTTCGTGCTGGCTTTGGTGCTTTTAGGCGCGCTCGTCGCAGGTGGAGTGGCGGTGCTCAACCAGGTGCGCATGGCGCCAGGCACCCTGCCGCCCGTGGCGGCACTGGCGCCCAAATCCGGCGGCAAGAACGCACCCGGCTCATTCGCCAATCCTGCTCAGCAAACGCCCGCCGGCCCCGGCTGGGAAGTCTTGACCACGCCCCAGAAATTGGCCTTGTATCCGCTGGCGGAACGGTGGGCGCTGCTCAGCGAAGTGCAAAAACGCCGTTGGCTGGCCCTGGCGCAGAGCTTCGCGGCATTGCCGGAACAGGAGCAGGAGAAGCTGCACAGCCGCATGACGGAATGGGCCAGCCTCAGCGCCCAGCAGCGCAACCAGGCGCGGCTGAACTACGCCGACTCCAATCGCCTTGCCCGCGACAACAAACTGGCCCAGTGGCAGGCCTACCAGGCGCTGAGCGAAGAAGAAAAACGCAGGCTGGCGGCACGCGCCGCACCCAAGCCGCATGGCGCAGCCACTGCGCTCAAGCCGGTGTCGCCGCGCAAGCTGGCGCAGATTCCTGCCGCTGCCGAGGCCAACCCCAACCGCCCTAACCCCCCCAAAATTCCGCCGGTGCCGAGCCTTTCACCGCGGGTAATATCGCCCTCGGCGCCCGCTCCGGCAGCGGCGGCGAGCGACCCAGCAGC
>NZ_ACQT01000062.1 GCF_000175235.1 Acidovorax delafieldii 2AN | reverse complement strand
CGGCCGACGAGCCGCCCTGGGGGGCATCCGACGATCCGGGCTGGCAGCCGCACGGCGAGGGCGGCTATGGCACGCAGCGCAGGCCCCCCTTCCGCAAGAACGGAGACTGGAAGGGCGGGTGGAAGAAAAAGGATGCCGCGCCCTGGCCCCCCCAGCCGCGCCTGCCGGGCACGCCCAGCGCCAGCCGAGCCGACCACGCCGCACGGCTGCTGCTGTCGCACATGGCGTTTCTGGAAGAGCTCACCCCTGAAGACCACGCCGCTCTGGGCACCCAGCCTGCCCCGCACGGCCCGCTTTTCGTATGGCTGGAGGGACAGTTCCACGAGCACGGCCCCCGGGCCTGGGCCCTCTTGCGCGAAAGCCTGCGCGGCCACCCCTGTGAAGACCTGGCGGTGAAGGTGATGACCGGATCGCACGCCCAGACCGAGGGCGACCTGCACGAGCTGCGGCTGGAGCTGCGCGACCTGCTCAACCGCATGCTCGTCGAAAACATCAAGGCGCAGCAAAAGGCCCTGATCCAGCAGGCAGCCCAGGATCCGACAGCACTTGAGCGCTACCGCGCGCTGGAGCAGCGGCGCATCGCGCTGCAAGGCATTGCTCCCCGCAGCCCTTGAAATGGCCCCGCCCGGTATAATGTAGGGTTTATCGGCAAGAGCGACAGCAGCACCTCCGAGCCGGGCCACCGTGACAAACGCGCACCTATGCGCTGATGGGCCCACTTATCGCAAGGACTGCACACCAAATGTTCGCCCAGACATCTTGCCCCTGAGGTTCGCCCTCCAGCTGCATCAGCCCCGCTTTTGCAGTGCCACCCGCGCCGGGATCTGTGGCGCTTGCGTTTTCTTTGTGTCCGTTTTTGATTCTGAGGTTGCACATGCCCGCTCAAAAGTCCGCGAAGCCGCTCAAGCCTGCCCCAGGCCCCGCTGCGAAGGCTGTTTCCAAAACCGCCGCCAAAGCAACGGCCAAGGTCGCGCCCACCAAGGCCGCAGCCTCCGCCCCTGCCCCGGCAGCCAAGAAAGTGAAAACTGTGTCCGTGAAAAGTTCTGCCGAGTTGACCAAAGCCGCCGATGAATTGCTGAAGAAGAAGCCTGCCCGCGCCAAGGCCGCCACGCCCGAGGGCGACGAAGCCCCCAAGAAGCGCCCCGGCCGCCCGGCCAAGGCTGCCGGCAGCGCCGAGGCCAAGGCGCCGGCCAAGCGGGGCCGCAAGCCCAAGGCGGCTGGTGAAGAAGGCGGTGACGACGCAGACCTGTCCGACATCGAAGCCGACCTCGAAGGCGAAGCCGAGCCCGAGGCCGAAGCCGCCCCCACGGCCGAAAAGGTCAAGCCGCTGCGCATGAAGATCAGCAAGGCCAAGGAACGGGCCTTGATGAAGGAATTCGGCCTGGACGAGACTGTCCTGTCCGAGGAAGACCTCGCCAAGCGCCGCTCGCGCCTGAAGACCCTGATCAAGCTCGGCAAGACGCGCGGCTACCTCACGCACGTTGAAATCTCCGACCACCTGCCCGACAAGCTGGTCGATGCCGAAACCCTCGAGGCCGTCATCACCACGCTGAACGACCTGGGCGTGGCCGTGTACGAGCAGACGCCCGACGCAGAGGCGCTGATCATCACCGACAACGCCCCCAGCGGCGCCACCGAGGAAGAAGCCGAAGAAGCCGCCGAAGCCGCGCTGTCCACCGTAGACAGCGAATTCGGCCGCACCACCGACCCCGTGCGCATGTACATGCGCGAAATGGGCACCGTGGAGCTGCTGACGCGCGAAGGCGAAATCGAAATCGCCAAGCGCATCGAAGGCGGCCTGATGGCCATGATGGAGGCGATCAGCGCATCGCCCGCCACCATCGCCGAGATCCTGAACATGGGCGAGGAAATCCGCGAGGGCAAGGTCGTCATCTCGACCATCGTGGACGGCTTCTCCAACCCCAATGAGGCCGACGACTATGTGGCCGAAGAAGACTTTGACGAGTTCGACGAAGCCGACGATGACGACGGCAAGGGCGGCTCCAAGGCGCTGACCAAGAAGCTCGAAGAACTCAAGAAGCAGGCGCTCGAGCGCTTCGACAAGCTGCGCGAGCTGTTCGAGAAGGTCCACAAGGTCTACGACAAGGAAGGCTACGGCACGCCCGCCTACGTGAAGGCCCAGACAGCCCTGTCGGAAGAGCTGATGACCATCCGCTTCACGGCCAAGACCATCGAGAAGCTGTGCGACATGGTGCGCGGCCAGGTGGACGATGTGCGCAAGAAGGAGCGCGAACTGCGCCGCATCATCGTGGACAAGTGCGGCATGCCCCAGGAAACCTTCATCAAGGATTTCCCGCCCAACCTGCTGAACCTCAAGTGGGTGGAAAAGCAGGCGGCCGCCGGCAAGCCATGGTCGGCCGTCATGGCGCGCAACATTCCGCCCATCCAGGATCTGCAGCAGAAGCTGGCCGACCTGCAGTCGCGCGTCGTGGTGCCGCTGGCCGAACTCAAGGGCATCAACAAGCGCATGAACGAAGGTGAAGCCACCTCGCGCGATGCCAAGAAGGAAATGATCGAGGCCAACCTGCGCCTCGTGATCTCGATCGCCAAGAAGTACACCAACCGCGGCCTGCAGTTCCTGGACCTGATCCAGGAAGGCAACATCGGCCTGATGAAGGCGGTGGACAAGTTCGAATACCGCCGCGGTTACAAGTTCTCGACCTATGCGACGTGGTGGATCCGTCAGGCCATCACAAGGAGCATTGCCGACCAGGCGCGCACCATCCGCATCCCGGTGCACATGATCGAGACGATCAACAAGATGAACCGCATCAGCCGCCAGCACTTGCAAGAGTTTGGCTTTGAGCCCGATGCGTCCATCCTGGCGGCCAAGATGGAGATCCCCGAGGACAAGATCCGCAAGATCATGAAGATCGCCAAAGAGCCGATCTCCATGGAAACGCCGATCGGCGACGACGACGACAGCCACCTGGGCGATTTCATCGAGGACGGCGCCAACACCGCCCCCATCGAAGCCGCCATGCAGGCCGGCCTGCGCGACGTGGTCAAGGACATCCTCGATGGCCTGACCCCTCGCGAAGCCAAGGTGCTGCGCATGCGCTTCGGTATCGAAATGACCAGCGACCACACGCTGGAAGAAGTGGGCAAGCAGTTTGACGTGACCCGCGAGCGCATTCGCCAGATAGAAGCCAAGGCGCTGCGCAAGCTCAAGCACCCCTCGCGCTCGGACAAGCTGCGCAGCTTCATCGATTCGCTGTAAGCGAACCGCCGCCCCTCGCCAGGGGCGGGACAGGACCTCGTGCCAACGCCCCAGCCACCGCCACGGTGCTGGGGCATTTTTTTGGGCAATCGCTCCGTGGTATTTGGGCCGGACCTGGGCGGGCTCGGCGGGGCCGGAGTGCCCTGCGGGGAGCGTGGTCGAACAGCAGGCTCACGGAAGCGGCTCGGGCAGGTTTCGCGGAGGTCGCACGGGGCCCCCGCCCGCAGCAGGCGCAGCCCCGCCTTGCGCGCCCATCGCGGCACCTTGGATGAATCAAGCCGGCCTGTGGCCTGTCGCCCTGCCAAAGCGGGCGTACCGGGTGCGCTGGGGCGCAACCCGCAACCCGCAACCCGCAACCCGCAACCCGCAACCCGCAACCAGAGCATTCGAACGGACACCGCACCCGGCTCGAATCACACGCATTCGCAGGCGCGCGCCGCAGTGCCCGCCGCCGGGCGGGCGGGCGGCGGGCACTGCATGCAAGGCCCGCCCCCCGGCCCCTTCCGGTCTTTGCCATCCTGCCGCTGCAGACCGGCCGCATGAACAACGCGCCAACATCGCCTCGCAGCGCCGGACCTGCGCCCCCCCCACATGCCACTTCAACGAACGCGCGCAAGGACTCGAGCAGCGGTGGCTCTCGTTTCTACGGATTCTTAAGAAAATAGGCTGTGGCGCTTTTCCAGTATGGTTTTCTTGCTATCTATTCAAGAGTATTCAATCGAGCTTCAGACCCGCTTGCTTTACCAGCTTGGCCATGCGGCCGACTTCGGTGCGGAAGAACGCGGCCGTAGCGTCGGGGGGCGGGCTGTTCAACTGGTAGCCCTGCGCCAGCAGGGCATCGCGCACTTCCGGCACCGCCACGGCACTGCGCACCCCCTGGTAGGCGCGCTCGACCTCGGCCTTGGGCAGGCCGGCTGGCCCGACAACGGCCACCCATCCGTCCAGCACATACTGCGGCAGGCCCTGCTCGGCAATCGTCGGCAGTTCGGGCAGAAGCGGCGAGCGGGTGCTGGACGACAAACCGATGGCCCGCAGCGCGCCCGCCTTCACGTGGGGTGCCGCAACCGCAATGGCGATGAACGCCATCTGGATCTGCCCGCCCAGCACATCAGCCGTCAGCGGACCCATGCCCCGGTAGGGAATGTGCTTGATGTCCACCTGGGCTTCGTGCACGAACATCTCAGCGGCCAGGTGCAGGATGGTGCCGTTGCCCGACGATCCGTAGTTCAATGCCCCGGGCTGTGCCTTGGCCAGGGCCACCAGTTCGCGCACGTTCCTGGCGGCCACCGACGGATGGGCCACCAGCACGAATGGCGTGGCGCCGATCATGGTGATGGGCGTGATGTCGTCCACGGCGTCATAGGGAATGTTCTTGAACACGCTGGGGTTCACCACATGGTTGTTCGACACCATGCCCAGCACCGAGCCATCCCTGGGCGCCTTGACGATCATCGAGGTGCCCGTGATGCCCCCCGCGCCCGGGTAGTTCTCGACCACCGCCGGACGCCCCAGGGCCTTGCCGAGGCTGGGGGCAATCACGCGGGCCACGCCATCCACGCCCGAGCCTGCGCTCACGGGCAGCACCATGCGCAGCGGCTTGTCGGAGCCCTGGGCCCATGCCAGCGCGGGCGCCAAGGCGCCGGCCACCACGCTGCCCAGCAGGGTGCGGCGGACAATGCCGTGGCCGCGCGGAGCGGGGGCCGAAATTTGAAGAGAGGGCAGATGCTTCATGGTTTGTCTCCGTCGTTGTCTCTGTCGTTTTCTATGTCACGCCATCGCAGTGCGGCTGCCGGGGCGGCGTTGCCGATAGGCACCCGGCGCATGGACCTGGTGGACCCGTTGCGCCAGGGCCACTCAGGCGACGGCGCCCTCGGCCTGTAGCGCCAGCACCTGCTCCGGCGAGTAGCCCAACTGTTCCATCAGCTCGGCCGTGTGCTGCCCCAGCACCGGTGGTTGCAGCCGCACCCCCAGCCGCTGGCCGTCCATGCGCAGCGGGAACAGCGTGGTGCGCGCCGTCTGCCCTGCCCGCTCGCCGTCGGGCAGCGTGATGTCGACCAGGCCGCCAGTGGCGTTCAGGTGGGGGTCATCGAACAGCTGCTCGGGGCGTGAGATAGGGGCAAACGGCAGGCCGTGCTTTTCAAAAATGGCCGCCAGTTCGGCGGCGCTGTGCGAGGCCAGGCGGCGGCGCAGGTCGGGCATGAGCGTGGAACGGGCGCGCACGCGGTCGTTGTTGGTGGCCAGGAGCGGATCGGCCTTGAGGTCGGCATAGCCCATGGCATCGCAGAAGGTGGTCCACTGCGCATCGCTCACGGCGGCAAGAAAGATCTGCTCGTCGTCCTTCACGCTGAAGACGTCGTACAGCGCCCACGACGAGATGCGGTCGGGCATGGGGGCGGCGGGCTGGCCGGTGACGGCGTACTGCATCATGTGCTGCCCCACCAGGAACACGTTGTTTTCGAACAAGGCCGAATCCACCTCCTGCCCGCGCCCGGTGATGCCGCGCTGCATCAGCGCCGCCATGGCGCCGATGGCGCCAAACATGCCGCCCATGATGTCGTTCACGCTGGTGCCCGCGCGCAAGGGGTCGCCGGGGCGCCCGGTCATGTAGGCCAGGCCGCCCATCATCTGCACCACCTCGTCGAGCGCCGTGCGGTGCTCGTACGGCCCGGGCAGGAAGCCGGTGTGGTTCACGTAGACCAGGCGCGGGTTCACCTGGCTCAGCGCCGCATAGTCGAGCCCGTATTTCGCCATCACGCCCGGCTTGAAGTTCTGGGCTACCACGTCGGCCGAGGCCGCGAGCTTGCGCGCCGCTTCCAGCCCTGCGGGGCTGCGCAAGTCGATGGCGATGCTCTTCTTGTTGCGGTTGAACATGGGAAAGAAGCCCGCGCCCGCCCCCAGAAGGTGGCGCGTGCGGTCGCCCTCCACGGGCTCGACCTTGATGACCTCGGCGCCCAGGTCGGCCAGCACCATGCCGCAGGTGGGGCCCATGACCATGTGGGTGAATTCGATCACGCGCAAGCCCGCCAGGGGCAAGGGACGCGAAGCGGACTCGGGCGAAGCGGAAGAGGCAGGCGAGGCGGAAGACGGATGATCAAAAGTCATGGGGATCACGATACGGGATTCACAAGGGCTGTGCAGTCAAGGTGGCAGGAGCGTTTGCCACGGCGGCGGCCAGTGCCCGCGGCAACCCTGCCTGCCAGAGCGTGCCATGCAGGGTTTCGCCCGCCAGCCAATCGGCCATGCGCTGGCGCAGAACGAGCAGCGCCGGCACGTCGATGCCGGTGTCCACGCCCATGCGCTCCAGCATGAAGGCCAGGTCTTCGGTTGCGACATTGCCGCTGGCGCCGGGGGCGTGCGGGCAGCCACCAATGCCTGCCAGGCACGCGTCGAAGCGCGCAATGCCCGTCTGCCAGGCCGCGTAGACATTTGCCAGCCCCATGCCACGGGTGTCGTGAAAGTGGGCGCACCACAGGCGTTCGCCCACCAGGGCGCGGGCCTTTTCAAACAGGCGCTGCACACTGGCGGGGTCGGCAAAGCCCACGGTATCGGCCAGGCTGACGCGGTCGGCCCCGGCATCGAGCAGGGCCTGCATGAGCCGCAGCACCTCGCCTTCGGCCACCTCACCTTGCAGCGTGCAGCCAAAGGCCGTGCCCACCCCACCCTCGATCAGGGTGCGGCTGCCGGTGGCGTCGCGCTGGGCACGGATGCGGGCGACCTCCGCCACCACCTCATCGGGTGTCTTGCGCAGGTTGGCCAGGCTGTGGGCATGGCTGGCGGACAGCGGCACGACCATCAGGTCGGCCCCGTGCTCCAGTGCGCGCTCGGCGCCCTTGAAGTTGGGCACCAGCACCGAGGCCCGCAGGCCCGGCAGGGTTTGGGCATGGGCCAGCACCTCGGCGGTGTCGGCCAGTTGCGGCAGCAGGCGCGCCGGCACGAACGACCCCACCTCGATCTCGCGCTGGCCGGCGGCATAGGCCGCATCGAGCCACTCGATCTTGCGGGCCGTGGGCAGCACAGTGGCAATGCTCTGCAGGCCGTCGCGCAGCCCGACTTCGCGGACAACCGCCCTGCCGGGGCCGGGCTTTGTGGGCAACGATGGAAAAAATGGGGACATGAATGTCTTTGGTGGATGGGTCTGACGAATTCTAGAAATTCCCAGCACCATCAGAAAATACATTCAGGAACGCCTAAGATTCCCAAATGGAAAAACACAACCCACCATGCCGTGCGCAACCTTGACCTGCTGACCCTGCGGCTCTTTGCCGCCGTCTGCGAGCAGCGCAGCATCACCCGCGTGGCCGAGCAGGAGGCCATCGTCGGCTCGGCCATCAGCAAGCGCCTGGCCCAGCTCGAAGACACCGTAGGCACCGCACTGCTGGTACGCAAGCGGCGCGGTGTGGCACCCACGCCGGCAGGTGAGACCTTGCTGGAACACGCGCGCACCATGTTGGCCAGCGTAGGCCAGATCGAGCGCGACATGGCTGCCTACGCCACCGGTATCCGGGGCCACGTGCGCATGCTGGTGACGGCCTCGGTGATGGCCGAATCGCTGGCCGACGACGTGGCTGCATTCCTGCAACAACCGGCCCACCGGGATATCCAGGTGAGCATGGAAGAGCGCGTGAGCCCGGACGTGGTGCAAGGCATCCGCGACGGCAGCGCATCCATCGGCATCTGCTGGGATGCCGCCGACCTGTCGGGGCTGGAAACCTGCGCCTACCGCAGCGACCACCTCGCCATCGTGGCCCATGAAAACCACCCCGTGGCGCGAGCCATGTCGGTCTCGTTTGCCGACGTGCTGGGCCACGAGTTCGTCAGCATGCCGGCGCTCAGCGCCGTCCAGGTGCTGCTGGCACGGGCGGCAGCCGTGCAGGGCAAAACACTGGCGCACCGGGTCCTGGTGTCCAATTTCGATGCAGCGCTGCGCGTGGTGAGCGCCAACCTTGCCATCAGCGTGGTGCCCCGCGAAGTGGCCGAGCCCTTTGCGCGCACGGCGCCGGTGCGCATCATTGCGCTGAGTGACGGCTGGGCGCAGCGGCGCTTTGCGATCTGCTATCGCAGCAGCCACGGACTGAGCCCGTGCGCGCGGCTGCTGGTGGACCACCTGGCCCTTGCGGAGCGCGCTGCAGTGCCCGCCTGATTGCGAGCGTTGCGCACGCCCCGTGGAGCCATTGCAGCCGCCAATTCCGCCGACTGACCCCCGTCCATTGCTGCGCCTGCCGGGGGTGCAAAACCCGACCAACGCAACGGCCCTGCAACGCTCGGATGCGTGGCCCTGCCCTGTCGCCCACCGCAGGCGCTGCGAGGTAACTGCGAGTGCGGGCCCGTTGCCGGGGCCTGTCCGATTCCAGTGCGCAGCGCGCCGCTGCGCCCACAGATCGCGCGGCCATGGCCGCGTGGCCCGCATGCAACACTTTGTAATGATTTAGGGCTTTTCCGGATGCGGCGCCTGTGCCTCATGCGTTTTGAGCTACCAAACTTGTAGCAAAATAGGTTCCGCGCTATAGTCGCAGCGCCCATCGCAGACGGCGCCCGGGCGCCGCCCGAACTTTGACCCAACACTCGCGCCAGGAGAAGCAGCCATGAGCTCCAAAGAAAATGCCGCCATCAACCAGTTGTTTGAACGGCTCGAATGCCGTTATGCACTGCGCGTGTTGTGGGCCCTGCGAGATGGGCACCCGCAAACCTTCCGCTTGCTGCAGGACAGCGTGGGCGGCATCACGCCCAACACGCTGAACACCCGCATCAAGGAATTGCGCGAAGCCGGCTTTGTCGACCACGGCAGCGACGGCTACACCGTGACGCCATCAGGCTCCGACCTGCTCAAGCGCCTGAGCGACGTGCAGGCTTTCGCCACCCGCTGGGTGGCCGGCCGCGCCAAGAAATAAGGCTGCGAGGCCAGCGCGGCGCGCACCCCTCCGGCACAGGTCGGGGCGGGTCTGCCCCTCAGGTTCAGAAACAGCTTCTGGCGCGCTATCCACCTGCGCAGGAAGCTATTTATTCAATAGCAAACAAGGAATTTTATGGCACTGACCACCACCGCATCCGGCCTGCAATACGAAGACACCACCGTGGGCACCGGTGCCGAAGCCACCAAGGGCAACCAGGTGACGGTGCATTACACCGGCTGGCTCTACAAGGACGGCGAGCAAGGCGCCAAGTTCGACTCCAGCCGCGACCGCAATGACCCCTTCGCTTTCTCGCTGGGCGCGGGCATGGTCATCAAGGGCTGGGATGAAGGCGTGCAGGGCATGAAGATCGGCGGCCAGCGCACGCTGATCATCCCGGCGGCTCTGGGCTACGGCGCGCGCGGCGCGGGCGGCGTGATCCCCCCCAACGCCACGTTGAAGTTCGACGTGGAACTGCTGGGCGTGCGCTGAGCGGGCCCCCCTGGCACTCTCCCAAGGCGGCCGTTAAGGCCGCTTTTTTGTTGCTGGCCACAAAATCTCTTTTTGCATGCAGCGTGACCAGCCGGCGTACGAGACCGGTGGCCATCGACGTTCGACGTTCCATGCTCGGCATTGGGTATTTGACGCAGTGCCTCTGCATAAGCCCAGCCCACCAGATCACCCTGCCAAAGGCATGCGCGAAATGTGCGTCCAATGACCGTGGCGCGCCAGTTGCGCACCATGGCAGGCATCAACCGAACAGGGCCTGCTCCAGCCGGGCGAACTTGGCGTCCCCCACCGCCTCGCGGATCTTGGGTGCCAGCGCAGCCAGATCGTCGAAGCTGCCAGCGCCCTCCACCGCCAGATTCAGGCGAAAGCCGCGCAGGCCCATGCCCGAGGTCAATTCAGTGGCGATGGGGTAGGCAGCCTGGTAACGCTCCATGGCCGAGCGGCCGCTGATTTCGTCCGACAGCTCAAGCGCTGGCGATGCCTCACCCACCGAGGCAAAATCCAAGGGGGCTGCCGCCTGCCCCGCCGCTGGCGCGAGCAGCCCTTGATCGATCATGGCCTGCACATCCGCCTGCGCGATGCCCATGGCGGAGGTGGCTGCCAGCACATCCGCGGTGGTTCGTTTGCCATCGAACAGGATGAATGCCGTGCGCTGGCGCGACGTCAGGCCACCGTGCCGATCCTTGAGGGCCTCCTGTCCAGCTTGGGTTTTAACCAGTAGCATGCGCCTCCTTCAAAGCAACGGTTGCGCGGCACCGGCGGTGGTCGCAACCTTTTGAAACAGTCTCGCATGTTTGCCAACCCTTGGGAATGCGGGTTTCTGCCCGCCCCGCAGGCTTCCGCTGAAGGCCTGCGGCAATGCCGAAGCACATGGCATGTCCCTGGTGCGGAATGTGCCACGCTGCGGGTATGCTGATTCCAAAAACTGCTTGGTTCAGGTGCTATGCCGGCTCGGCAGAACGCTGCAACAGCCCGCGCTGTGGGGCCTGACGTCACATTTCCGAGCGCACGGCCGGCAACGGAGGCGCCGGGCGCGTGATGCGGCTGACCACCGCAGCCACAACCAAACCGGTAGGCACGCCGAACACCCCGGCAGAAATGGGCTGGATTCCGAACCACAGGCCGTCGGCCAGCAGCCAGCCTGCCCATGCGCGCATGGCGGGCACATGCGACAGCATGTAGTACACGGCAATGCCCAGCCCCGCCAGCATGCCGGCCACCGCGCCCTGGCGCGTCGTGCCGCGCCAGAAGATGCCCAGCACCATGACCGGCACAAAGGCCGAAGCGGCCAGTGAAAACGATGCCGACACCAGTGGCAGTATTTCTGAGGGCTTGAGCGCGGCCACAAACGCCGCCGCCAGCGCCACGGACAGCAGCGTGAACTTGGTCAGGATGACGCGCTGCTCGGGCGATGCCTCGCGCGGCGCGCCCCGGTAGTAGAGGTCGCGCACCAGCGCGTTGCTGATGGTGAGCAGCAGGCCATCGGCCGTGGACAGCGCCGCGGCCAACCCGCCCGCCGCCACCAGGCCCGACACCACGTAGGGCAGCCCCCCCAGTTCAGGCGTTGCGAGCATGATGAGGTCGGCACCCAGACGGATTTCGCCAAACTGCACCAGTCCATCGCCGTTCACGTCCTCCACCGATAGCAGCGAAGCGTCCACACGGGCCCATTGCGCCATCCAGTTGGGCAGGGTCTCGAAGCTGCTGCCCACGAGGTTTTGCATCACCTCGAACTTCACCAGCACCGCGAGCGCCGGCGCGCTGAGGTACAGCAGCGCGATGAAGAACAGCGACCACGCCACCGAAGACCGTGCTGCGGCCACGGAAGGCGCCGTGTAGTAGCGCGTGAGCAGGTGCGGCAGCCCCGCCGTGCCCACCATCAGGCAGAACATGAGCGCCAGAAAATTGCGGCGCGCCAGTTCGTACTCGGCCCGCTCGTGCGGCGTGCCATCGGGGTTGCCCGCATAGGCCTGGCTGTGCAGCGGCAGCCCCCCCAGGGGACGCGCGCGCTCGTAGTTCTCGCGCATCTCGCGCGTCCAGCGCTCGCGGGCGGATGCCGCATCGCGCGGCAGCGCCACCAGCTCGCGGCTGGCCGACACGATGAGCCCCACCTCGGCATTCTGCGCGCGCAGGGCCCGGATGCGCTCACGCCCTTTCTCGCGCTCGCGCTCCAGCGCCCCTTCCACATCCTTGAGACGCTCTTCGTAATCCTGTGCACGGCGCAGGTAGGCCACCACCACCTGGTGCTCGGCGGGCGAATCGAGCAGATGCTCTTCCATGTCGGCAATCTTGCCAAGCTGGGCACCGTAGACCACGGGCGCGAGCGGATTGCCCAGCTGCTTGTAGGCCAGCCACGACACCGGGATCAGGAAGGCCAGCAGCACCACCACGTACTGCGCCACCTGCGTCCAGGTGATGGCGCGCATGCCCCCCAAAAACGAGCACAGCAGCACGCCGCCCAGCCCCAGCATGATGCCGATCTCGAACTGCACCCCCGTCAGGCGAGAGGCAATCAGGCCCACCCCGTAGATCTGGGCCACCACATAGGTGAAAGAGCACAGCACCGCGGCCAGCGCGGCGATGATGCGCGGCCAGCGCCCGCCAAAGCGCACGTGGAAGAAATCGGGCACGGTGTACAGCCCCATGGCGCGCAGGTGTGGAGCAATCAGCAGTGCCACCAGACAGAAACCACCCGTCCAGCCCAGCAGGTACGCCAGACCGCCCGACTGGCCAGGCGTGCCCGAAAAACCCTGCAGATACAACGCACCCGACAGGCTGATGAACGACGCCGCACTCATCCAGTCGGCCGCCGCCGCCATGCCGTTGTAAACAGGCGGAATGCGCCGGCCCGCCACGTAATATTCCTCGGGATCGGTCGTGCGGCCATAGACGCCGATGCCCGCGTACACCATCACCGTGAGAAAAAGAAAGATCGGGCCGATCCAGTGCCTCGACAGCCCCTGCTGCTCGGCCCAAGCCATCAGGGCCAGAAACGCCACCACCCCCACCACATAAAGCGTGAAGATGCGGTGCAGGCGCCACAGGTAGGCCTTGTCGTCGTCGCCCTGCCCGGGCGTCGGCTCAGCCATGGGGCTCCGACGCGTTGGTCCGCGCGGCGTCCTGCCGCTCGAAGCGGTTCATGGCCCAGCAATAGGCCACGACGATGGCGATGAACATCAGCACGGCCCCTTGCGCGGCAATCCAGAAACCCAGGGGCCATCCACGCACCACCCAGGCCTGCAGGTCACGGGCGAAGAAAGCGGCCACGAAGGACACCAGGGCCCACAACACGAGCAGCCCCGCCTTCAGCCAGAGGTGGCGCGCGTCGTGCATGTCTGGCGGAAAAGGGCCCGCCAGTTCGGGTTCGGCGGATTTCGGGGGCCGCATCCGGTGGTGCTTCGCAAACACGGTTGAAAACGGCCCCCGCTGCGCTCAACGGGCGAGTTGCTGCCAGGTGTCGATCACGCTGTCGGGGTTGAGCGAGATCGACGAGATGCCTTCCTTGGCCAGCCACTGTGCAAAGTCAGGGTGGTCGCTGGGGCCCTGGCCACAGATGCCGATGTACTTGCCCTGCGCCAGGCAAGCCTTGATGGCCTGGTGGATCAGCGTTTCGACGGCCGGATCGCGCTCGTCAAAATCCTGCGCCAGCAACTCCAGGCCCGAGTCACGGTCCAGGCCCAGGGTGAGCTGGGTCAGGTCGTTGGAGCCGATGGAGAAGCCGTCGAAGAACTCCAGGAAGCGCTCGGCCAGGATGGCGTTGCTGGGCACCTCGCACATCATGATGACCTTGAGGTCGTCCTTGCCGCGTTGCAGGCCGTGCAAGGCCAGCAGCTTGGTCACGCGCTCGGCCTGGCCCAGCGTGCGCACAAACGGCACCATCACCTGCACGTTGGTCAGGCCCATGTCGTTGCGCACACGCTTGAGCGCTTCGCACTCCATGGCAAAGGCCTCGCCAAAATCTGCGCTGATGTAGCGCGCAGCGCCGCGGAAACCCAGCATCGGGTTCTCTTCCTCGGGCTCGTAGCGGCTGCCGCCGATGAGCTTGCGGTACTCGTTGGACTTGAAGTCCGACAGGCGCACGATGACAGGCTTGGGCCAGAAGGCGGCGGCAATGGTGGCCACGCCTTCGGCCACCTTGTCCACGTAGAAGGCGCGGGGCGATGCATGGCCACGGGCCACGGATTCCACGGCTTTCTTCAGGTCGGCGTCGATCTGGGGGTAGTCCAGGATCGCCTTGGGGTGCACACCGATGTTGTTGTTGATGATGAACTCCAGCCGCGCCAGGCCCACGCCTTCATTCGGCAGCTGGGCAAAGTCAAACGCCAGCTGGGGATTGCCCACGTTCATCATGATCTTGGTCTTGATGGGGGGCATCTCGCCACGCTGCACTTCGGTCACTTCGGTTTCGAGCAGGCCGTCATAGATCTTGCCCGTGTCGCCCTCGGAGCAGCTCACCGTGACCAGCGTGCCATCCTTCAGGCGCTCGGTCGCGTCGCCACAGCCCACCACGGCCGGAATACCCAGCTCGCGCGCGATGATGGCAGCGTGACAGGTGCGGCCACCGCGGTTGGTGACGATGGCACTGGCGCGCTTCATCACGGGCTCCCAGTTGGGGTCGGTCATGTCGGTCACCAGCACGTCACCGGGCTGCACCTTGTCCATCTCGCTGATGTTGTGCACGATGCGGACCGGGCCCGTGCCGATCTTCTGGCCAATGGCACGGCCCTCGGCCAACACGGCGCCGTGGCCCTTGAGCTTGTAGCGCAGTTCAGCCTGGCCCTTGGCCTGGCTCTTCACCGTTTCGGGGCGGGCCTGCAGGATGTAAAGCAGGCCGTCTTCGCCGTCCTTGCCCCATTCGATGTCCATGGGGCGGCCATAGTGCTGTTCGATGACCACGGCATAGTGCGCCAGTTGCTCGACATCGGCATCGGTGAGCGAATAGCGGTTGCGCTGCTCGGTGGGCACATCGGTGGTCTTGATGAGCTTGCCCGTGCTGGCCTTCTCGTCGGCGGTGGCAAACACCATCTGGATGAGCTTGCTGCCCAGGTTGCGGCGAATCACGGCCTGCTTGCCAGCCTTGAGCATGGGCTTGTGCACGTAGAACTCGTCGGGATTGACGGCACCCTGCACCACCGTCTCGCCCAGGCCGTAGCTGCTGGTGATGAATACCACGTCTTCAAAGCCCGATTCGGTATCGATGGTGAACATCACGCCAGCGGCGCCCAGATCGGAACGCACCATGCGCTGCACACCGGCCGACAGGGCCACCACGTCGTGGGCGAAGCCCTTGTGCACGCGGTAGCTGATGGCGCGGTCGTTGTAGAGGGAGGCGAACACCTCCTTCATCTTGTGCAGCACCTCGTCGATGCCGTGCACGTTCAAAAATGTCTCTTGCTGGCCAGCAAACGAGGCATCGGGCAGGTCTTCGGCCGTGGCGGAAGAGCGCACGGCAAAACTGGCGTGCGGATTGCCCGCAGACAGGCGCGCGAATTCCTCGCGGATGGCCTGCTCCAGATCGGCAGGGAAAGGCTGGGCCTCGACCATGGCGCGGATCTCGGCGCCCACTGCGGCCAGGGCGCGCACATCCTCGGTATCGAGCGCGGCCAGCTTCGCGCTGATCCGCTCTGCCAGGCCTGCGTGGGCCAGGAACGCGCGAAACGCGTGTGCCGTGGTGGCAAAGCCCGTGGGAACCCGCACGCCGTGCGGCAGTTGCGAGATCATTTCGCCGAGGGAGGCGTTTTTGCCGCCAACCGCCTCGACGTCGGTCATTCTCAGGTTTTCAAACGGTACGACCAGGGCGGTCGGGCTGAAAAGTGCAGACATGGGAAAGCTCCAGAAGTTGAAACCGGGTCTGCGCGCCCGCCCCCTGGGAGCGTTGGGCGAGCGGCCATGCACGGGCTGCAGCTTTGTCGTTGTGGTTGTGGGCCGACCGGGTGCATGGTGAGAATTGGATAATTGACACAATTGTAGGCGTGCCGCACTGGCGACAGCCTGACGCTCTTGAAAAGGCCCCCATGCACTCACGCACCGTATTCTTTGTCTCTGACGGCACCGGCATCACCGCCGAAACATTCGGCAACGCCATCCTGGCCCAGTTCGAGCTCGTGCCGCGACGCGTGCGCCTGCCATTCGTGGACACCGTGGACAAGGCCCACCAGGCGGTGCGCCAGATCAACCACACCGCCGAGCTGGAGGGCAAAAAGCCCATCGTTTTCACCACGCTCGTGAACATGGAAGTGCTCAAGGTCATCCAGGACGGCTGCAAGGGCATGCTGCTGGACATGTTCGGCACCTTCGTGCACCCGCTCGAAAAAGAACTGGGCATCAAGTCGCACCACCGTGTGGGCCGTTTCAGCGACGTGAGCCGCAGCAAGGAATACACCGACCGCATCGAGGCCATCAATTTCAGCCTGGCGCACGACGACGGCCAGAGCCACCGCGACCTCGCCGGCGCCGACGTGATCCTGGTGGGCGTGAGCCGCAGCGGCAAGACCCCTACAAGCCTCTACCTGGCGATGCAGCATGGCCTGAAGGCTGCCAACTACCCGCTGATCCCCGAAGACTTCGACCGCCGCCAGCTGCCCCCCGCGCTGATGGAGTTTCGCAAGAAGATCTTCGGCCTGACGATAAGCCCCGAGCGCCTGTCCGAAATCCGCAGCGAACGCCGCCCCGACTCGCGCTACGCCAGCCTGGAGAACTGCCGCCACGAGGTGGCCGAGGCCGAGGCCATGATGCGCCGCGCCGGCATCCGCTGGCTGTCCACCACCACGAAATCCATCGAAGAAATCGCCACCACCATCCTGCAGGAACTGCAGCCAGACCGGCTGGTGTATTGACACGTCCCTGCCCGGGGCCCGCGCAGCGCGCCAGACTGCGCTGCCGTGCACCAGGTGGCGGTAATCAAGCGTTGCCTCCGCGGGGGCTTGACCCCATCCGTTTTTTTGCGCGTTGGACGAACCCGCGGTTGCCGCCCAGAGCCTTGCGACGGGTGGGCTGCGCCATCGCGGGTGGGCACGGGGCCGAGGCGGCTGAACAGGCACTGGCCGCATGCGGTCCATGCCGCGCTTTTTAAGGCTTACTGAACCACAGCCCTTTACAGACGGTCGTCAGAAGCTATCAATAAATGAGCAATAGCCACGTGCAGCGTGGCGCGCATCACCATGCCAGCCTCGGGCTGGGCTGGGCTGGGCTGGGAGTCCACCATCTTTTGACCTATGGACGGGCTGCCCGGGGCCTCACGCCCTCACGCCAGACCGAGTTTGGTGCCCACTCGCACCCGTCAACCCCCTGCATGCAGCTGGACCAGGCGCTGGCGCAAGGCTTCCGCAGCGGGGCCCAGCACGCGGTCGCGCCGCTGCAGCAATCCCAGCGTACGCCAGAGATCGGGTTCGATCAGCGGCACGCCGCAAACCTGGGGGTGCTCGGCCGGCAGCGCCAGTTGCGGCAGCACGGCCAGGCCCAGCCCGGCCTCCACCAGGGCCAGCGCTCCGGCAACGTGGTTGCACTCGTACCACGCCACCGGTTGCTGGGGCAGATCGGCCGTGGCCTGGTCCAAGAGCAGCCGGTTGCTGCTGTCGCGTGAGACGGACACCAGGCGCTGCCCCGCCAGTTCGGCCCAGGCCACATCCTTGCGCCCGGCCCAGCGGTGCCCCCGCTGCATTGCCAGGACATAGCGCTCGCGCATCAGCGCCTCGAAACGCAGTGCCGACTCCTGGCTGCCGGTAAAGCTCAGCCCGAAATCGGCGTCTCCCCGCACCACGGCGTCGAGCACCTGGCTGGCGCTTTCGTCCATGACGTGCACCTGCACCTCCGGCTGCGCCACCGCAAAGGCCCGCAGAACCCGGGGCAGCAGATGGCTCGCCACCGAGGGGATGCAGGCAATCGCCACTCGTCCGCGGCGAAGATGGACCTGGTCGTTCACGCGCTGCACCGCCTCGTCCAGGCCCACCAGGGCCGCGCGCGCCTCGTGCAAAAACTCCTGCCCCACGGCGGTCAGTTCCACGCTGCGGGTCGTGCGCTCCAACAACCGCACGCCCAGAGCCACCTCCAGCCGCTCGACGCGGCGGCTCAGGGCTGGAGCCGACAGGCACAGGGCTTCGGCCGCCAGGCGAAAGCTCGCCTTCTCTGCGGTGACCACGAATGCCTGCAGTTCACCCAGATCGAATTTGATGCGCAGCATGCAATAGTCCCGTCATAAATTGCAATTCACAGATTATTGCGTGCTACCTAGACTGGCTTCCTTTCGCAAGGCCGACCGTGCATCGGCCACTTCTGGAATCCACCATGCAACGACGTCATCTGATCGTGGCCGCCACCCTGGCGACCAGCCTCCCCCTGGTCCACACGGCCGCCCAGGCCCAGGACTTTCCTCCCAAGAAGCCCGTGACCCTGGTGGTCGGCTTTGCCGCAGGCGGTTCAGCGGACATCGCGGCGCGGTTGATCGCCAAAAAGCTGGGCGAGAACATCGGCCAGAGCGTGGTGGTGGACAACAAGCCGGGTGCGGGGGGCAACCTGGCCCACACCCAGGTGGCCACGGGCCCCTCGGACGGCTCGGTATTGCTGTTCGGCTCCATCGGCCCGCTCAGCATCGCACCCCATTTCATGAGCGTCCGCTACGACCCGCTGAAGGATCTGGCCCCCATCACCATGGGCGTGAGCTTCCCCAACGTGCTGGTGGTGCCGGCCAGCACCGGCATCAAGACCCTGGGCGAATTCGTCGCCAAGGCCAGGCGCGAGCCAGGCAAGTTCGACTTTGCTTCCACCGGCCCCGGCTCGGCGGCCCATCTGGCCGGCGAACTGCTCAACGACGTTGCCAAGATCGACACCCTGCACGTGCCCTACAAGGGCGGCGCCCCTGCGCTGCAGGACGTACTGGGAGGGCGCGTGACCGCGTTTTATGCAGCGCCCCCCACCGCACTGCCCCACATCGAGTCGGGCAAGCTCATTCCTTTGGCCACCACCGGACTGACGCGTCCTGCCTACCTGCCCAACGTGCCCACGGTGGCCGAGACCTTCCCCGGATTCAACGCCACGAACTGGTACGCCTTCGTGGCTTCGGCCAAGACACCCAAGCCCTTGCTGGACCGCTGGAATACCGAACTGGTGAAGGTACTCAACACCCCCGAGGTGCGTGACAGCCTGCTCAAGCACGGCCAGACCGCATCGCCCAGCACCCGCGAAGAACTGGGCAAATTCATCGCCTCTGAATACAGCAAGTGGGGCCGCATCATCCGCGATCGCAAGATCACCGCCGACTGACACGGCGGCCTGCACCCCCGACTACAACAACCAGGAGACAAGACATGCAACCCTTCAAGCCAGCCACTGTGAACCCCACCGGAATGCCCCGCCGCCGGGCGCTGAGCGCCCTGCTGGGCGCCGCGCTGAGCCTGGGCCTGGCCC
>NZ_ACQT01000063.1 GCF_000175235.1 Acidovorax delafieldii 2AN | reverse complement strand
GGCAGCCCTGCCCAGATGGAGTCAGCGCGTGCTGCTGGCCTGGCCGCCGCACCCGACGCGCCGCCTGCCCGCGCCGAAGCCCCGGCAGCCGAGGTGCGCGAAGTCGTTCGTGAAGTGGTGCATGAGGTCGAGGTGGTGCGCGAAGTGCCCGTGGCCGGCCCCGGCACCGTGGTGGTGGACAAGCCCCTGCGTTCGGGCCAGCAGGTGTATGCGCGCGGCGCCGACCTGGTGGTGATGGCCGTGGTGAGCTTCGGCGCCGAGGTGATTGCCGACGGCAATATCCACGTCTATGCCCCGCTGCGCGGCCGAGCCATTGCCGGAGCGCGGGGCAACACCGAGGCGCGCATCTTTTCGACCTGCCTGGAGCCGCAACTCGTCTCCATCGCGGGTATTTACCGCACCACCGAAACCGAGCTGCCCGACAACGTGCGCGGCAAGCCCGCACAGGTGCGGCTCGATGGCGAGAAGCTCTTGTTCGAGCCGCTCGCCTGACCCCGGCCCCGTTCGTATCAACCCACAGAGAATCAGCAACACATGGCCAAAATCGTCGTCGTGACCTCCGGCAAAGGTGGCGTGGGCAAGACCACCACCAGCGCCAGCTTCGCCTCCGGCCTCGCCCTGCGCGGCCACAAGACCGCCGTGATCGACTTCGACGTCGGCCTGCGCAACCTGGACCTCATCATGGGCTGCGAGCGCCGCGTGGTGTACGACCTCATCAACGTCATCCACGGTGAGGCCAACCTGAACCAGGCCCTCATCAAGGACAAGCAGTGTGACAACCTGTTCGTGCTGGCCGCCAGCCAGACGCGCGACAAGGACGCGCTCACGCAGGACGGCGTGGAGAAGGTGCTCAAGGACCTGGCCGAGATGGGTTTCGAGTACATCGTCTGCGACTCGCCCGCCGGCATCGAAAGCGGCGCCCTCATGGCCATGCACTTTGCCGACGAGGCCCTGCTGGTGACCAACCCCGAGGTGTCGTCGGTGCGCGACTCCGACCGCATCCTGGGCATGCTGGGCAGCAAGACCAAGCGCGCCATCGAAGGCGGCGAGCCGATCAAGGAGCACCTGCTGATCACGCGCTACAACCCCAGCCGCGTGGAAGACGGCCAGATGCTGAGCCTGGAGGACATCCAGGACATCCTGCGCATCAAGCTCATCGGCGTGATCCCCGAGTCGGAAGTGGTGCTGCAGTCGTCCAACCAGGGCACGCCCGCCATCCATGCCCAGGGCAGCGATGTGAGCGAGGCCTACAAGGACGTGATCGATCGCTTCCTGGGGCAGGACAAGCCCTTGCGCTTTATCGAGGCCGAAAAGCCCGGCTTCTTCAAACGCCTGTTCGGGAGCAAGTAGCCATGGCATCCTTCCTTTCCTTCCTGCTTGGCGAGAAAAAGAAAACCGCCAGCGTCGCCAAGGAACGCCTGCAGATCATCCTGGCGCACGAGCGCAATGGCCGCAACGCCTCGGAGCCCGACTACCTGCCAGCCCTGCAGCGCGAACTGGTGGCCGTGATCTCCAAATACGTCAAGATCAGCCCCGAAGACCTCAAGGTCCATCTGGAGCGCCAGGACAACCTCGAAGTGCTCGAAGTCAAGATCGAACTGCCAGACGCGGTGCGCTGACCTATGGCACCCTTTCCGCGTGCCCCTGTTGACACGCAGAATTGGCGCAATATTCAAATGTTGCGTGCGGTAGGCGCGCTCCTGGTTTTCTTTCATCACGCCAGTGCGCAATACGACGCCATGGGTGGAGCGTCGGTCTCGTTCAAGGCCCTCAGTGCGGGCATCGGGTTTGCCGGGGTGGATATCTTTTTCGTGATCAGCGGCTTTGTTGCCGCGCTCACCACGTTTGCCAAGCCACGCACGGGTGGCCAGGCCTGGACGTTTCTGCGCCGGCGCTTGTTGCGAATCTATCTCGGATACTGGCCCTTCTTCGCCTTGATGGTGGTACTGCTTTGGAAGTTCCAGCCGCAAGCTTTGGCGGGAATCGATCTGGTGCATTCCTTTCTGCTGACGAGCATCGAGCTACCGCGGCTGGCGCTGTATGTCAGTTGGTCCTTGTCATGTGAGCTGGTCTTCTATTTGCTCATCACGCTGTCGTTTGCCGTGCCCACGCCGATACGCGTTGCAGTAGCGTGGGCCACTTTGGTTGCATTGGTCGTATGGATGTATGTTCGTCTGGCACAGCCATTCGCCATTCTTCCCATGTTTCTTGCGGAGTTTCTGGCTGGCGTATTGCTATATGCCTATCGTGATGTCCTGCGAAGCCGTTGGTGGATGGTGCTGTGCGGTGCCACTGCCTTCGTCGGCTTCGGCGCCGGCTATCTCATGCACGCCACCGACGGTTCTTGGCGGATATTCACCTTTGGATCTGGCGCTGCGGGTTTGATCATGTTGGCAGTGCTTCTCGAAAGAAACAGAATCTGGTCCGCAGGGCGCTGGTCGGTGGCACTGGGCGATGCATCCTACACCTTGTATCTCAGCCACCTGCCTTTGTTGATTGGTTTTTATGCCACCGGGCTTCGGGGTTACCTGGCTTTGCAGCCACCTGTATGGCGTGAACTGGGCTTTGGCTTGTTTGTCGTTGCGTGTATGGGACTGAGCTCGCTGCTCTACCGGCTGCTGGAGTTGCCCCTGTACCGGTGGGCCACACGGTCCCATAGAGACGCGCGGCCGATCAGCGTACCGAGCATGACGGTTCAATAGCGGGGGGCTGGGGAATCTGCCACCGCGGTTGAGCAATTAAGAGGCCGGCAGCTTGGGGCTTGCGCACGGTGGGTGCCGAAGCCCAGAATGAAGGTTCCACTGAACAGTCGTTGAACGGGGGGAACCATGCGCGTCACGACCTTGATCGAGAACGAGAAATCCGACGACCAGCCGGATCTGGAGCCCGAGTTCGGTTTGTCGCTGTACATCGAGCACCGGGGCCAGCGCATCCTGTTCGATACGGGCGCCACGGGGGCGGCGGTGAAGAATGCCACCCGCCTGGGCATTGACCTGGCCCAGGTCGACGCCGTGGTGCTGTCGCACCACCACTTCGACCACGGCGGCGGCCTGCCGGCCTTTTTTGCGGCGAACTCCCGGGCCAAGGTCTATCTGCGCCACCCGCCGCAGGGGCAGGAGTATTTTCGTGCGCTGTGGGTGGTGAGCCGGTACATCGGGCTGGAGGAAGGCCTGCTGGAGCGCTACCAGGATCGCTTCGTCTTCGTCGACGATTTCACAGAGATCCTGCCCGGTGCCTACATCTTCACCGAGTTGGCGCGCACCTATGAGCTGCCCAAGGGCGACCGCTACCTGTACCTGAAGCAGGACGGCGGTTACGTGCACGACCCGTTCAATCACGAACTCGTCTTTGCCCTGCGCGATGACGATGGCCTGGTGGTCTTCACCGGCTGCGGCCACAGCGGGGTGCTCAACATGGTCGAAACCGTGGCGCGCCGCTTTCCTGGCGACCGGATCAAGGGCGTCATGGGTGGCTTTCATCTCGTGGGCATGCCGTCCCCGCGCTCCATGGCCGGTACGCGTGAAGAGATGGTCGAACTGGGCCGGACCATGCTCCAGCAGCCGGTTCAAACCTACTGGACCGGCCACTGCACGGGACACAGGGCGTATGCGGTGCTGAAGGAAGTGCTTGGCGAAAAGCTGTCCGAGATCCACACCGGGACGACCGTGACGGTCTAGGTCTGTTCACACATTTTTCCCGGTGCGAACCGCATGAATCCGCGCGAGTTCTTGTGCGTGATGGTGCAAGCAACCTGGTCAGGAAGGCAATGACGAGTGGCACGGTCTTCACACCATTCCCCTGAGGCTGCCAGCAAAAGAGCCATTCACGGCATTGCCAATGCCTCGCTGGGGCTGCACCTCGGTTCCGTTCGGCGCCTTGCAGCCGCCCCTTTTTGACCACAACGCATCACAAAAGGTGCGAATACGCCCAGGAGCGGAAGCCGGTTGGCAGCGGCACCTGGCTCGTTGGGCTTTAGCGCGAGTGCTTTGCGAACTTTCCGGCGAACGCCTGCGCGATGCTCAGGCCGCGCTGCCCCGGCTTCAGCACGGCCTGCTGGCCTGCCGCCAGCGTGCCGGGCTGTTCCACCGCGAGGTAGTAGCCGCAGCAGCCCTCGATGGCCATGGCGCGGCCCGCCTGGGCGAACCCCATCACCGCGTTGAACTTGTAGCAGGGCTCGCGCGGCGCGGTGACGCGCAGCACGCAGTCGGGAAAGTGCAGGCGGTCGCCCACATACACCTCGTGTTCCAGCAGGCCGTCCACCGTGAGGTTCTCGCCCATGAAGCCCGGCGGCAGCGTGTCGTCCAGCGGGCTGATGCCGCGCTCGCGCCGCTGCGCCTGCCAGAAGGCGTAGTGGGCGGCCGGGTAGGCGTACACCGCCTTGTCCAGTCCGCCGTGCACGCTCAGATCGGCTTGCTCGTCGCCCTCCAGCCCCAGCCGGCCCACGGTGATGGGGCCCGGCACCGGCGTTTTGCCGATCGCGGTGAGGATTTGGTGCTCGCCGATGCGCAAGCGCCTGGCGGTGCCGATGTTGATGCTCTGGATATGCATGGCAATGAAGGAAGGCCAGGGTGCGAAGCGGGCGGCTGCGCGGGCTGCCCTGCGGGAGTTCGGCCTACAGAGGGTGTTCGGTGTAGAACCGGCCGCCGTGGTACAGCAGCGGCGGAAGGCCGGCATGGTGTCGGCAGCGCTCGACTTCGCCGACGAAGATCACGTGGTCGCCTTCTTCGTAGCGGCTTCGGTTGAAGCATTCGAACGTGGCCAGTGCCCCCGCCAGCAGCGGGGCCCCGCTGATGCCGGGCTGGTGGTCCACCCCCGCGAAGCGGTCAATGCCGCGCGCGGCAAAACGTTCTGCCAGGGCCTTCTGTCCGGCGGCCAGCACGTTGATGGCGTAGTGGGAGCCATTGGCAAAGGCTGGCATCGACGCAGCGGCGCGTGACAGGCTCCATAGCACCAGCGGCGGCTCCAGCGACACCGAGTTGAACGAGTTGGCCGTGAGCCCGATGGGCTCGCCGGCTGCGTTGCGCGCGGTCACGATGGTCACCCCGGTGGCAAACATGCCCAGTGCGTCACGAAACTCGCGTGCGGAGAAGCTGGGCGAGCGGGCGATGGCAGGACGGGGTGGAGAACTGTTCACGAGGGGGGACGCGGTGCGGGCGGGATGGCGAGGGCTATTATGGTGTGCCGTCTGCGATCCCGCAGCCGTGGGGCATTTACCCGGGCGCCCCTTGGCGGGCAACACCATGGCTCTTCTTCCCACTTTCACCACCCTCGGCGCCGGCCCGCCCGTGCTCATGCTGCACGATGCCGACGGCGGCCATCTCACCTTCGCACCCCAGGTGGAGTCGCTCGCCAGCGCCGGCTACCGGGCCGTGGCGTGGAACATGCCCGGCTATGGCCTCAGTGCGCCCATCGAGCCCTACACATTCAAGGGCTTGGCGCAAAGCTGCCTCGCGCTGGTGCATGCCCTGCAATGTGGGCCGGTGACCCTGGTGGGCCACGGGCTGGGCGCGATGGTTGCGCTCGAGGTCGCCCTGCGCCAGCCGTCGCGGGTGCACCGGCTGGTGCTGTGCGCGGGAGGGCCGGGCCTGGACGCCCAGGCGGCACGCGACTGGGTCCAGCCGCGCCTGCTGGCGTTGCAGCGGGTGGATGCAGGCGAATCCATGGAAATGCTGGCCCAGACGCTGGTGCCTCGTTTCATCGGCAGCGGCGCCTTGCCCGAGGGCGCGCGGCTGGCGGGCCATGCGCTGGCCCAGGTTTACCCCGCCACCTACCGGCGGGCGTTGCAATTGCTACCGCTGTTCGACCGCGATGCGGCCGCCTTTCTGCGGCTGGGCATGCCAACCCTGCTGCTTGGCGGCGCGATGGACCCGTGCACGCCACCGGCCGCGCTGGAAGCCCTGGCCCAGGTGCTGCCCGATGCGCGCCATATCAGCTTGGCCCATGTGGGCCATTGGCCGCAGCTGGAAGACCCCGAAGGTTTCGATGCGGCGCTGCAAGCTTTTCTGGCCGAGCAGCGTCGGCTGCACTGAAGAGCCCTGCGCCGTACTTGCCGAACGCACTCCACCCTCCAGCGAGCGCCGGAGCGATGGGCCGGCGGTAGCGCCCCTCAGCGTGGTGCTCGTCGGGTCTGCCGAGCCAGTCGGGCTTGTGCAGGGCGCAGGAATATCGGCGTCATCCTTGCAGGAACGTCTGTGCCTGCGCGATGGCGGCGGCATCGGCCTGCACGGCGCCGGGCGGGCCGCCCTTGCCCCACAGCGCACCGCCCCAGCGCATGCCCAGGAACTGGGCGCACAAGTGCACCGAATCCACCATCGGCTGCGCCTTGGCGCGGTCACCACTGGTGGTGATGAGATGCAGGCTTTTAGCGCCCATCGCTTCCTTGAAGGCCAGGCCCGGCACGCGCATCCAGGCGCTCCAGTGGTCCAGGTAGGTTTTGAGCGGCGAAGGCAGGCTGTACCAGTACACCGGTGCCACGAACACGACGTGGGAGGCGGCCAGCGTGGCGTCCAGCAGGGTTGTCATGTCGCCCTCGGGCGGCGGATAGGTGCCCGAGGTGTGGCGCTGGTCGACAAAGGGCGGCAGGTCCATGCGTGCCAGGTGGTGCCAGGTTTGCTGGGCGCCGGAGGGCAGTGCGGCGGCGGCCTCGCGGGCCAGCCACTCGGTGTTGCCGGTGTGGCCTGGCTCGCGGGTGGACGTGGTGAGAAACAGGTAGTGCGGTACAGACATGCCGGGCATCGTAACGGCCCTGGCCGCCACGCCAGCGCGCCGTGCGGGGGCGGTATGGCGGTCAGGCCGCCACGATGGCGCGCCGGGGCGGCACGTGGCGGCACCCAGGAAGCCGAAGTTCATCGCGGGCTGCGCGCCGCTGATCAGCTCGGCCAGCGCCTTGCCCGAGCCTGCCCCGTGTGTCCAGCCCAGCGTGCCATGGCCGGCGTTCACCCACAGCTTGCCCAGGCGCGTGCGCCCGATGAACGGGATGTTGGTGGGCGTGGCGGGGCGCAGGCCGGTCCAATACTGCGGATCGCCGCCCTGCTCGGGCGTGCGGGTGTCGCACACGCCGGGCAGCACTTCTTCGATGCGGCGCGACAGCATGTGGCAGCGGGCGCGGGCCACGGGGCTGTCCAGCGACAGGTCAAACCCGCCAAGCTCGATGGTCCCGGCCACGCGCAGCACATTGCCCAGGCGGCTCATGGCGATCTTCTTGCCGTCGTCGATGGTGGAGACCATGGGCGCACCCTCGGGCCTGAGCAGCGGGAAGGTGGCGCTGTAGCCCTTGCCAGGGTAGATGGGCAGGTCCACGCCCACGCTGCGCAGCAGCGGCGCGCTGTACGAGCCGCAGGCCACCACAATGGCATCGCCCTTCAATATGAAGTCTTTTTTGCCGACAGCGCTTGACTGGCGCGCCATGACAGCTACTGAATCAATAGCGTCCCCCACTTTGTTCAGCCGCAGCACGTCGTGGCCGTAGAGAAACTGCACACCGCGTGCAGCGCAGCGGCGGGCCAGCTCCTGGGTGAACACGCGTGCGTCACCGCTTTCGTCGGTGCTGGTGTAGGTGCCGCCGGTGATGCGGTCGCCGTAGGCCTGGAAGGCCGGCTCGATCTGCAGCAACTCGTCGCGGCTGACCAGGCGGCGCTGTACGCCGAACTTGCGCATCACCTCGACGGCACGGCCCGCGTCGTCAAAGGATTTCTGGTCGGAGTAGAAATGCGCGATGCCGCGCTCCAGGCGGTGGTATTCGATGCCGGTGGCGCGCACCACGTCCTTCAGCGCCGCATGGCTGTAGGCGCCCAGCGCCACGATCTGCTGCACGTTGCGCTCGAAGGCGGTGTCGTTGCATTGCGCGAGGAATTGCAGGCACCAGCGCCACTGGTCCCAGTCGAGCTGGGGGCGGAACAGCAGCGGTGCTTCCTTGTCGAACATCCACTTGAGCGCTTTCCAGGGCGCCTCGCGGTTGGCCCAGGGCTCGCAGTAGCTCACGGAGATCTGCGCCGCGTTGGCGAAACTGGTTTCCAGCGCGGCATCGGGCTGGCGGTCGACCACGATCACTTCGTGTCCACGCTCCAGCAGATGCCAGGCGGTGCTGATGCCGATGATGCCGGCGCCCAGAACGATGGTTTTCATGGGGCGCAGTGTGCGCGACATTGCCTTCTTGTAAAAGCAAAATTAAACTTACTCCAAAAACATCAGTGCATCTAATAATTTGGCACTGCGGAGACAACCCTTTTTGCGCGAGTTCATAACATGAGTACCTACGATCCCGCCGCCCTGGAATGCCTGGCCGCCATTGTGGAAGAGGGGGGGTTCGAGCGCGCAGCACAGCGCCTGAATGTCACCCAGTCGGCGGTGTCGCAGCGCCTGCGCGCCCTGGAGGCGCAGGTGGGCTCGGTGCTCATCGTGCGCAGCCGGCCGCTGCGGCCGACCTCGGCCGGGCAATTGCTGCTCAAGCACACCAAGCAGATGCGCCTGCTGCGGGCCGACCTAGAGCGCGACCTGCAGGAGCTGGCCCCCAGCGCACCCGGCGGCACGCGCGAGGATGAGCGCATTTCGATCGCCATCAATGCCGACAGCATCGCCACCTGGGCCATGGGCGCGCTGCACGATCTGGTGCGCGAGCGCCTGCCGCTCGAAATCATCGTGGACGATCAGGACTTCACCCAGGAATGGCTGCGCTCCGGCCAGGTGCTGGGCTGCGTCACCACCCTCAAGCAGGCGCTGCGCGGCTGCAAGATGGTGTCGCTGGGCGCCATGCCTTATGTGGCGGTGGCCTCGGCATCGTTTGCCCGGCAGAACCTGCCACAGGGACTCACGCCGCACAACTTCCGCGACGTGTCATTCCTGTCGTTCAACCGCAAGGATGACATGGCCTCTGAGTTCGTGGCGCGTGCCTTCGGGCTCAAGCGCGTGGCCCTCAACCACCTCTTCGTGCCGGGTTCCGAGGCGCAAATGCGCGCCGTGGCCGCCGGCTGGGCCGTGGGCGTGGTGCCCGAACTGCTGGCGCGGAGCGCCATTGCCGAGGGCAGCATGGTGGACCTGGCGCCCGGCCGGTCCTTGCCCATCCAGCTCTACTGGCATTGCTGGAACCTGGAATCAGAGCTTTTGGATGCACTCACGGCGGCGCTCACCAGTGCGGCGGCCGAGGCATTGGTCTCTTGAGGGGCAATCCAGCGCATATCCCGTGCCCAAAAGCGCGTTCGCGGATCAAGGCACCAGGGCCCGTCGCGAACGGCGTGGTTGTAATACAACCTGTGCAACTGTTTTTATACCAACGCGTATAAGATGCCCCGATGCAAACGCCGAAACCCCGGGTTTCCTTCAAGGAACAGATGCATCTGGCCCGGGAAGAGGCCATCCTTCAGTCCACCTGCCGTCTGCTGGGGGAGAAGTCCTTCGACGCGATGACGATGGACGACGTGGCCAGCGCGGTCGGTATCGCGAAGGCCAGCCTCTACAAGCACTTCGCCAGCAAGGAAGACCTGTGCCGAGCGGCCATGCTCCAGATTCTGGAGCGCGGGCGCGCCTACCTGGCCACGTTGTCTGCGGACCTGCCGCCCCTCGACAAGCTGCGGGGCTTGGTGCGCTGGCTGCTCGAGCGGCTCGTGACCAATGAAACCCCGCTGCTGCCCAGTTGCAACTCTGGCTTGCGGACGGTGCTCATGGCGGACCGGCAGTACCTGGACGGGCTGATGGAGGTCAGCGACCAGATCGGCCAGTGGATCACCGAAGCCCAGGCAGAGGGCACGATCAACCCCGCCGTGCCACCGCTGGTGGTGCTGTACACCCTGTTCGCCCGCGCTTGCGATCCGGTGGTGGGGTTCTTGAAGGATGGCGGCCAGTATGCCGACGCCGAGATCGTTGAGTTGGTGCTGCAAACCTGCTTCGAGGGGCTGCGCGCACGCTGAGGCTTGCGGGGGGCGAATGCCCACCGTGGTCGTGCTGGACGCGCGGCGTGCGCCGTCGAATGCGACACGATAAGCAGGCGAAAAAAAACCTGCCCCAGGGCAGGTTCGGTGCAGACCCCGCCGGGATCAGCGCACCAGCAGCACCGGCACCTTGCTGTGTGCCAGCACTTGCGTGGTGACCGAGCCCATCACCAGCGTGGCGATGGCGCCGTGGCCGTGCGAGCCCATGACCAGCAGGTCGAACTTGCCGGTGTCTGCGACCTTGGCAATGGTCTCGCCCACCGGGCCCAGCTTGACGCTGCGCTTGACCTGCACGCCGTGGCGCGCCAGGAATTTGCACACCGGGGCCATGATCTTCTCGGCTTCTTCGGCGTGGTACTTGTCGACCACTTCCTTGCCCAGCGCGGCGCGCGCGCGTGCGGGTAGCGGCGTCTGCACCGTGAGCACGGTGTACTCGTGGCTGCCGGCAACCAATTCCTCGTGGGTTGCCAGGTAGGCGAGCATTTTCTTGGTGTAGGCGCTGCCGTCGACAGCAAGCAGGATGTTCATGGTGTGTTCTCCAGGATGAGAGGTTCAGACTAATCTGCGCCCGTGGTTGTTATCTTGACCTTCGTCAGGTTTTTTCGTGCGCCGGGAAAGCTTGTCAGCCTGCGCCCATCATAAGGGGATGCAGCAGCGCGGCTGGAACATGGCCTGTTCTCCCTTGCGTGCATAACCCAGCGGATTGGCCGCCACGCGGCATTGCCATGGCCCGTTCTGCGTGTCGGTGCCGGTCACCGTGTAGTCGCTGGGTGCGTGCAGATGTCCATGCAGCCACAACCGGGCCCGCGGCAAAAGGTCGTCCAAGGCGTTGCAGAAACCGGCGGTGCCCGGCACCAGTCCGTAGCGGGGATCGGCGCTGCGCAGGCTTGGCGCGAAATGGGTGACTGCGACGGTGGGCCCTGCGTGCGCATGCTCCAGGGTCTCGCGCAGCCATTGCTGGCAGAGCAGGCCCTGTTCGCGCAGGGCGTCCGCCAGAAAAGGGGCGCCATGGCGCGTGCCGCCGGTCTTGCGCAGGTAGAAATTGGCGGCGCGCATGGCCTTGTCGCGCAGCTTCAGCCGCCGCTCCATCCCGGTGGCGCCTTCATGGTCGGCCAGGGCGTCGAAGTCGCTCCACAGCGTGGTTCCCACGAAGCGCACGCCATCCAGCACCAGGGTTTCCCGTTCCAGCCAGGCAATGCCCAGCCGCTCGCACACCGCGCGCAACCGCTGGTGTGCCACATCGAAGTCCTGTGCGTCGTACTCGTGGTTGCCCGGCACCAGCAGCACCGGAACCGGCCAGCCGGCAAACTGCGGCAGTGGGGAAAAACGCTCCAGCCCGAAGCAGGCGTCGGTGAGCTGGCCCCCTTCCTGGTACGAGCCGATGTCTCCTGCCAGCACCAGCACATCCGCTTCTGGGGCCGGCTCGGGCATGAAATGGGGGTGTGCCTCGAGATGCAGATCGGAGAGCAGCTGGATATTCATGGGGCGGGGTGAGGAGCGGGCGCGCCGGTCGGGCGGGGAAAGGTGTGCCGCGCGGCGCGGGCCAATGCCTGGAGCAGCCAGTTGATGGCCATCTGCTGCGGTGGGCGTCGGCGCCACAGCGCATCAACGTGGACCGCCGGTACGTCGAGCGGCAGGGGGCGGAGCATCAATGAATCAGCGATGCCGGTGACGGGAACGAAATGGCGCGGCAGCACGGTCAGCAGATCGGAATTGGCCACCACGCGTCCTGCGGTGAAAAACTGGTTGACGGTGAGCACCACGCGCCTTTCCCGCCCCAGCGACGCCAGGGCTTCGTCGATGAAGCCGAAAGGTCGCCCCGAAAAGCTCACCAGCATGTGGCGGGCCGCGCAATACTGGTCCAACGTCAGAGGGGCGTGGGCCAGCGGGTGCCCCTGGCGCATGACGCACACATATTCGCCGTCGTAGATGCGCCGGCTGTCGAATGCCACCACCCCGCCCGATTGGGCCCGTGCCGTCAGGTCGGCCAGAACGGCCGGAAAGTAGCCCACGGCCATATCGGCCCATTCTTCTTCCAGAAGGCGGCGGGGGTCGCGGGTGGTCAGCGGCACCACGCGCACGGAAATGCCAGGCGCCTCGCGCTCCATGATTTCCACCAGCGGTGGCACCAGCGTGGCCGCCGTGGCATCGGACATGGCCAGCACGAAGGTGGAACTGGCCGTGGCGGGCTCGAACAACCCCGGCGCCAGCGATTCCTGCAGCTGCGTCAAGGCGTCGCGCACCGGAGGCCACAGCGCAAGCGCCCGGGGCGTGGGCTCCACCCCTTGGCCGCTGCGCACCACCAGCTCGTCCCCCAGCACGTCGCGCAGGCGCCGCAGTGCATTGCTGACGGCCGGCTGGGTGATCGACAGCTTGTGCGCGGCCCGTGTCAGGCTGCGCTCGGCCATCACCTCGTCAAAGACGCGCAGCAGGTTGAGATCCAGAGAACGGAAATTCAGGGGCGCCATCCCGAAAGTATCACCGATATGAATAACTGGAATTCAAAATATAAATTTGAATGGATGAAGGGTAAACCCTAATATCACCCCATCGCCCGGCAATCTCGCCACAAGCGTTTGGAAAGGGAACTCAAATGACCAGTTTTGCACATGTGGTTTACCCCACACAACACCCCGGGGTGGTCCGGGCCGAAAACGCCGTCGTGGCGTTGAAGAATGCCATTGCAGGTTTCGATGGTGCCCGCGGTGCCGCCTCTCTGTTGCTGGCGGCCGTGGTGGCCGCGTTGCTCGTGGTGGCCAACCAGGTGGTCGACACCTGGGGTGAAGGCCACCTCTTGGCAGCCTGGATGGTCCTGTGGGTGGTGGCGTTTGCCGCCATCGCCCTGCTGGCAACGCCGGCACGCCGCATGGCCGCGCTGCTGCGTTCGGGCTACAAGGCCTGGATGGAAAGCCGCCGTCAGGCTGCCGAAGACCAGCGTACCTGGAACGCCGCTTTGCAGGACGCCCGCATCATGGCCGACCTGAGCCGCGCCATGAGCGCCGCAGCACAGGACATCCGCAAGTATTACTGAAGCGCTCTGCGCGCGGGCCTGGACGTGTCCAGGGTGCGCAGTAACCATGGCCGTGGCACTGTCCACGGCTTTTTTTTGCTTGTGCGGGGATGTGGTGGTGCGTGCAGCGAGCGCGGCACAAAAAAACCGCCGTGCCCTGGCAGGGCAGGCGGTTCAGGTCCAGACTGAGAGGGTCGGTTCGGCCGGGCACGTGCCCGGCCACAATCCGGTTGCTCTCAGACGGCTGCCAGACGCTTTTCGATGGCGGCGCGGGTGTCGAGCAGTTCCTTGGGCAGGTGGTAGGCCAGCTGCTCGAAATGGGCATCGTGCAGCTTGAGTTCTTCCACCCAGGCGGCCTTGTCGATGCGGGTCACCGTCTGGAACTGCTGGGCGCTGAAGTCCAGACCCGTCCAGTTGACTTCTGCATACTGCGGCGCGATGCCGAACATGGTTTCCTGGCCTTGGGCGCGGCCTTCAATGCGGTCGATCATCCACTTGAGCACGCGCATGTTCTCGCCGTAGCCGGGCCAGACGAACTTGCCGTCTTCGCCCTTGCGGAACCAGTTCACGCAGAAGATCTTGGGCAGGGTGTGGCCCATGCTTTCGAGCTTGTGTTCCATGTCCAGCCAGTGCTGGAAATAGTCGCTCATGTTGTAGCCGCAGAACGGCAGCATCGCGAAGGGGTCGCGGCGCACCACGCCCTGGGCGCCAAACGCGGCGGCCGTGGTCTCGGAACCCATGGTGGCGGCCATGTACACGCCTTCCATCCAGGTGCGGGCCTCGGTCACCAGCGGCACGGTGGTGGAGCGGCGGCCACCGAAGATGAACGCGTCAATGGCCACACCGTTGGCATCGTCCCACTGGGGGTCGAGCGCCGGGTTGTTGGTGGCGGCCACGGTGAAGCGCGAGTTGGGGTGGGCGGCCTTGGCGCCGGTTTCCTTGGCGATCTGGGGCGTCCAGTCCTTGCCTTGCCAGTCGATCAGATGGTCTGGAACGGTGCCGGTGTCCTTTTCCATGCCTTCCCACCACACGTCGCCGTCGTCCGTCAGAGCCACATTGGTGAAGATCACGTCCTTGTCCAGGCTCTTCATGCAGTTGGGGTTGGTGTGCATGTTGGTGCCGGGGGCCACGCCGAAGTAACCCGCTTCGGGGTTGATGGCGTACATCTTGCCGTCGGCATGGGGCTTGATCCAGGCGATGTCATCACCGATGGTGGTGACCTTCCAACCTGCAAAGCCCGCTTCGGGCGGCACCAGCATCGAGAAGTTGGTCTTGCCGCAGGCGCTCGGGAAGGCGGCTGCCACGTGGTACTTCTTGCCTTCGGGGTTTGTGACGCCCAGGATCAGCATGTGCTCGGCCAGCCAGCCCTGGTCGCGGCCCATGGTGGACGCGATGCGCAGTGCCAGGCACTTCTTGCCCAGCAGCGCGTTGCCGCCGTAGCCGGAGCCGTAGGACCAGATTTCGCGGGTCTCGGGGTAGTGCACGATGTACTTGACCTTGGGGTTGCAGGGCCAGCTGGTCTGGTCCTTCTCACCGGCCTGCAGGGGGGCGCCCACGGTGTGCATGCAGGGCACGAACTCGCCGTCCACGCCCAGCACGTCGTACACGGCCTTGCCCATGCGGGTCATCAGGCGCTGGTTCACGGCCACGTAGGCGCTGTCGGTCAGCTCCACGCCAATATGGGCGATGTGGCTGCCCAGCGGGCCCATGCTGAAGGGCACCACGTACATGGTGCGGCCCTTCATGCAACCGTCGAACAGGGGCTGCAGCGTGGCGCGCATTTCGGCGGGGGCCATCCAGTTGTTGGTGGGGCCGGCGTCTTCCTTCTGGGCCGAGCAGATGTAGGTGCGGTCTTCGACGCGTGCCACGTCGGAGGGGTCGGAGCAGGCCAGGAAGCTGCCAGGGCGCTTGGCGGGGTTGAGCTTCTTGAAGGTGCCGGCGTCAACGAGTTGCTGGCACAGGCGGTCGTACTCTTCCTTCGATCCGTCGCACCAGACGATGCTGTCGGGCTTGCACAGGGCGACCATGTCGGCCACCCAGGCCAGCAGGCGGGCGTTCTTGATGTAGGCGGGGGCGTTGAGATTCAGGCCCTGCATCGTGGGTGCGTTCATCGGGGAGCTTCCTAAGTTGAAAAACGGTTTTTCAAAGGAAGCAAACCCGGCGCAGCTGGAACAGGGCCGGAGGGCAGGTGCGGATGCTGAGCGCTGCCTTTGAAAAAACGGCTTTCGTGCTCAGTCGGCGGGCGGGTGCATGGCTTGCCCCCACGGGTGGAGGCTATTCCACGGATTCCGCGGGTCGGCTGGGGTGTCAATTTTATGAATCTGACGCCCGTTTGTCTGTCAGTCACGGGTCAAATCCATGCAAAAGTTGCATGGGGTTATGCTTGGTTATGGTCGGCTTCGGCCCCGCATTCCGCTTTCAGGTTTGCGCGGCTTGCCAGCGTTCGTACCCGGCCTTGCGCAGGGCGCAGGCAGGGCAGGTGCCGCAGCCGTAGCCCCAGGCATGGCGCACCTCGCGCACGCCGTGGTAGCAGGTGTGCGATTGCTCCAGGATGATGTCCACCAGTGCCGGGCCGCCCAGCGTGTGGGCCATCTCCCAGGTTGCGGCCTTGTCCAGCCACATCAGCGGCGTCTCGAAGGTGAAGCGCTGGCCCATGCCCAGCGATACGGCCACCTGCAGGGCCTTCAGGGTGTCGTCGCGGCAATCGGGGTAGCCCGAGAAGTCGGTTTCGCACATGCCGCCCACCAGCGTGTGCAGCCCGCGCCGGTAGCCCACGGCCGCCGCCAGTTGGAAGAACAGCAGGTTGCGCCCCGGCACAAAGGTGTTGGGCAGGCCCGCGGCGTCCATCACGATTTCCGTCTCGCGTGTGAGGGCCGTGTCGCTGATCTGGCCCAGCACCGCCAGGTCGATCATGTGGTCGTCTCCCAGCCGTTCGCGCCACTGGGGAAATGCCGTGCGCAGGGCGGTCAGCACCTGTTGGCGCGCCTGCAACTCCACCTGGTGGCGCTGGCCGTAGTCGAAGCCGATGGTCTCGACATGTTCAAAGTGGGCCAGGGCCCATGCCAGGCAGGTGGTGGAGTCCTGCCCGCCAGAAAACAGTACAAGGGCGTGTCCGGGGCGCATGAGCGGTTCCTTGGGCGCATGAGGGCGCAAAAAAACCCCGCGCTGCGGGGTTGGGGGATGAGGCCGCGTGCGCCTCAGGCCATGTTCACGGCAATGAAGGCCAGCAGAAAGATCATGATGCCGCCCACCACGGGCAACACCAGGGGAATCAGCGGAACGACGTTTTCCACAGCGTCGGCCGAAGGTGCTGCGGGGGCGTGCGAGGTGTTGTGGTCGGACATGGCAAGGGCTCCAGGCTTGTTACTCGCGCCATTCTAGCCGCAGGCCCGCGCGGCGTGGGGCCAAGGGACATGATGGCCTCGCGCCCTCCGGCCGTTGGGGCGGTGGCGGGGCCGTGCGGCCATCGGTGTGATGCAGTTGGCCCCTGCGGTGGCGGGGAGGCGCCGCGCCCATGCGCGGCCCCGGCATCACATGAGTGCGGCTTCCATGCCGGCCGCGCGCAGTTCTTCCAGCACCTGGGCTACGTGGGCCTTGCCACGGGTCTGCAGCACCAGTTCGATCTCCACATTCTGCGCGGCCAGCGTGGTGAAGGCCCGCTGGTGGTGCACTTCTTCGATGTTGGCGCCGGCATCCGCCACCGTGGCGGTGATGCGCGCCAGCACCCCTGGAATGTCGCGCGCACTGACCTTGATGCGGGCTAGCCGGCCCGAGCGCACCATGCCGCGCTCGATGATGGCGGCCAGCAGCAGCGGGTCGATGTTGCCGCCGCACAGCACCAGTCCCACCTTCTTGCCGGCGAAGCGCTCGGGGTAGCGCACCAGCGCGGCCAGGCCTGCGGCGCCCGCGCCTTCGACCAGGGTTTTCTCGATCTCGAGCAGCATCAGCACGGCCTGCTCGATGTCGCCCTCGTCCACCAGCACCAGGTCGTCCACCAGCCGCTTCACGATGCTCTGGGTGATGGTGCCGGGCGTGCCCACGGCAATGCCTTCGGCGATGGTGGATGTGCCCTGCGGATGGTGCGTGCCCTTCACGGCGTTCACCATGGCCGGAAAGCGCGAAGTCTGCACGCCGATGATTTCGATGTCCGGGCGCAGCGCCTTGGCCGCCGTGGCCACGCCGGCGATCAGCCCACCGCCGCCCACCGCAATGACCAGGGTGTCGAGGTCGGGCACGGCCTGCAGCATCTCGAGCCCGAGTGTGCCCTGGCCGGCGGCCACCGCCTCGTCGTCGTAAGGGTGGACGAACACCAGCCCCTCGGTGTCGGCGAGGCGGTAGGCGTGCGCGCGCGCCTCCTCCAGCGTGTCGCCGTGCAGCACCACCTCGGCGCCAAAGCCGCGGGTGCGCTCCACTTTCACCCCTGGCGTGAACCGCGGCATCACGATCACGGCGCGCAGCCCCAGGCGCTGTGCGTGGTAGGCCACGCCTTGCGCATGGTTGCCGGCGCTCATGGCCACCACGCCGCGCGCGCGCTCGGCGGGCGTGAGCAGCGTGAGCTTGTTGCAGGCGCCGCGCTCCTTGAACGATGCGGTGAACTGCAGGTTCTCGAACTTCAGGAAGACCTGCGCGCCCACGATGTCCGACAAGGTGCGTGATTCAACGCACGGCGTGTCCAGCACCTGGCCCCGCAGCCGGGTGGCTGCATCACGAATGTCTTGGAGTGAAAGCATGGCCGCCATTGTGGGGCAACCCTGCGCCCGCTACCGCACGCATTTACGTTGCTCTCTATTTGATAGCTATTGGCGCTTAATACACAAGCGCTTAAAGGTGATTTGTGCCAATCCCATGCAGGGAAAAGCCTGCCGGCCGCTGCGTTCGGCGCCAGGGGCGCCAAGGCATTGGGCCGGGCCTTCGAAGAGGGGCGGCATTCATTCCGCGCGCTTGGGCACGTGGCGGCGTGCACCGGCGCTCGTGTCCTGGGTAGGAAGGTCGCTGCAGAAACAAGGATGCCGAAATCGCCGTCAGGCAAGGCGCAAACCGCAGTGATAGCCGTAGCTATCTATGGGATGGGCAACGCAGCAGGGCGGCGATTCTCGGCATCTTGATGGCGCTGGCCGTCAGCCCCGGACACTAGGCTGGAAACGCGCGTGCCAGCACCGCCGCCACGTCGATGGCCCGGCTGTCCACCGCCCCCACCACCCGGCCGGCGCAGGCGTTGCCCATCCGCGTGGCGATGAAGCCATCGGCCACCGCGGCGGGCGCGTGGCGGCGCAACAGGCAGGCCTGTGCGAGCAGCACCAGGCGCTGCACCAGCAGGCGGCCCAGCGCCTCCAGCGCATGGGGTGGC
>NZ_ACQT01000064.1 GCF_000175235.1 Acidovorax delafieldii 2AN | reverse complement strand
CTTGAGCATGACGGGGTAGCCGATGCCGGCGGCGAGCTTCTTGCACTCGTCCAGGTCCGGCGGCAGCGGGGGTGTGGCCGGCATCACCGGGACGCCGGCGGCCACCGCGGCGTTGCGCGCCGCGACCTTGTTGCCCAGGGTGCGCATGACCTCGGGACGCGGCCCCACCCATTCGATGCCGGCGGCGATCACGGCCTCGGCGAACTCGGGGTTCTCGGACAGGAAGCCGTAGCCGGGGTGGATGGCGTCGACCTGGGCGGCGCGGGCGATGCGCAGGATGTCGTCGATGTCCAGGTAGGCCTGCAGGGACTTCTTGCCCTCGCCCACCAGGTAGCTCTCGTCGGCCTTGAAGCGGTGCAGTGCCAGGCGGTCTTCGCGCGAGTAGATCGCCACGGTGCGGATGTTCATCTCCGAGGCGGCGCGCATGACGCGGATGGCGATCTCGGAGCGGTTGGCGATCAGGAGGGATTTGATAGGCATGGAAGAGCGCGCCATGATTTGATGCATAGAGGACGGAAGCTTCACGACATGGGCTGCTCCAACCACGCCGTGCAGCCTTGCGTTTCGATTGAATAGCGAAAGCCGGGTCGATTCACAAAAGACCTTTGGTCCACCGAGAACGACACTCGGCAATCAACTATTGGATCGCGAGCGCTTGCTCCAGCGTCTGCTGCGCAAGTCGAATGACCGGAAGATCCACCATGCGACCATCCAGACTAAACGCCCGCCCTTCATTCGCTTGAGCCGCTGCCAGCACCCGGCGAGCCCATTCCACCTCGTTCGGTGATGGCGAAAACGCCTCGTTGACAGCAGCGACCTGCGCCGGATGGATGCACAACTTTGCTCCATACCCAAGGCCTCGGGCACGCTGGGTATCGGCCTGCAAGCGTTCGCTGTTTCCCGTATCGGTCGTCACTCCGTCGATGGGGGCCTGCAGCAGTGCTCTTCGGGACGCGGCGACGAGCGCGAACCGCACCGGCATCAGCTCCAATTCGTTAACGCCGCAACGCATGCCCAAATCCAACTGAAAGTCCAGGTGGCCGAACGCCAGACGCGCAACTTGCGAAGCGCTTGCCAAACGGTCAGCGGCATCCAGACCAGCCAGGGATTCGACCAGAGGCACCAGAGTTGCGGATGGCCCCAACGATGCCGCGATTGCATTCAACACCTGGGCGGCATCGGCCTTGGGTACCATCACGCCCGCCAGGCCTCGCGAAGTCCATTCGGCAAGCAAGCGCAAGTCATCCGCATGCCATGAGGTGTCCGCCGCATTGATACGCACCAGAGTGCGCGCGAGTTGTTGCTGGCTGAATCCGGGCAGTCGGCCGGCCAATTGGTCGCGCGCAGCCTCCTTCTGATCCATGGGCACGGCATCCTCAAGGTCGAGAATCACGCAGTCGGCCCCCGAATCCAGGGCTTTGCCGAAACGCTCTGGTCGCCCTGCGGGGACAAAGAGAAGGCTGCGCGCGCGCGCAACGGGTGTGCTCGTCATGTCTGTCTGTCCCTACTGAAACTGCACTTCGGCCTGCATCGCCAACCAGCCTTCGTGATCCTGCGCCCAGAGCAATGCGCTCTTTCCATCGGCCGACGGCCTACCGCACACACGAAACGGATGCCGATCGAACAAGGGGCGCACCGCCCGAAAATTGAAGCTGGCAAAGCGGTGTCCAGGGCACTCCCGACGGGCAAGATCGGCGAGCAGGGTCGCGATGAGCGGCCCATGGACAACCAGCGCAGGATATGCTTCGCACTCGACCGCATAGCTGCGGTCGTAGTGAATGCGGTGACCATTGAAGGTGAGCGCCGAATAGCGAAACAAGAGCACTGGGTCAGGGACGATCTCCCGACTCCATAGCGCAGCGGCGGGAGGTGCCTGCGGTGCCGGAGCCGGATCACCCGGCCGCGCCATTTCACGGTAGACGATATCCTGCTCCTCGCGCACTGCAAGACCCGCGCCACCCGAAAGTTCATGCCGAATCGTTGCAAACACGAGATCGCCGCTACGGCCGGACTTGTGGCTCACGGAAAGAATCTCCGAGGTCCTCTTCACGTCCTCGCCCACACGCAACGGTTGAAGCCACTGCAAACGTCCCCCCGCCCACATGCGGCGCGGCAATGGCACGGGCGGAAGGAACCCACCCTTGCGCGGATGGCCATCTTCGCCCAACTCCTGCTGGAGCGCCTGCGGTAGAAAGTAAAGCCAGTGCCACAAAGGCTGGAGTTCATCACCCGCAGCCGGGAATGGATCGTGACGCCCCAGGGTCGCCGACAAACCACGCATCGGAGCGGCCGCAATCTGGTCTTGATGCGTTTCACTGCGCCCTTCCCAGCCGCGCAGTTGGGTGAGCATTTCGGGATCGATCCGCAAAGAAGTGCCGGCATCTGTCATGCTGCAGCCCCCCCTGGAGCCTGCTGGACAATACCGCGCTCGCTCAATTGCGCGATGGCGTCGGGTGAGTAGCCGATCTCCATGAGCACCTCGTTCGTGTGCTCACCGGCCAGGGGCGGCCTGCGCACTACGGCGGCGGGCGTACGAGACAGGAAAATCGGCGGTTTGACGATGGGGATCGGCGTTTTCACTCCAGGGTATTCCATCATCTCGAAGGGCTCGGCTGCGCTGATGGACTCGTCCTGCAACACCTCGCGCGGCGAGTTCACCGCGCCAGCGGGAATGCGCGCCCCTTCCAGCTTCGCCAAAGCCTCGGCACGGGTCATGGGTGCGCACCATTCGCTCATCAGGTCGCTAAGGTATTCGCCATGGTGCCCGCGCTGCAAATCGTCCTGAAAACGCGGATCGTCGACCAATTCAGGCCTGCCAATCAGACGCGCCCAGCGCTTGAACATGGCCGGGCCGATGACCTGCGTGATGAACCAGCCGTCTTTCGCGCGGAAGATGTCCGAAGGAGCGTACTGCGCCGCACGGTTCATCGTCGCCTTCCGGTCTGCCTGCAGCACGGCCTCCTCGATCAGGCTAGCGCTGGAGAAATTGAGCGCCGTCTGCAGCAGCGACGCCCCCACTTCCTGGCCCATGCCGCTGGCCTTGCGCTCGTAGAGTGCCATCACGGTTCCAAGCGCACATGACAGAGCGGTAGCGAAGTCCACCACCGGCACCATGGCCTTCATCGGGTGATCCGGCAGGCCGGCAAGGTGCACGGCGCCGCTGATCGCCTGGCCGACGCCATCGAAGGCGACGCGGTCGCGCACCGCGGGTGCGGTCCCAAAGGCGGTCGATGCCGTGAGAATGATGTCCGGCTTGATGCGGCGCAGGCTCTCGTAGTCGATGCCCAGGTTTTGCAGCACACGCGGCGGCATGTTGGCGATGACCACGTCTGCGCGGCGTACCAGCTCATGCAGCACTTGCTGGCCTTCGGGCTGGTCAATCTCCAGGCTGATGGACCGCTTGTTGCGGTTGACCTGCAAAAACTGCGCTCCCTCGCCGTTCTCGGACACGGGCAGGATCAGGCGATCCTCGCTTCCACCCACGCGGTCGACGCGAATGACATCGGCGCCGTAGTCGCCAAGCAAGGCGGCACAAAACGGTCCCGCAATGTAGCGTCCCAGATCCAGTATCTTGATACCTTCTAATACCTTCATCGCACGCACTCCCTCAACCGTAGCGGCCGCCGGTGACATGGAGCACCTCGCCGCTGATGAAGCTGGCGCGCTCGCTGGCGAGGAAGGCCACGGCATCGGCGACATCGTCGGGGCGCCCCGGACGCTTGACCGGCTGCATGGCCAAGGCACGTTCCTTGATCACCTCATAGGTGGGCAAGGCCTGGATCATTTCGGTCTCCATGAAGCCCGGGGCGACGCAGTTGACCGTGATGCCGTACCTGCCCTCTTCCATCGACAGCGCCTTCGCCAAGCCGATCAGACCAGCCTTGGCGGCCGCGTAGTTCGCCTGGGTCGGGTTGCCGAAGTGGGCGCGCGAGCTGATGTTGATCACCCGGCCCCAGCCTTGCTCGATCATGTGCGGCATGACGGCCTTGGCGGCAAGGAAGGCGCCCTTGAGCATGACGTCCATGACGAAGCTCCAATCCTCCTCGCTCATCTTCACAAGGTACTTGTCGCGCGGCGAACCGGCGTTGTTCACGAGGATGTGAACCCCGCCGAAGCTTGCGATGGTCTCGTCCACCAGTCGCTGAACATCCGCTGCCTTGGTGATATCACCCACCACGCAGTGCGCGGCCAAGCCTTCGTCACGCAGCGCCTGTGCCGTAGCTTGCGCCAGATCGGCATTGATGTCGGTGATGACGACCTTTGCGCCCTCCTGGGCCAACCGCCTGGCAGTGGCCGCGCCAAGGCCGCGTGCCGACCCCGTGACGATGGCCACCTTGTCTTTCAATCCAAGATCCATTTCGATTCCTTTCGTATCGGTGCGCGAAGTTCCGCACCTTGCCTTGATATGGGTTTGGCCCGTGTTACTCCGAGACGCGCAGCAGCGCAGTCAGCTCACCCACCGGCCTGGGAGACGGGAAGCTGTCGACCAGCTGGAACAGTTGATTAGCTCGCTCGCGGCCCAGAATTTCGAGCGTGAGTTCGTCGAGCTTGGCCTGGTGCTCTTGTGGGGTGTAAGGCTTGTCGGGCCGGCCGGTGACGCGATCGACAAAGATATCTTCCGAGCTTCCGTCGGCATAACGCACGGTCATGTCGGCGACGAATTTGCGCGGGTATTTTTCGTCCAGTTCGCGCGAGACGGTCAACTTGATGCGGCGCGCAAACTGCAGCGCCTCAGACTCCGGCGTGAGCTGCAAGCGTCCTTCCAGGAAGTCGCGGTGCACCCGATAGCCATTGCCCAGCCCCAAGGCCGACAGTGCCATCTGCGTAGGCAGCGAATATTGCAATTCCTCGATGTTGCGGGGCTGATAAATGTGGGCGTTGCGGGTGCCGACGATGGCATCGCTCATGGTCTGGATGCGGGCCTCCACGGATTCGATGCTACCCGCACGCGATCGCACCCCGGCCATGCCCTCGATGTAGGCATGATTGGCCGCGCAGCAGCAATAGGCCTTGAACGAAAGTTGGCTGATTTGCAGCGGCTGGCCCGGCAGAAAGTCTCCGCGCGCCTCATCGGTAACCACTTTGCGGATAAAGGTACGGTACAGCCCCCGGTCCCCGGTAAGAAAGCGCCTCGGCCCCGTGATGCCTGCACGCGCCAGATCGACGGCCTCAACACCGTTGCGAGCCGCCATGCCAGCATGGGCCCGCTTGATGGAGCCGCCCGTCGAGGCATATTCCGTTGTCCCGCTGGCATGGCTGAGTGCAATCGACAGTGCGTGCAGCGTGCGCTCCGCGTCTAGCCCATGCAGCTTGGCGGCAACTGCCGCGGCACCAAAATTCGCCAAGACCGAATGGGGCTGCCAGCCGGCATTCAGCAGGTCGGGCGAACCCAGCCTGCCGATACGGACATAGGCCTCGTAGCCAGCAACCATGGCCACCAGCATCTGCTCCAGCGACGCACCAAGCTCCTCGCCGACGGCAAGGGCAACCGGCACCACACAGCAGCCGGGGTGGGCATTACCCGCATAGTCGTCGTACTCGAAGCCATGGCCGTATGTCGCATTGATGTAGGCGGCATCGGCGGCAGCCACCGTCTCCCGCTCCCCAACGATGGTGGACTTGCCCGGGCGCAGTTGACGCGCGGCCCGCACCTGCCGGGACCATGGCAATCGCGACGCCCCCACCTGGATGGCAAGCTGATCCTTGATGAGACTCAGGGCACTTGCGCGCGCGACGGCGTCAATGTCTGAAGAACCGAAGCCGACCACGAACTGGGCGACAGCAACTTCGAGACCGGAGGATTCATCGGTCATGGCAGGTGTTTCTTTCAAAGCAAAAACGATAATGCATTATATATTATTAATAGGGGATATGGAAACCCCTCCTGCTCACATGCGCTCAAGGAACTCGATCAGTCTGGCCCGCGAAACAGCGGTCCCCGTCGCAGGGCCGCAGGCTCAAAGCTGCGCAGCTCCGCGCTCGCAATGCGACCGGCACCGCGGAAGTCATGCTCCAATCGGCATCGCTCATTCACCACCATGGTGGCTCTGTCTGTGGTTTCGTACGGCATCCATCGCGGCATGCACTGATTGTTCGGGTCGCCGCCGCGGGCAAATGCCACAAACGCGGCCATCAAGCTGTCCGCCACCACGGTTCGGCCAGGATCGGAGCCGGTCATGCAACGCGCGCTATCCACCGTGCCGAATGCGAATGGGATGTCCACCATGTGCGGGGAGCGCCACACCCCACCCTCGGCAGGCACCCTCCAGGCGAAGTTGTAGACGTACACCGGGGCCTGACCAGCGCAGGCCTTGGCCTCGGCCGCGCGCAGCAACGGCCCCCGCGCCAGCAAGTCGCTGCTCAGGTAGGCCAGCACATCCGCCGCGCTGCAACCCGGATCATCCCGGAGATAGGCGGCCACCAACGCTGCAGCGCCCGCGCCATCCATGCCGAATTGCGCTCGGATACGTGCGCTCAACTCCCCCTCGTCGATCTGGAAGTTACGCCTGTCCTCCCCCAGAAAGAGTGTTGCCTCGGTGTCCGTGGTGCCGATGATGAGAGGAATGGATGCGTGCAGTGCCAAGCCCGCAGGCGTCAACGGACTCTCCTGTACATGCCGACCGTCCACGACCGGCTGAGCCCCATCGCCCCGCACCGCCTTCATGGCCGCATTGCGCGCCCTCAGCAGCGCCTCTGCCGACAACGTCCGCAGTCTGTGCAATGCTCCCCTGCCGATCCCCAGCGTCTTCAATAGCGCGTCGACATAGGGCTCGGTTTGCTCCGGGGCGGCGACCTGCAACCCGGAGACCCCGCTCATGTTGATCGCTCTCTGAAAAAGTCCGCGGGCCGCGGGCATGGTCAGCAACACCATGACCTTGTTTCCCCCACCGGATTCGCCGATCAAGGTCACATTGCCGGGATCGCCGCCAAAGGCCGTAATGTTTCGCTGCACCCATTGGAGCGCGGCCACCAGATCCAACTGGCCGGCATTGGCCGCATCTCCGAACTGCTCGGCGTCCAGATGCCCGAGACAGGTGTATCCGAAGACGTTCAGCCGGTGGTTGACAGTGACCACGACCACGTCTCCCATGGCCGCCAGCTTGCTGCCGTCGAGCACAGACCCTCCGCCCCCGCCGCTTGCATAGCCTCCGCCATGGATGTAGAACATGACCGGGCGCCGCGCGCCGGGTTGCAGCCCCGGCGTGAAGACATTGAGCACGCAACAGTTCTCGCTAAAGGAGGAGTCCTGCGCGTACCATGCAAACATCGGCATCTGCGAAATGCGCTCCTCAACCTGCGGGCAGCGATCTCCCTCGGCGAACGCATCCCTCACCCCCGCCCAGTTCACCACCGGCTGCGGCGCCATGAAGCGATGCGCCCCGCCGGTATCTGCGGCGTAAGGGATGCCCCGGAAGCTGAACACTCCCTCGACATATCGACCGCGCAGTTTTCCGCTCTCGATTTCAATCATGGTACGGTTTATAATGCATTATGCATAATGTAAATCACATATACCGCAACTGCCGTCTACCAGTCGCTTCACTCAAACGAGCCCCCTCATGACTTCCTGGAATCTAGAATCCGCCCTCGTGCCAGTCACTGGCGCAGCGTCCGGCATCGGTCTGGCCATCTGCAAACAATTGCGCGCCGCGGGAGCAACGCCCCTGCTGCTGGACTTCGACGCACACAAGCTTGAAACAGCTGTGCAAGAGGTCTATGGCACTGGGGCTGACGCCCCATCGCGCTACGGCTACCTCATGGATGTCCGCGATTCAGCGGCCGTCGACGCATGCCTTGCCCAAATCCGGGCCGATCACGGACTCATCACCCATGCGGTAGCCAACGCCGGCCGGGGGCTGGCTGCCCACATCCTCGACATCACGAACGAGCAATGGCACGGTGTGATGGACGTCAACCTGCATGGCATGCTGTACTTCTGCCGGGCCGCCGCCCGGCAACTGGCCGAAGGCAGGCGTGGCGCGCTCGTCCTCATGGCGTCGATCGCCGGCCTCATGGCCAAGGAAAGCCGGGTAGGCTACGCCGCGTCCAAGGCTGCCGTCATCAACATGGCCCGAGCCCTGGCGCTAGATCTGGGCCCACTCGGTGTGCGTGTGAATGCGGTTGCACCTGGCATCATCGACACCCCACTGCAAACAACCCCCTCCTTCCAGCAGCCAGCCAATGAAAAGACGGCACTCAAGCGCGTGGGCACTGCGGATGAAGTTGCGCAGGTGACACTGTTCTTGCTATCGGACATGGCGAGCTATGTGACAGGCGAGACCCTCGTGGTCGATGGTGGCCTGACCGCACGCTACCTTTGAGCCGGCATCCAACCAACAGGATGACTGCCCGCACAGCGGCATGTACCAGCACCTGTTCGTGCAGGTGCCGTCAGTCTTTGCTTTGAATATCAGTTCGCTTGCCGGTCCAGGACAATGGTTTTGGATTCGAGGAACGCCATCAGGCCTTCCACGCCCCCTTCACGGCCAAGTCCGGACTGCTTGAAGCCACCAAAGCCAATCGAGAAATCGGTGCGCGATGCGTTGTGGCCTACGGAACCCGCACGCAGGCAGCGGGCCACCTCTGTGGCACGCTGTGCATCGTGGGTGAAGACGGCAGCGTTCAAACCAAAAATCGTGTCGTTGGCCAGTTCGATGGCATGCGCCTCGCTGGCCGCCGGGATGACGGACAGCACAGGACCGAAGATTTCCTCCTGGGCAATGACGGAGCGGTTGTCCACGTTCGCAAACACCGTGGGTTCGAAAAAAAGCCACGCTGCAGGTGCGTCGGGCGCTTGCCGCCTATCGCCAGCGTCGCGCCTTGCTCAATGCCCTTGGCGACATAGCTTTCCACCGTTTCGCGCTGGCGGGCCGTTGCCAGAGGACCCGCGGTGGATGCGGGATCGAACGGGTCACCGAGCACCATCGTGCGCGCCACGTCGCACAGCGCGTCCACCATCGCATCGTGCTTTGCCCTGGGCACGATGATCCGCGTCAGGCTGTGGCAAACCTGCCCGGACAGGTAGCCAAAGTAAGAATTGCCGATAGTCTTGGCGGCGGCTTCGACGTCGTAGTCGTCGAGAATGAGCGCCGGAGACTTTCCTCCCAGCTCCAAGGTCACACGTGCGACCCGCTCCGCGGCGGAGGCTGCAATCTTGCGGCCCGCGGCGGTTGAACCCGTAAAGGTGATCTTGTCCACGCCTGGGTTTTGGACCAGTTGCTCCGAGACATCCCGGTCGGCCGTGACCACATTGACCACCCCGGGAGGAAGCCCGATCTCTTCGCACATTTGCGCAAACAGGTATGCGGAGCACGGGGCTTCGGGCGAGGATTTGATGATCACCGTGCATCCTGCGAGCAGTGCCGGAGCGATCTTGTAGGCCATCAGGCCTGCGGGGCCGTTCCAGGGAACGATGGCAAGCACGACACCTACCGGCTCATGGACACAGTACGCCTGGTGGCCGGTGACGGACTTCCTCGATTCGACGAACGGAAAGGTGCCGGCCATCGCCATGTACTGGCGGAACGCTCCGCTCAGGAAAAGACCGATGCGCGGCTGCGCGACCTTGTAGACGATGCCGGACTCGATGGACCAGATCCGCGCGAACTCATCATTGAGTTCCTCGAACCGCTTGGCGATTTTTTCCAGATACTCGGCGCGCTGCTCGGGCTTCATGCGCGGCCATGGCCCCTGGTCGAACGCCTTGCGGGCAGCAGCCACGGCAAGCATGGCGTCATTGGACTCGGCCCTGGTCACGCGGGCGACCACCTCCTCCGTGCTGCAGTTGAGCACATCGAACGTCGCGGCTGTGGACGGCCGAACCCAGTGCCCATCGATGAACAGGCAATCCGGGTGCGCAAGCCGTATGGTTCGATCAATGCTCATTCATGTCTCCTTGTGTTCGCTTACATCAATATCGAGTCGTTTATTCATTGACAAACTCAGAAAACGAAAACACCCTTGCCGCTGGCCTGCGCATCAAACACGCGATAGGCTTCCTCGGCCTGCTCCAAGCGCCACCGGTGCGTGAAAAGGCGGTCAACGTCGAGTCCACGTTCGACCACGAAATCCGCGCAATCCTGCTGACCCACACTCGACATGGAATACGACGTCATCACCGTGACCTGGCGGTCCAGCAGCGCCCGAAGGTCTAGGTTCAGCGTCGCACCGATGCCGACCATGCAGATTTTTCCCCACACAGCTACAGCAGCGAGCCCTGCCGCAGCCGCCTGCGGAGAGCCTGAGGTCTCAACAACTGCCTGTACCCCCCTGCCGCCCGTGAAATCGCGCAATGCCTGCGCAGGATCAGTATCACGCGCATTGATCACCGCGTGCGCGCCGAATGAGGTGGCGAGTGCCAGCCGGTCATTGTCGAGGTCGATCGCAACAACCCGGGCACCGCGCGCAGCCGCCAGCATGGTCACGGACAAGCCCACGGGCCCTTGACCAAAAACGGCAACGGTCTCATCTCCGCCTAGCTGCAAGCGCTCCAGCGCCCCCCAGGCCGTGCCTGTTCCGCAGGCAATGGCGGCGCCAGCTTCGAAACTGAGGGTGTCGTGTAACGGCACCAAAGTCGATGCTGGCGTCGTCATATAGGGCGCATGGGCACCATGCACGTTGACGCTCGATACCTTACGCATTGCGGGCCGGCAAAGCTGGGGCCAACCCGTGCGGCAGTGCGCGCAGACCGTGCAGCCGTGGTAATGGTGGACCATTACCCGATCCCCCTCTTTGGCCACATGGGTTGGCACGCCCGGACCGACGGCGACAACGATGCCCGCCGGCTCATGGCCGCCGATAAAGCGGCTGCCGATGGCAATGGCCGGATCGTGCGGAGCCCGGTACGGATGCAGATCGCTGCCGCACATTCCAGAGGCCTTGATTGCAACCACCACTTCACCATGACCCGGTGTCGGATCTGCAACATCGACGAAAGCCAGACGCCGGTCGCCAAGAAATACGAGCCCCTTCATAGCGTACCCGCCAGACCCGCAGCTTGCACGGCGTTACCCCATTTCTCAAATTCCGCCCGCTGAAAGGCATCCAACTCATTGCCACTGAAATCAAGCGGCTCCATGGAAAAGTTGGTGTAGACATCCGTGACGTACTTGCTCTTGACAGCTTTGCTCACCATGTCTCTCAGGACGGCGACCGTGGCAGGCGGCGTCTTTGCAGGTGCATAAGCAGCAAACCAGCCAACGACCTCGAAACCGGATAATCCTTCTTCCTGAAGCGTCGGAACCTGGGGCATCAATGCCGGCCGGGTAGCTCCAGTGGTAGCCACCGCGCGCACGCCTTGCTTGTAAAAAGGTCCCGCAACCGCAGCATCAACCAGCACAGCATCAATCTGACCGCCAGCCAGATTAGTCATTGCGTCAACCAGCGCCTTATAGGGCACGCTGAGAGTCTGCACACCCGCTGCACGCGAAAACATTTCGCCCGCCATGCGCGTCGTAGCTGTCCCGCTGCCGATGGTGTATTTGCCGGGATTTGCCTTTGCAGCCGCAATGAATTCACGGGCTGTCTTAAAGGTGGTGGAGGGCCCCATGTTCAGCATCAATGCCGTCTTCCCCACCCCAGCCAGGGGGATCAGATCCGCCATGGGGTCGTAAGGCAGCTTTTTGAAGGTGTGAGGATTGACCACCTGTGTCGAAAGGCTGGTGATGAAAACGGTGTACCCATCTGGCGGCGAAGCCTTGACCGCCTGCACACCAATGACGCCGTCAGCACCGACGCGGTTGTCGATCACCACATTGACGCCATAGAGCTCCCCCATGGCCCGGGCAATCGCCCGTGCAAGAACGTCGGCGGAGGTTCCTGCTCCAAAAGGAGCAATGGCACGGATTGGCTTGCTTTTGTCAGGAAAAGCCTGGGCGAATGCCATTGGCGACAAAGCCGATGCCGCGCCGAACGCGGCCGTTGCAAGCAAACTCCGACGAGAGTAGTCCATGGTTGTTGCCTCCTAGTTGGTGAAGTTTTCTTCAATACTGCATAATGCATTATCGATTGTACGTAAAATATGTATGGATGCAATGCCTATGACCCATTCGTTGCTCGTGGAAGATCAGCCCTCTCGCGTGCGTGTCATTACCCTCAATCGCCCCGAAAGAATGAACGCGCTGGACGGCCCGACGTTGGCTGCCCTGGAGTTGGCAGTCCGGGAGTGCTCTGAACCCGAGCGGGACATTCGCGTCATCGTCATCCGTGGCACTGGTCGGGCCTTTTGCGCTGGAAGCGACCTGAAATGGCTCGCGGAGAGCGGCGTACTCCACGACCCTGCGGCGCATCTACGCAACCAGGACCGCATGCAGTCCGCCTTCGAAGCGCTGGAGTCGGCGCGCCAGATCGTCATTGCCAGCATCAACGGCTACGCTGTCGCGGGCGGATTGGAACTGGCGCTTGCATGCGACCTGATCGTTGCCGACGAAGATGCGCAGATCGGGGACGAGCACATGCGCAAAAACTTACTGCCCAGCGGCGGCAGTTCGCAACGGCTACCGCGCAAGATTGGCATGGCGCGCGCCATGTACTACTTGACTACCGGCCGCCGCATGAATGGCCGCGAAGCCGAGCGCATTGGCCTGGCCTCCTGGGCGGTCCCAGGCCCCGAACTGGATGCGGCAACACTGGCTTTGGCCCAGGACATCGCCACATCCGATGCCCATGCGCTGGCCTCCATGAAATTCATGGCGCGCCGAGCGCTGGAACTACCGCTCAAGGACGGCCTGCAGATGGAGCGCTGGATGCAGTTCCGCTATCGCAACGAGTCGCCTGCAATGTTGGCAGGTGTTCAGCAGTTCGTATCTGGCGAGGCATCATCCGCCTCTGCCAGCAATTGAGCCATTTCACTCAATATCTATGAGGAACCGACCGATGAACGAAGCTCTTCAGCGTTTGACCGACCGCGCCGAAATCCAGGACAGCCTGTGCCGCTATGCCCGCGGGGTCGACCGCGGCGACTGGGACTTGGTTCGTTCCACCTACCACCCCGATGCGTACGACCAGCACGGCGACTACAGAGGGGGGATCGGCGGCTTGATCGAATGGCTGGACAAGCGCTTCGCCAATGTCGACAACTCCATGCATTTTCTGGGCAACTGCCTGATCGAATTCGCCGGGCCAGACCATGCTTTCGTGGAGACCTACTTCGTCAGCCGCCGCCTGCGTCCGCCGACCGACATTGAACGCCCTGCCTTGCAGCCCAGTGACCAGATGTGCCGCGAAGCCTGGGGCCGATACGCCGACCAGTTCGAGCGCCGCCATGGTGAATGGCGCGTGGCGCATCGCGTCGTGGTGCTCGAAACCAGCTCTACCTCGGTGGCTCTTGGCGGAGTGCGCTCATCCGCTGCCTCGACCACCTGGGGCAGCCGCGGTGGCGCAGACCCCAGCTACAGCAGCCGCGACGAGCTTTTCGCCAAAGCTGCGGTCCTCGCCCCCAGGCCCACCCATCCCGCCTGACCGCGAGCCCTCTTTTCCACATTGCCACTGGGAACAAACCATGAGTACAGCCAAATCCAATGCTGCCCGCCAGTTGCTGGGTGAAATCGCGCCCAAGCTGGCCGAACTGAATGACAAGGTGCTGTTCGGCGACGTTTGGGAACGCCCCCAACTTTCCAAGCGGGACCGCAGCCTGATCACCTGCGCTGCGCTTGTGGCCATGGGCAAGACAGAACAGATGAGCACCCATTTCCCGCGTGCGCTGGGCAACGGCGTCACCCAAGAGGAACTCGTGGAGATGATCACCCACATGGCGTTCTATGCTGGCTGGCCCAGTGCCGTGTCGGCAGCACTGAAGGCCCGTGAAGTATTCGCGGAGCAGAAATGAACATCGGCTACGTCGGCCTCGGCAGCATGGGCGGCGCCCTTGCGCGCCGCCTGCAGCTCAGCTATCCACTGCATGTCTATGACTTGAATCAAGCTGCCGTCACCCGCATGGCCGAGCGGGGTGCCCATACCTGTGCCACTCTACAAAAGTTGGCCTCCAACTGCGAGGTGATCTTTCTCTGCCTTCCGATGTCCACCCATGTCCACGAAGCCATTTTCGGCCCACACGGACTTGAGACGGCCCTTCGACCCGGAACGCTCCTCGTGGACCAGAGCACGGGCGATCCGAACGCCACACGTGCGATGGCAGCACAACTGGCGGCACGCGATGTGGCACTGATCGACGCACCAGTCAGCGGCGGGGTGCTGGGTGCCGAGGCAGGAACCATTGCCATCATGGTCGGTGCAGAGGTGAAAGAGCTGGAGCGGATTCAGCCGGTGCTCGCGGCCATCAGCGGCAACGTGTTCCACGCCGGTGGTGTTGGCGCGGGCCAAGTGATGAAACTCGTGAACAACCATCTGTCGGGTGCGCAACGCCTCCTTACGTTGGAGGCCGTGGCACTCGCAGCCAAGAACGGCATAGCGCCCGAACGTGCCTGCGAGATTCTGCTCGCGGGCGGGGCACGCAATGCATTTACGGAAAAGTTCATGGCGCCTCAGATCATCAAGGGGCAACTCAACGTGGGCTTTACCCTGGGTCTGATGCACAAGGACATGCGGCTCGCCTGCGATCTGGCTACGGCTTCGGGTGTGCCATTGTTCTTCGGCAACTTGGCTCGAGAGGTCTACCAGATGTGCATCAGCGAAATGGGCATGGAAGCACAGGTGCATACCGCGGCACTGGTGATGGATCGGCTTGCAGGAACGCACGTAGTTCCCGCAGCGGCAAAATCACGAGAATAATAGTTGCCCAGCCAGGTCGCCACGCAGCCTGGGTTTTTGGTGCGCACTGGACTCAAGTTTCCTGAATCGAGTGCAGTCCGGTAAGCAGCATCTGCACGATGGGATCGGATTGCCGGATGCGCAGAACGCCGCACTGCAATCCGGTCGTGGATGAGATGTCGGCAACGGTGCACAACAGGCCGTTTTCCACGTCCTCCCGGGCAGATCCATCGCGCACGAAGCCCATGCCAACACCTCCGCGGATCATGGCCCGCAGCAATGCCTCGTTGCTGACCTCCAGGGCCACATTCACCTTCAGACCGTGCGGACGGAACAAGCCCTCGACGATGTCGGCATGCGCAGTGCCCGCCGACAGGACGATCCAGGGCAAGGCTGCCAGATCGCTCCAGTCGGCACCGCGCAGTTGCTCGCGCCAATGAGACGGCGCCGCCAGCACGAACTCTAGCGCGCCGACCTGGAACCCATCCATGCCCTGCGGCAGCGCCGCGCCGACAAAGAAGCCCACATCGATTTCGCCGGCATGCAGCCCCTGCGTGACCGCACGTGAATTGCGCCCCTCGATGCACAGCTCCACCAGGGGGTGGTGCTGCCGCACCCACTGCACCAACGCTGCCAGCCGGCGAAACAGATTCGGCTCATCCACGGTGCCGATCACCAGCCGGCCGGAGAGGCTGCCTTGCAGCTCGCGCGCCAGCCCGTCGAGCTCCATCGTGCTACTGAGCACCCGGTTCGCGCCCTGCGCCAGGCGCAGACCCGCCGCCGTGGGCTCCAGCCCGCGCGCATTGCGGATGAACAAGGCCACGCCGAAATGATCCTCCAGTGCACGGATATGGTGGCTGGCCGCCGGCTGGCTCATGTGCAAACGCTCGGCGGCGCGGGTCAGATGGCCTTCCTGCACGACGGCAACGAAGGTTCGCAGATGGGTGAGATCAAGCATTGCAGACAGGCATTCACGAATCGGATCGCACGCATTCCAAATCGCCATTGGACGCATGCAAGCAAGCTTTTTATTCTGACATCACCCTACCGCCGTGTGCCACGACATCACGGTTTCGCCACGGTCCCGTCACGCTGCTTCTCCGTATTTTTCAGGAAACACCCATGCGCTTTGGAATTGCCACCTATGGCTTTCGTCCCGACCACATCGTTCCGCTCGCACGGCATGCCGACGCGCTCGGCTTCGACGGCATCTGGCTTGGAGAGCACATTCTCGAGCCGCGCGAATTCGAATCCGTCCATCCTCACGATGAAGGAAAGACCCGTGTGCCGGTGCATACGATCGCGCGCAAGATGTACGACATGTGGACCATGGTCGGCGGCATTCTCGGTGCCACCAGCCGGCTTCGGGTCACCACTGGCATCTACCTCCTGCCGCTGCGCCATCCGGTGGCAACGGCGCGCGCCGCCGTCAGCGCCCAGCAGATCGGCGGTGGCCGCTTCAGCCTGGGCATTGGCGCGGGCTGGTGGGACGAAGAGGCCGCAAACCTGGGAGTGCCCCCTGCGGAGCGGCACAAGCGCTACAACGAATCGCTGCGTGTACTGCCGCCGCTGCTGGCCGGCGAGTGGGTCCACAACGATGGCCCCGCCTACCCGTTCAAGGCCTTGCGCGTGACCGAAGAGCCGGTGCGCGTCCCGCTGGTGTTCGGCGGCACCGGCCCCAAGGCACTCGAACGCGCCGCCACGGTGGGCGATGGCTGGTACGGACCCATGGTCAAGCCGGAGGAGGCCATAGGGCTGAGGAACCAGATCCGCCAGATCCGCGAAGCCAAAGGTCTGAGCGCTCCCTACTCGTTCCAGGCCCGAGTATGGGGTGAGCCAACACTCGACGAACTGCGCCCCTATTTCGATTCCGGCTTCGATACCCTGGTCATCCCCAGTGAAACTTTCCAGGGCGAGCATGACTTCGACATGACGCTCGAACAGAAATACCGCCGCCTCGAGGAGATTGCCAAGGCCCTGAGGATCCAGCCATGATCTGCGCACGCGAACTCGAAGCGCTTTCCCCCTCGGCCCTCACCGGGCACCTGGATGGTATGCCGCTGCCGGAGTTGCTGGCGCAGGCGCGGGCACTAGCCCAATCGGCGCACGGCGTGCGCGTGAGCTATTCACGCAAGGTCTTCATCCCGCTGACCCGGTTATGCCGCGACAGCTGCGCCTATTGCACCTTCGCCACCGTTCCGTCCCGTCTGGAACGCGCCTACCTCACGCCCGACGAGGTGCTGGCGATCGCGCGCGCCGGCCAGGCCGCGGGCTGCCGCGAGGCCCTGTTCACGCTGGGCGACAAGCCCGAGCTGCGCTACGAGGCAGCACGCACGGAACTGCAGCGCCTGGGGTACGCCAGCACAGTGGACTATGTGGCGGCAATGTGCGCGCTGGTGCTGCGCGAAACCTCGCTCTATCCGCATGTGAACGCCGGTGTGATGGCGCGCGAGGACATCGCCCGGCTGCGCACGGTCTCGCTGTCGCAGGGACTGATGCTGGAGTCCGTGTCCGAACGCCTGTGCGAACGCGGCGGACCGCACTACGGTTCGCCCGACAAGGCGCCGGCGGCGCGGCTGGCGACGATCGCCGCAGCCGGCGAACAGGCGGTGCCCTTCACCAGCGGCATCCTGATCGGCATCGGCGAGACACGGCAGGAGCGCATCGAGTCCCTGCTCGCGCTGCGCGATCTGCACCGTCGCCACGGCCATATCCAGGAGGTGATCGTCCAGAACTTCCGCGCCAAGCCCGGCACGCGCATGGCCGGCTGCGTCGAGCCCGATCTCGACGATCTGCTTTGGACGGTGGCCAGCGCTCGCCTGATCCTGGGGGGCGAGGCCAACATCCAGGTGCCACCGAATCTCTCCGACCAAAACTACCCGCTGCTGCTATCGGCCGGCATCAACGACTGGGGCGGCATCTCTCCGGTCACGCCCGACCATGTGAACCCGGAAAAATCCTGGCCTGCAATTGCCGCGCTGGAAACCGCCACACGCGCCGCAGGGTACGAGCTGGTCGAGCGCCTCGCGCTCTACCCTTCCTACTGCCTGGATGCTCCGCGTTGGCTGGTCCAGGACCTGGCCACGCGCGTGCGGCGCGACACCGATGCCGAAGGCTATCCGCGCACCGGCGCCTGGGCGGCAGGCGGCGACGCACCG
>NZ_ACQT01000065.1 GCF_000175235.1 Acidovorax delafieldii 2AN | reverse complement strand
ACGGGGCGAGGTTGCGCTCATGCGTGTCTTTCTGTTTGCGTTCGGGCATCCATTGGAAACCCTGATGCCACTCCAGAGTCAAGCCAGCATCTGGCGTACCATTGCCTGCCCACCCCGCACGCAGCGCATTCCATGAAAATCGGCGAGCTGGCCTCCCTCACGCACACCCCGGTCGAAACCATCCGCTATTACGAGCGCGAGGGCCTGCTGCCCGAGGCCGCCCGCACTGGCGGCAACTACCGCATCTACGACGAAACCCAGGCCACGCGCCTGTCGTTCATACGGCATTGCAGGGGCCTAGACATGACGCTGGACGAAATTCGCACCTTGCTGCGTTTCAAGGACGACCCCGCGCGCAACTGCGGCGACGTCAATGCGCTGCTGGACGCGCACATCGGCCACGTTGCAGCGCGCATCCGCGAACTGCGCCAGCTCGAAAAACAGCTCAAGAACCTGCGCGAGCAGTGCGCGGAAGCCCAGGACGCCGCCCACTGCGGCATCCTGAACGAGCTCACCGACCTTGCCAGCCGCCCGGCCGCCAGCCTGGCGCCAGGGCACGTGCACGGCACCCACACCCGAAAGTCCGGTCAGCGCGGCGACCCCGGGGCGGGCTAAGTGGCGTGTGGCGATTGGCCCGGCAGTGGCCGCGCTCGCGCATGCCGCGCTGCCCCACGCCCTGGCACCGGCGGGGCTTCACCCCTTGCGCATCACCACCAGGCCCTTGAGGTATTCCCCCTCGGGAAACTCCAGCGTCATAGGATGGTCGGGTGCGCCGCCCAGGCGCTCGAGGATGTAGCCGTCCACACCCGCATCCGCGCCTGCCGAGGCCACGATCTTGTGGAACAGATCGGCGCTGATACCGCCCGAACATGAGAACGTGAACAGCACGCCCCCCGGCACCAGCAGCTGCAGCGCCAGCCGGTTGATGTCCTTGTAGGCGCGAGCAGCGCGGTCGGCATGCGCAGCGGTCGGCGCGAACTTCGGCGGATCCAGCACGATGGCGTCGAACTGCCGCCCTTCCTTCAGAAACTGGCGCAGCGACGCATTCACGTCGGCGTCGAGGAAACTGGCGCGGGCCGGATCGAAGCCATTGAGCACCACGTGCGCACGCGCACGCTCGAGCGCGGGGCCGGACGAGTCGATCGAGATCACCTGCCCGCCCGGCGCGCCACCGGCAGCCTCCGCAGCGCCCATGCCCGCGAGCGCTGCCACGCTGAAACCGCCGGTGTAGCAAAAGCAGTTGAGTACGCGCTGGAATCCCAGCCGCCGCGCGTAATCGGCAAAGCGTTTGCGGCTGTCGCGCTGGTCCAGGTAGAAGCCGGTCTTGTGGCCCTCGGCGATGTTGAGGGTGAGCTGCCACTGGTGTTCATGGATGGTCAGCTCGACCGGCGGCGCCTCGCCACCCGGGGCCGCGCCTGCGCGCAGCCAGCCAGTGGCCGGCTCGAGGCCTTCCAGGGCACGCACGCTGGCGTCCGAGCGCTCGTACAACCGCGCCAGGCCAGTTTCGCGCAACAGCGCATCGGCAATCACCGTCTTCCAGCGCTCGGTGCCGGCGCTCGTGAACTGGGCCACCAGGGTGTCGCCATAGCGATCCACGATCAGGCCCGGCAGGCCGTCGGATTCGCCATGCACCAGCCGCACCCCGTCGCTTTGGATGTCAAAACGGGCTCTTGCGATGATGGAACGTGCGCAAGCAGCTATGAAAAACGGAGCATCAATGCGCTGCGCCTCGTCAAAGCTCCAGACGCGCGCCCGGATGCGCGAGGCCGGACTGAAGGCCGCCCACGCCAGAAACTGCCCTTCGTGCGACTCGACACGCACGGTCTCGCCACTGTCGCCGCCGCCCTTGGCGATGGCGCTTTCGAAGATCCAGGGATGGCGGCGCTGCAGCGAGCGCTCCTTGCCGGGTTTGAGTCGAATCGTTTTCATCCCCGGATTGTGCTGTGCGAAGCCCCGAGGGCAGCGGCCGCGCGGCGGAAATTCCCCTGCCCGGACCGAACCATCTCCATTTGAAATTGACACAATTGATAGAATTATAAAAATTCACAATTTCGCCATTTCAGGCCATGACCAGCCCTGCCTCCCTTCACCCAACGATCGCTGCAGCACCTGCCCCCTCCCGCACACCGACACCGCCAGCGACAACCCGCGCCCGCATGAATTCCTGGCCTTCAAGCTGGGCAGCGAGGAATACGGCCTGCCCATCCTCAACGTGCAGGAGATCCGCCCGTATGAAAAGCCGACGTCGCTGGCCAATTCCCCGGCCGATCTGCTGGGCGTGGTGAGCCTGCGCGGCGTGGTCGTTCCCATCATCGACTTGCGCGTGCGGCTTCGGCTGGCCCAGGCGAATTACGACGCCCAGACCGTGGTGATCGTGGTCAACGTGGCCAGGCGGGTGGTGGGGCTGGTGGTGGATGGCGTGTCTGACGTGCTCACGCTGCAGCCCCACCAGATGCGCCCCGTGCCGCCGCTCGATTCAGGCTTCGCACCAGAGCACCTGCTGGCCCTGGGCTCCATCGACGAACGCATGCTCATCCTGCTAAACATCGAGAAATACCTGGCCATGACGCCGGAGGCCAGCGCCGGCCTGCCGTCCGCCTAACCCCCCTCTTTCACGGGACATCAGCCGCTAGGTGGCCACCAGAGCCTGCACCAGACTGCGCAACTGCCGCCAATGGTTTTGCATGGGCTGCAGTGCGGCAGATGCCGCGGCCTCCTCGGCGTTGCGCGCCTGCTCTGCCGCGGCGCCTTCACCCAGCAGGGCCATCACCGACTTGAGGTTGTGAGCCACCAGCCGCAGCGCCGGGGCATCTGCGGCGGCAACGGCGCGGTCCCCTGCTGCGAGGTCTTTTGAAAACTGCGCCAGGCATGCGCGCCGGTAGGCCTCATAGAGTGCCCGGTTGCCGCCAAAGAACTCGGCCACTGGGTCTGGTCCACTGCATGCGGGCGGTGCAACGGCAGGGGTTTCCTGGTGGGCCAGCGCAGCAGCCACGCAATCCACCAAGGCCCCCACCGAGGCGGGTTTGTGCAGCACCCGCCACACCCCCAGATGCTGCAGCCGATGCGCCACGGCGGTGTCCACAGCCCCACTGAAGACCACGGTACGGCACTGGGTGGCAGGCGCCTCCCCACGCGCCTGCAGCCAGGCCAGCAGGTCAAGCCCTGAACCGTCGGGCAGTGTCAAGTCGGTGAGCACCAGCCGGGGAACCTGGGCATCGAAAGCACGGCGCGCCTCGGCCACCGTGGCACACGGCACCAGATCGATGTCCAGCGGATCCAGCGCCAGCGCCACGAAGCGGCGCACCGCCGGGTCGTCTTCCACCAGGAGCACGCGCGGCGACACCACGGTCAGTCCTTTAGCGAAGGGGCGTGCTGCGGATGGGGATCGCGGCAGGCGCGGGGGCCCCGCAAAGGCCACGGCGCAGAGAGCGCCCTGGCCTGGCGGCGCGGCAAGACGATGCGGGCGGATTGCTGGCGCACATGGGTGAAGCGGTCACACTTTCTCCACCGCGGATTGCAGGCTGGCCGCCAGCAGGGCGGGCAGTTCCTGCACCAGGCGGGGCTTGTGCACCACAGAAAGGCCCGTGAGCGCAAAGGCATAGGGACCGCGCTGGTCTTCATCGAGCGAAGTCACCACAATCAGCCGGCTGCGCTGGAATTGCGGGTGCGAACGCAGACGGGCAATGAGCGTTGCGCCGTCAATGCCGGGCAGCAGGATGTCCACGATGAGCACGTCGGGCTGCAGTTCGCCCGCCATGGCCAGACCCACGATGCCATCGTCGGCCACATACAGGTCAACTTCCGGAAAATCGTGCGCCATCAGCATTCTGACCAGCGTCTGGAAGTGGACCGAATCCTCGATCAGCAGCACCCGCTGGCGTTGCGCATCCGCGCTTCTTTTGCGGCCGGTTGCGCGCACCCCGCGCTGGGAGCTAGCGGCTTCGACGGGCGTTACGGAGGCGGGCGCCTCTGCCGCAGCGTTCGGGCCGCCGGCATGCCCATAGCGCAGTGCCAGCCAACGCTCGACCGAGGCCCGCGCAATGCGCCGATGCCCGCCCGGGGTCTTCCAGGCCTCGAGTTCGCCCCGGTCAACCATGAGCTGGACCGACCGCACGGCCATACCCAGCACCTGCGCCACATCGCGCGTGCTGCAATCCGCTGGCAGGGACAGAACCTGGCTTGCCTTCATAGTGAAATTTTATCACTTTGCCAAAAAAGCAATTATGATAAAATTGATAAACTCTGAATCCATTCTGACGCCCTGCATGACCCAACGCATTCTGATCATCGAAGACCACGCGGATATCCGCCGGTTGATCCGCATGACCCTGGAGTTCGAAGACCACGAGATCCACGAGGCCGTCAACGCCGACGAGGGGCTGGCGGCGGTGCGGCGCATTCGGCCGCAGTTGCTGCTGCTGGACATCATGATGCCCGGCACCATGGACGGACTGGACCTCTGCCGCCTGGTCAAGAGCGATCCCTCGCTGGGCCAGCCGTTGGTGGTGTTGCTGACCGCGCGCGGCCAGAGCCAGGACATCGAGGCCGGCAATAACGCGGGTGCCGATGCCTATCTGCTCAAGCCCTTCAGCCCCCTCAAGCTGATCGAGACCATCAACAACCTGGGCACCCGTCCAACCGACGCACCATGAACCCATCCCCCGGCGAAACCACCCGGTTCGACCCGGCCGCCGCAGACCAGATGGAAAAGATCATCTCCGACCTGGGCCGCATGTACCACGAGCGCAACGAGGCCCTGCAGGAGGTGGCACGCGCCCACCATGAAGCCCTGTTCCGGCTGGCCATGGCGGCCGAATACAAGGACGACGACACCGGCGTGCACATCGTGCGCATCGGCTTCCTGGCCGAGGCGCTGGCGCAGTTCCTGGGACAACGCAAGGAATACGCCCAGCTGCTGCGCAAGGCGGCACCCATGCATGACGTGGGCAAGATCGGCATTCCCGACAGCGTGCTGAAGAAGCCCGGCTCGTTCACACCGGACGAACGCCTCATCATGAATCGCCACCCGGCCATCGGCGCCAGCATTCTGGGCAGATCGCGCATCGCGTTGTTTCAAATGGCGGCCGAGATCGCCCTCACCCACCACGAGCGCTGGGACGGCAAAGGCTATCCGAACAGGCTGGCTGGCAAGGACATTCCGCTCTCAGGCCGCATCGTGACCGTCGTGGACTACTACGACGCCCTGACGATGGACCGCGTCTACCGTCCAGCGTACAGCCACGAAAAGGTGCTTGCGATGCTCCAGGAAGAAAGCGGCAAGGCGTTCGAACCCGACATCGTGCAGTGCTTCATGGAGCACGCCTCCGACATTCTGGCCCTGCACGACACCGTGACGGCCCGGCGCATGACATTTGCCGACCTGGTCCAGGGCGATCAGGCCACGCCATGACCGCGCGCACCCGCAGTCCAGGGGCCCCGTTGCTTTGGCGGCTATGGTGGCTGGTGGCCGCACTGGGCTGCGCAGGGGTCTGCGCGGGCGAAGTACAGGACCGCGTGCAGGCCCGCGGGGAGGTAAGGGTGTGCATCAGGCCCAATTACCACCGCATTTCCTTTCGCGACCCGCGCTCGGGCCAGCTCAGCGGCCTGGACATCGACCTGGCCTCCGCACTCGCGGCCGATCTGCGCGCCAAGCTGCGCTTTGTTGATTCATCGTTCGCAACGCTGGAGCAGGATCTGCGCAGCGATCGCTGCGACGTGGCCATGTTCGGCATTCCGGTGCTGCCGCAGCGTATGGAACAGATCCAGTTCGCCACGCCTTACTTGCAAAGCGACATTTACGCCGTCACCACGCGCACCAGCCGCGTAGTGCGGCAATGGCGCGACATCGACCAGCCCGGCGTGCTGGTGGGCGTGCAGGAAGGCTCGCTCCTCGAACCGCTGTTGCGCCAGCGCCTGCGCAACGCAGGCCTGGTGTCGATCGCGCCGCCGCACACGCGCGAACGCGAGCTCATTGCTGGCCGCGTGGACGTGTTCATGGCCGACTACCCCTATGGGCGCACCCTGATCGAGACCACCGACTGGGCCGCCCTGCTGGTTCCACCCGAGCCCTTCCACGTGCTGACCTACGCGCACGCCACCAAGCCTGGCGACGCCGAATGGATGGCCTCGCTCAACGCCTTTGGGGCCCGCATCCAGCAGGACGGCCGCCTCGACGCGGCTGCCCGGCGCCACGGACTTGAAAACATGGTGCAGCGCTGATGCACACCACCTCCTTGTCCATGAAGAATCACTCCCCCGACCCATTCAGCTTTCTGAACATGGCCAGCCGCCGGGTGCTCGCCGGAGGGCTGCTGCTCGTCCTGGCCGTGCTCGTGGCAACGGGTTCGCTGATGTGGATGGAGCTTCGCCGCGCACAGGCGCAAGATCGCCAGCAGCTCGAACTGCTGGCCAGCGTGATGGACGCGCATGCCACCCAGCTCTTCGACAACACCAAGGTGGCCCTTGACAGCCTGGCAAAGAACCTGACGCACGAAGCCATCTCGCCCGCTCAACTGGAGGCTCAGCAGTCGTACCGCCTGCAGGGCCTGCCCTTCCTGCGCAGCATCGCCGCGCTGGACATCCAGGGCCGTGTGCTGGCCTCGAGCGCACCGTCCGACCGGGGCGGCAAAGTGGACCTGGCGCGCCTGCCGGCCGCACCTGCAACCGATGACCGCGTGGTCATTGGGCCGTGGGTGAACGGCCGCACCCTGGTGGCAGACCCACGCCGAGGCGCCGTACCGGCACGCCTGGGTTTCATCCCGATGGTGCGTCTCGTACACCTCTCACCCACCACTTCCGTGCTGCTGGTGGCCCAGATCAATCCGGACGCCCTGGCCAACTACCAGCAACAACTCACCAACGGCACATCCGGGGGCACCCAGGTGCTGCTGGCGCTGGACAGCGGTACGCTGCTCACGCAGGTGGGCGGCGAAACGCCCGCCGCAGGCACGCGCTTGCGCGACCACCCGGTCTTCCAGGGCCTGCTGCCAACGCACAAGGGCACGTACGGCCCGGTGCGCATCTTCGATGCACGCAAGCTGGGGGCATGGCACACCTCGAGCAGCCAGCCGCTGGTCACCCTTGTGGAGCAGCCCTACCACGCCACACTCGAGCGGTGGCTGGCATCGTTGCGCGGCCCGCTGCTGTTCATGTCGGTGGCGCTGGCACTGATCGGTTTCATGACCTACGCTTCCTGGCGCAGTGCCCGTGCGCGCGAAGCCGCAGAGCGTGGGCGCAACGAGGCGCAGCAGGAGACGGCGCGGCGCGAGCAGGAGCTGTCCGTTCTGTTCAAGAGCGTGCAGGAGCTGATCTTCCGCACCGACCCGCACGGCAGGATCCGCTTCGTGAATGCCCGCTGGCACACCATCACCCACCAGCCTGTCGAAACGGCCCGGGGCAAGCATCTGCGCGATATCGTCCACCCGGAGTCCCGCGCGTGCGTGGACGCGCTGTTCGCCCCTGAGCCGCCCACAGGGGTGCGCATGGCCCAGGTGCAACTCACAGGGCCGGACGGCGGGCCGCGCGCACTCGACATTTCGGTGGTGCCGCTGCGCGACCCCACTGGCCAGCTGCGCGGATTTGCCGGCAGCGCGGTCGACGTGACGCCGCTGCTGACGGCACAGCAGCGCCTGCAGGAGCAACTGGCCTTCACGAGCCAGGTGCTCGAATGCAACCCTCTGCCCATCTGCATGACCGACCCTGAGGGGCGCTTTCTCTCGGTCAACCAGGCCTGGGAGGATTTCATGGGGGTCCCGCGCGCGAGCGTGCTGGGCCTGCGCAACAGCGACTTCCTGGCCCCGCAGGAGGCCCGCACCTACGACGCCAGCAACGACCAGCTTTTGCGCGAGGGCAGTCGCGTGCGATACGAGGAACGTGTGCGGCGCCCCGATGGCTCCTTTCGCGACGTGCAGGTCACCAAAGTGCCGGTGTTCACCAACAACCGCCAGCCCGTCGGCATCCTGATAGTCAAGATGGACATCACCGAATTCCTGGCCGCGCGGGACCTGGCCGAGGAGGCATCACGCTCCAAATCGGAATTCGTGGCCAACATCAGCCATGAACTGCGCACCCCGCTGCAATCCATCCTGGGCTTTTCGGAACTGGGCATGCTGCGCGGCCGCCAGCATGAGAAACTTGCCGCCATGTTCAGCGACATCCATGCCGCAGGCCAACGCATGCTGGTGCTGGTGAACGATCTGCTCGACATCGCCAAGATCGAGAGCACGGTCGGCGCCTTCCACTTCGAACGCATCGACGTGCGCGACCTCATCGATGACGTCGCCGCGGAGATGGAACTGCTGCTGGGACGCAAGCGCCTGGACCTGCGCCTTGCGCTGGGACGGGCGCCCCTGATCGCCAAGGTGGACCCTTCGCGCTTCCAGCAGGTGGTACGCAATGTGCTAGCCAACGCCGTGAAATTTTCGCCCAAGGGCAGCGCCATCGATATCTCGGCCAGCACTCCGGACGACGACTTCATCCACATCCAGGTGTGCGACCAGGGCCCCGGCATCCCGCCGTCCGAGCTGGAGGCCGTGTTCGAAGCCTTCGTGCAGTCGAGCCAGACACGTGATGGCTCGGGCGGCACGGGGCTGGGCCTGGCCATCTGCCGCAAGATCATCACCGCCCACGGGGGGCGCATTAACGCCACCAACGTGCCGGGCGGCGGCGCAATGTTCCACATCGTGCTGCCCACCGCAGGCTACACGGACACCATGCCGGCGGACCCTCTCATGAAATGGAAAATGTCCGTTGCGCCATGGCGCAGCAAGCCGGCCCTGATGTACTCCGTGGTGGCCTGTGTGTTCAGCGCACTGGTGCTGCTGGGCGCGTGGGCCACCATGGCCGCCCTGCTGACCTGGCAGTGGCAGGAAACCCTGGACGCCGAAATGCGCCAGAACACGAACACCGCCCAGGCCCTGAAAGAGCACACGCTGCGGGTTCTGGACACGGTGGACCAGGCGATGTGGCGGGTGCAGAGCGCCGTGCGGGATCGGCAGCTCAGCGGCCAGGATCTGGTGAGCATCGCCAACGAAACCGGCATGGTGCCGCAGATTCTCACGCAGCTTTCCTTCGTCGGTGCGGATGGGCGCTTCCAGGGCAGCAATCTCGACCCCGACGGCTCACGCAGCCAGCATGTCAATCTGATGGACCGCGACCATATCCGCGTGCACCTGTTGCCGTCGCAGGCCACACCGTCACCCACGGGCATGCTCCAGAACAGCCTGTTCGTCAGCAGATCCTTGCTGGGCAAGGTGTCGGGAGTGCGCACCATCCAGATTTCGCGCAAAGTGATTGCCGAGGATGGCACCACGCTGGGCGTGGTGGTGGCCTCGCTAAACCCCGACCACTTTGCCGAGGTTTACCGGGGCGTGGATTTTGGCGAGGACGGGGGCGTGGCGCTGGTGGGGCTGGACGGCATCATCCGCGTGCGCGTGCTCGGCGGTGCCAGCGCCAATGTGGATGCGCAGCTCCCCGACGATCTGCTTCAGACCATGAGCAAAACCAGCCGGGGGGCCACTGCCGCGGTATCGTCCGACGGCATACGGCGCATCATCGGGTTCAGCCGGGTGGGCGACTATCCGCTGGTCGTGCTGAGCGGCACCTCGGAAACCGAGGCCTTCGCCCCCTGGCGCACCACGCGCAACACCGTGCTGATGCTGACGGTGCTGCTGAGCCTGGCCGTGGTGGCTTTCGTGGCGGTGTTCCTGGGCAGCATCAGCCGCCTGGCACTCAGCCACGCTGCCCTGACCCAGAGCGAAGCCGAGGCCCAGCGCGCCAACCAGGCCAAGAGCGAATTCCTGGCGGCCATGTCGCACGAGCTGCGCACGCCGCTGACCAGCATCCGGGGGTTTGCGGAACTCATGGAGCTGCGCAGCAAGGATCCACTGATCCAGGAACAGTCGGCGCTCATCCGCCAGGGCGCCGAACACTTGAACGCGCTGTTGACCGAGATTCTCGATCTGGCGCGCATCGAAGCCGGCGCCATGCCCGCGCACCCCGAGCCGGTCGTTCTGCACGACTTGGTGCATGAGGTCAGCGAACTCTTCCGCGTCAGCGCCGTGGCCAAGTCGCTCGCACTGACGGCCGCAGTGTCGGACGCCGCGCCGCAAACGCTGGTCACCGACCGCCTCAAGCTCAAGCAGATTCTCAGCAATCTGTTGTCCAACGCGATCAAGTTCACGCCGGCTGGCCGCGTGGAGATCTTCGTGGACGCCTGCCCCGACGGTAGCCAGGTGCATTTCCACGTCAACGACACCGGCCCCGGCATCCCGGCGAGCCTGCATGGAGTGATCTTCGAGAAGTTCAGCCAGGGGCACGCCCGCATCAGCTACCAGCACGGTGGCACGGGTCTGGGACTGTCGCTGTCGCGCGCACTGGCCGAACTGCTGGGCGGCACGCTGACGGTCAGGTCCGCTGTAGGCGAAGGCTCGACATTCACCCTTTCGCTGCCCCTGCATCCGCCCGCGCAGGCCGCGGCCCTGCCAGCGCAGGCCTGAGCGCAGCCCGGCCGAAGGCGGTTCGGCCGAGCGCGTACCGTCATCAGGCGGATTTCTTGGGGGTGCGAGGGTACGCGGTGTCGTACACCTTGGCCGGGTGCCGACAATCAAGTCGTGTGTTGATCTGTGTGGTGGTGTTGGAGTGGACCAGCAACCCTTGTACAGCGCGCACGTCGCCGCTGCTTTGCAGCAGGTGGTTGACAACCGAATGGCCTGCCCGCCTGCTAATGGGCAACATCAGCGACCCACGATGCGTCCGCAGTCTCGCGGGTTTCCAGGGGTGACCACCACCCGCCCGTATCACATGTCCGTCACGACTTCGTCACACACAAATCGTAACATTTGTCTATACCTTCGACGGCACCTCCCCTCATGTCTGAGACTACAGCGTACCTGAGCGAATTCCGGCCCCGCTTCCGCCAGCCCAGCGCTGCAGATTTGTGCACTCCGGCTCCCTGCATGGCGACCGATTCGACCAACGAAAAGGTACTGGAGGTCTTCACGCAGCACCACGAACTGATCAGCCTGCCCGTGGTGGAGAACCAACGGCCCATCGGGTTGATCAATCGCGACATCTTCCTCTCACAGATCAGCAAGCCCTTCCGCATCGATCTGTACGGCCGCAAGAGCTGTATCGCCTTCATGGACAAGGAGCCACTGATCGTCGATGCATCCATGGACATGGAGACGCTGACCTTCAAGGCCGTCGAGTACGGCGAGAAGGCACTCTCCGACGGCTTCATCATCACGCGCAACGGCGAATTTGCGGGTGTGGGCAGCGGCCTGCAGCTCATGCGCGCAGTGGCGGAAATGCAGGCCTCACGCAATCGCCAGATCATGCACAGCATCGAGTACGCGAGCGTGATTCAACAGTCTGCACTGCGCAGCTCGCGCGAGATTTTGTCGCGCGCCTGCCCAGGGGCCGATCTTGTCTGGGAGCCTCGCGATGTCGTTGGCGGCGACTTCTACCAATTCAGCGTCGATGGCGACGGCTGGTTTGCCACCGTGGCCGATTGCACAGGCCACGGAGTTCCCGGGGCCTTCATGACCCTGATCGCGTCCAGCAGCCTGAGCCAGGCTGTCAAAGAGCAGGGGCCGCGCGACCCAGCCTCTTTGCTCGCCAGCGTCAATCGCAGCATCAAGCAGATGCTGGGCCAGATCGACGGCCAGGACGGCACACCGGGCTCCGACGATGGCATGGACGCGGCCTGCTTCTGGTTCGAGCCCGGCACCGGTCGGTTGGTGTTTGCCGGAGCCCGCCTTGCGCTGTTCGTTCTGCGCCCGGACGCGGATGCCGTGGAAGTGGTAGAGGGCCAGCGCAAGGGCGTGGGTTATGTGGACAGCGAGCTCGACTACGCCTGGCAGAACGTGGTGGTGGACCTGCCCACGGGCAGCCTGGTGTTCGTCACCACTGACGGACTGGTGGACCAGGTGGGAGGCTCGCGCGCCATCGCCTTTGGCAAGCGCCGCCTGTGTGAACTGTTGCTGAGCCTTGCGGACACCCCCCCTGCACAGGTCAATCGCGATGTGCTCGCCGCGTTGGAGCAGTGGCAGGGTGAGCACCGTCGCCGCGACGACGTGACTTTTTTCTGCTTTCGTACCTGAAGAGACCCTGAATGATCCGCTCTGCAGTTGCCAATGAATATGGCACCTTCTTCCAACTGGCGCGGCAGCACCAAGTCATTTTTTACTACGTGGGCTACTTCTCACAAAACATCGTCGCGGCCATGGCAGAGGCGGTGAAATTGCAGCTGGAGAGTGCGGGCGTGGCGGGGCCGACGCGACGCAAGCTGTTCTCGTCCTTCGTCGAAATGGCACAGAACATCATCCACTACTCGTCCGACGCTCTCACCCCCTCAAGCCAGGACAACGGCGAACTTCGCCACGGCTCGGTCTGCATCCGACGCGAGGACGATGGCAGTTTTCTGTTGCTGTGTGCCAACCCGATCCAACCCGAAACTGGCAACGAGTTGCGTGCCAAGCTGGAAACGCTGAGCGGCATGTCACCCGAAGAAATCAAGCAGGCCTACCGCATGACGCTGCGCGAGGAAGCACCTGAGGGCAGCAAGGGGGCTGGCATGGGCCTTCTGACCATAGCCAGGGATGCGCGGGAACCACTGGAATTCGATTTTGCACCGTCAGAGAGCGCCGACAGATCCGCGGTTTTCTATCTGAAGGCAACGATCTGAGATGCTGCCCGATAACGAACAGACATCACGCATGGACAACATCTACATTGCCCCCACCCCCAGCTCCCCAGAGGTGGATTTTCGATTTGACACCCACACCCTGAGCCTGCGCGGCGAGTCCTACCCCGAGAATGCTGCAGCCTTTTATGGCCAGATCATTGAGCGCCTCAAGGCGTACCTTGACCTGCTGCAGGACAGCAAGGTGGAAGTGAACATCGCCCTGGCGTACTTCAACAGCTCCAGCACCAAGATGCTGTTCAATCTGATCGCGGCGCTCGACGAGGCGGCTGAGGCCGGCAACCACATTGCCCTCAACTGGTTCCATGATGAAGAAGATGACACCATTTTCGAGTTCGGACAGGAACTGTGCGAGGACTTTCCGGCCATCCATTTCGTCAACCACCCGGTGAGACCCGCCTGAATGGACGCAGCCAATCCGCCGCCGGACCTTTTCGAAGCCGAGCACCAGTCGATGCTGGCAGCCCGCGCTGCCTACGAGACGGGCACGCAGGCTGGAGGTGGCGCCTGCCACCAGGCGCTAGGTGACCTGCTGACATCGTATGAGCGGCTGCTGCGCGAAACACGCCGCCTGGTACGCCGCAGCGACCGCGCCGAGTTGGAGATGACGCTGCTCAACCAGCGCCTGCAAGACCTTGCCTCCGAACTTGAATACCGCGCCACGCACGACCCACTGACTGGCGTGCTCAACCGCGCCGCCATCATCGAGCGCGTCAATCAACACGCCCAACAAAACGACCTGGCCCTGATCGTGCTGGACATCGACCACTTCAAACGCGTCAATGACAGCTTTGGTCACCCCATCGGAGACACCGTCATTTTGGGTGTCGTGAATTGCCTCAAGGCCGTGGTGCCACGATGCGCCCACATCGGCCGTGTTGGCGGGGAGGAATTCACCGTGCTCCTGCCGCACCGGGAAACACCAGCATCAGAGCAGGTGGCTGAGACGATGCGCAAGGCCATCGAGACCCGCGAATTCGGTCTGCCCGATGGCAGCCGTATCACGGCCAGCTTCGGTGTCAGCCATTTATCGCGCGGCGGCTGCTTCGATGATGCCTATGGGCTTGCGGACGAAGCCTTGTACGTCGCCAAACGCGGCGGTCGCAACCAGGTGGTGCGTGCTGCCGACTCCGTGCTGAGCTGAATCTCAGGCAGTCCCTGATGCATGCCGAAACTGTGACCTCCACTGCAAGCGTGTTGCGCTGCACAAGCGCCCGCCCGCCCGCCTGGCGGGTGCTGGTGATCGACGACGACCCCGAGGTACACGACTGCATTCGCAGTGCGTTCGCGGGTCTGGATCTGTTCGGCCGTCCGCTGGAACTCTTGCACTGCGTCCATGGCGAGAGCACCCGCACGCTGCTGCTGCATGCGCACGATCTGGCCGTGGTGATTGTCGACCTGGCCTCGCAGGACGCTGCCGGTGGCCTGGCGTTGGTCGACTACATTCGCCACTGCGCAGGACTGCGCAATACACGCCTCGTGATGCGCACCGAAGCGCCGCATGGCGCGCCCGATCTGGACACTCTTTTGCGCTATGACATCAGCGACTACCACCCCAAGTCCGAGTTGACGCCGGATCGCTGGAGATCCATCGCAGCCCAGACCCTGCAAGCCTACCAGCGCCAATGCGCCTTCGAGGCCAGTCGCTGCAGCATGGAAACGATCGTGTGCTCCAGCGCGAAGCTGCTGGAAGAAACGGAACTGCACGCCTTCGCCGCGGGCGTCATCACCCAACTCGCGGCCTTGCTGGGCGTGGCGGGTGAAGGTCTGGTCTGCGTTCAAGACACCACAGCAACCCCATCCGGCTCCTACCATGTTCTAGCGGCCACGGGACGTTTCGCCGGCTTGCTGGGCTTGCCCATGGATGCGCTGCCGGAGTCGAACATGCTGCGCCTCCTGCACCGGGCCCTCGGTGCACGCCGCCACGTTCTGGGCAACAGACCCATGCCATGCCGCACGCCCGGCGTGCTGCAGCCGCCCCGGTGTTGCGGTGACAACGTGTTCGGCAATGACTGCGCACTGGCCCTGTACATTGGCCGCCCGGACGACCAGGATATGGTGGTGTTCATGGACATTGCGGGTTTGGCTGTCGCGCCTGACCGGCAGTTGCTCGATTTTTTCTGTGTCAGTTTCAGTACCTTGCTGCGCAACCGGGGGCTGCTGGAACGCCTGCAACGGCATGCCTATTCCGACCCACTGGTCTCGCTGCCCAACCGGGCCCGCTTCATCGAGAAGGTGGACGAATGCGTGCAACGCGGCTCAGAGAGCCTGATGCTGGCCCTGGTCGATATTGACGACTTCAGCGCCACCAACGAATTGATGGGGCACCGCTTCGGCGATCGCCTGCTCAACGCCGCTGCGCAGCGCTTGGCCGCCGCGCTGCCCTCCGGGGTGATGCTGGCCCGTGTGGGGCCCGACACCTTCGGCATCCTGGGGCCAGCGCACAAGGTGCGGCCACAGCAGTTGCTGGACTGCGTGCGCGCCCCCCTGAGCATCAACGACATGCCCCACCAGGTATCGATGACCTGCGGGTATGTGCTGCTGTCCAACGATGGACGAACGGGCGATGACCTGGTCAAGGACGCGACCATCGCGCTCAAGCGTGCCAAGCGCGACCACCGCGGGCAGCACCTGCAGTTTGCCGCCCCTATGGGCGCGGAAGCCCGGGACCGCGCAGTGCTGCTGGCGGAACTGCGAGCAGCCATTGAAAACGCGGACTTGTTTCTGGTTTACCAGCCGCAGGTTCACCTCGACACCGGCGATCTCATCGGCCTGGAAGCCTTGCTGCGCTGGCGCACCGCCGACGGCCGCCTGGTGCCGCCGGATGAATTCATCCCGGTGGCCGAACATTCGGGCCTGATTCTGCCCCTGGGTCGGTGGGCTCTCGAAACGGCCTGCCAGACACTGCGTGAACTGCAAACTGCCGGACTGGCGCCCGCGCGCATGGCTGTCAACGTCTCCGTGGTCCAACTGCGCGACCCTGGGTTTTTTGACATGGTCTGCGCAGCCCTGTCGACCAACGAACTACAGGGACAACACCTGGAACTGGAGATCACGGAATCCGTGGTGGTCTTGCCCACGCAGTTGCTGCAGTCCACGCTGAATGCCCTGCGTGCCCACGGCGTCACCATCGCCATTGACGACTTCGGCACAGGCTATTCATCGCTGAGTTACCTGGAGCAGTTGCCGCTGGACCGCATCAAGATCGACCGCACTTTCGTGCAACAGCTCGGGGCCCCGCAGGGGGGGCGCGTTGCCGAAATGGTGGTGCAACTGGGGCGAAAGCTGGGGCTTCAGGTACTCGCCGAAGGCATTGAGGATGCTACGGCATGGCAAACGCTACAGGCCATGGGTTGCCACGACGGGCAGGGTTACCACATCGCCTACCCCATGGACAAAGCAGCGCTTATGCGCTGGCTGGCGCAGGCCTAAGAGATCGCGGGCAGGTGCCGGGGCGAGGGGACGCCTTTGCCCGGGGCTCACTCGCCGCCCGGCTTGCGCCGCGCACGCGGGTGCGCCGCGTCGTACACCTTAGCCAGGTGCTGAAAGTCGAGCCGCGTATACACCTGCGTGGTGGTGATGTTGGCGTGGCCCAGCAGCTCTTGCACCGCCCGCAGATCGCCACTGCTTTGCAGCAAGTGGCTGGCGAACGAGTGGCGCAGCATGTGCGGGTGCACCGGCGTGGTCAGGCCCGCCTGCTGGCTGCGCTGGCGCAGGCGCAGCCAGATCGACTGTGCCGTCAGACGGACGCCGCGCCGGCCCACGAACAATGCCGCATCGAGCCGGGGAGAAGCATCGCCTCCAAACGGAGCCGCCCGCAGCGCCAGCCAGGCACGCAGCGCGGCCATGGCGGCAGCACCCACGGGCACGCTGCGGCGCTTGCTGCCCTTGCCGAACACATGGGCTTCGCCCGCTTCCAGATCGACCCACCCCCGGCCCTGGCGCCGACTGTCGGCATGGGGGGCGGCATCGAGCCCCACGAGTTCGCCCACGCGCAGGCCGCAGCCGTACAGCAGCTCGACCATGGCTGCGTCGCGCGCCTCCAGCCAGGGGTCTGCGCCGCTGTGGTCGTATTCGGCCAGGCGCACGGCGTCGTCCACCCCGAGCGCCTTGGGCAGGGGCTTTGGCGCCCTGGGGGCGCGCACGTCCTGCACCGGGTTGTGCGAGATCAGGCCCTGCCGGCCCGCCCAGGCAAAGAAGCCCCGCCAGCCCGAGAGGATGAGCGCAATGCCTCGCCCGCTGCGCCCGCCGCTGTGCATCTGCGCCACGAAGCGGCGGATGTGTGCACTGCCGAGCTGCAGCAGCGGCACCTGCACCGCCGCCGCAAACCGCGCCAGCTTGTCCAGATCGAGCGCGTAGAGGGTAAGCGTGCGGGCCGCCAGCCGCTTTTCCACGCGCGCATGCTCCAGATAGCGCAGCACCTGTGGATCGGTGGGGGGCGGTGGAGGCGGCGTGTCGGCCATGAGGTCGTGAGGGCGAAGGCGGTGGCCCGTGCCGGTTGCTCAGCGCCTGTCGAAGGCAAAGAAGGCGCGGGCGTCGGCGTTGGCCGGGCGCCGGCCCGCACAGCCGCACCGCACCGG
>NZ_ACQT01000066.1 GCF_000175235.1 Acidovorax delafieldii 2AN | reverse complement strand
AATGGGCATCCCACCGGCAATCGCATGGCTTGCATGGGAGTGCCGCATCCAATGGGTACATGTTGATGAACTCGGGTGTGATGAAGAACTCCCGGCGTGTGATGAAGAACTCCCGCCAACGTCATTTTTAGGCCTCAAACGTGTGATGAACAACTCCCGCCGTTTGATGAAGAACTCCCGGCGCACAGGGGATGCACCGCTACAAATTTGATGAAGAACTCCCGCGCTACGGACTGTTGATAAGGCTGTGCATATTTTGTGGAAAACATTGTGCAAAAGAAAAGTTATGCACGCTGAACAACTCCCGCGCCATTTCTTCAATGAAATCAACAACTTAAGTTGTTTCGGCGGAGTTATGCACGCTGAACAACTCCCGCAAGTGTGATGAACAACTCCCGCGAAGTCGCAAGTCAGACTGACCTAAGCCCATGTCATGATTGAAGAAATCGCGTTTTGTGGGCCCGCACCCTGTATTCCTTTCCTATAGTAATTAACCAATAGGAAAAGACACCGCCTCTAGGGGCTTCGCCCCGCCGGCTCCTACGCGCTACGCGCTTCGCCCGCGCCTTCGGCGCTCCCCACCCGGCACCCCAGGGCTTCGCCCTCGGCCTACGGCCTCACCCATTTAATAGGCCCCCCAGAGGGGGCTGAACACGACGCCCCCAGCGGTCCCCGCCGCGCCTAGGGCGCTCCCAGGCGTGGGGCTTGCAGCCCCCCGACCCCCTGGGGGCTTCGCCCCCCTGTGCGCCCTTCGGCACACGGCTCCCCCCAAATTGAAACCAAAAACGGGGGGCGCTCAGCCCTTGAAGAGTTGACTGAGCGCGCCAGAACGCGGGAGAGGGTACTCAATTTCAGCGGCGAAGGGGTGGGGCAGGGTGGCATACCTGCGGGGCTTAAATTGGCTCCTGTGGCCTCGATGCCGGAAACCGCAAAGCTCTCCGCCATTAACCTAATTGACAAATTAACGTTTTAGGTTAAAATAGCGTTATGGAAAAAGGCACCCCGCACTGCAAGCTGCCAGTCGTCAAAGCCTTGATCGAGGCTGGCCAGGTCAGGGCCACAGCTAGCGCATTTAATGGCGCGCGCGAACTGGGCATTTGCGATTTGACCGGCATGTGTGCCGTTGTCTTGGCGCTTACACCAAGCGACTTTTACAAGAGTATGACGACCCATGCCGATCATCGTATTTGGCAAGACGTTTACCGCGCCGAGACGGCGAACGGCGAGGTGTACCTAAAGCTGACCGTCATTGATGACGTGTTGATCGTTTCTTTCAAGGAGCTATGACCATGAAATGCCCATGCTGCGGCGCGGCGGAACTGATCCACGACACGCGCGACATGCCTTTCACCTACAAGGGTGAAAACACCACCATCCCAGCGGTAACGGGTGACTTTTGCCCGGCTTGTGGTGAAGTCGTCTTGAACCGTGAGCATGGCGACCGTTACAGCGAAATGGTCGGCCTGTTTCAGCGTCAAGTGAATTCCGCCTACGTCGATCCCGACTACATCGCCAAGGTTCGTAGAAAACTCGACCTTGACCAGCGGCAGGCCGCCGAACTCTTTGGCGGCGGCATCAATGCGTTCTCGCGCTATGAAAACGGGAAAACTAAGCCGCCCCTGTCCTTGGTCAAACTGTTCAAGCTGTTGGATCGTCACCCCGACTTGCTCAACGAGGTTAAAACCGCCTGATCTTTTTAGGCACTTTGACGATATCGTATCGTTTTCGTATTGAATAACATATCGTATTGATACATAATACAGATACGAAAATACGAAAGGCGTATCATGGCCCGCATAGGTGTTACTTCTGAGCAGGTGTCAGCGGTTGCTGACGCGCTGATTGGTGAAGGAAAACAGGCGACGATCCGCGCTGTGCGCGAGCGGTTGGGCGACCGGGGGAGCCCGAACACAATCCAAAAGCATTTGTCGGCTTGGCGGGATGCCCGGCCCATGGCGGCGGCTGCAGCGCTTGAGCTTCCTCAGACGCTGGCCGCTGCTATCGCTGCGGAGATTGGCCGCGCGGCAGCGCAGGCGCGGGCTGAAATTGAAGGGCGCTTGGTGGAGGTGCAAACCGAAGCTGCGGATCTTGCTTTGACTGGCGAGTCTCTGGAGGACGAGCGGGATTCGCTTATCGCCCAGATGGCCGTATTGACGACTGAACGTGACACCTTGGCGGGCAAAGCGGCGCAGCAGGCTGCAGACCTGGCTGAATTGACTGGGCGCGTCGAGCGCGAACAGCAGGCGGCAGAAGCGGCCCGCGTAGAGTTGGCCACGGCCCGGCTCAGGGCTGAGGGGCTGACGGAAAGACACGCTGCACAAGGGAAAGAGGTCGAGCAATTGCGCGCAGCGGTCGAGGACGAACGCAAGGGCCGTATTGCGGCCGAGCAAGCGGCCGCGGTGCTGGCGGCGCGATTGGAAGCGTCTGCGGAGCTGGTGGTTCGCGCCGAAACACGCGCGGAGCTGGCAGAGCGTCAGGCCGATCAAGTCACGCAAGACGTGCGCAAGGCGCACGCCGAGCGTGAGGATGCGCGCAACCTGGCAAGCCAGGCGAGAGAGCAGGGCGCTCGTCTGTCGGGCCAGGTGGACGTGCTGCAGGCCGAGAGCAAGCGCAGGGACGCCGTGGAGGCTGCGCAACACGCAGAAAATGAACGCCTGCGCGTTGAGCTGGAGGCGCTTCGCGCCAGGGTTCCAGGCGACTCCGGCAAGGGTCGCTAACGCTCTAGCTCGCTTGCTTTCGGCTGTGCCGTGTTGTCGGCGTACCGGGCGTTGTTCTGGATGCGCTCAAGAATGATCGAGCGCTCTCTGTCACTGAAATTTCCCTGATTCAAATGGCTGCTGATCGCAGCCATTTTTTCTTGTGGGGTAGCGAGCCGAAATTGATCCGTGTCGCTCGTGGGGAAAATCTGATGCTTCCGCGTGTTCTCCCGCAACCCATGGGCTACATGTTCGACCACTTGAACGAGTCCCCATGCTTGCAGCGGCTCGCTTTGCTCTAGGGGTCGCCTCAGAAAACGGATCGCAAAGTACGTTAAGCCCCCGCATCAAGGCCGCAATGGTCCGAGCCTCGTTGCTGGCGACACGTTGTGCGTCGAGGCTAGATGCTTAATTCGTGCACTCGCACGGTTTCGCACACAGCTTGACTCTCTACCTACTACAGGGTTTCCAATGCATGGGCCTTAGGAGAGGTCATGTCAGAAAGCTGCTGCGCGCCGCCTGCGCCGAGCGCCGATTTTCGTTATCGCAAGATTCTTTGGATCGCGCTCGTGCTCAACGCCACCATGTTCGGCGTCGAAATCCTCGGCAGCATGCGCTCCGGCTCGGTTTCCCTTCTCGCCGATGCCATCGACTTTCTCGGCGACGCGGCGAACTACGGGATTTCGCTTGCCGTCCTCGGTCTGGCCGTCATCTGGCGTGCCAGAGCCTCGCTCGGCAAGGCCGCCTGCATGGCCGGATTCGGCATCTTCGTCCTTGGCAGGGCGGCCTGGTCTTTCCTGCAAGGCGGCGCGCCTGAGCCACTGACCATGGGATTCGTGGCAGCACTCGCCCTGTGCGTCAACCTGGGCGTTGCGCTCATGCTGTACCGGTACCGGACGGGCGACTCGAACATGCGGTCGGTCTGGATTTGCTCGCGAAACGACGCGATCGGCAACATTGCTGTCGCCGCAGCCGCCTTGGGCGTGCTCGGAACCGGGCGCGCCTGGCCCGATCTCGTCGTCGCCACCGGTATGGCGGTCCTGGCGCTCAGTGGTGCATGGACGGTCAGCCGGCACGCAACGGATGAACTCCGTTCCGCGCATTGCGATTCGGTACAAGGGAATTTGCGTGTCCGATAAACACGATCATGGCAGCCACGGCCACGACAAGCCGGCAGCGGGCACCCCAAAGCACGATCACTCGCACGCCGGCCATGATCATGGCCATGGGCACTCACACGCCCCGAAGGACTTCGGCAAGGCGTTCCTGATCGGCGTCGTCCTTAACACCGGCTTTGTCGTCACCGAAGCGGTGTACGGGATCGTCGGCAATTCCCTGGCGCTGCTGGCCGACGCCGGCCACAACCTGAGCGACGTGTTGGGGCTTCTGCTCGCCTGGGGCGCCAGCCACCTGGTGAAAAAGGCGCCGACCGGCCGCTTTACCTACGGTCTGCGCAGCACGTCCATCCTTGCTGCGCTCGCTAACGCCGCCCTTTTGCTGCTCGTCACAGGCGGCATCGCCTGGGAAGCGATCGGACGTTTCCGGGAGCCCACGGCGGTCGAGGGGACGATCGTCATCGTGGTTGCAGCGATCGGCGTCGTGATCAACCTCGCTACCGCCTTGCTGTTCATGGCGGGTCGCAAGGGCGACCTGAACGTGCGCGCTGCGTTCCTCCACATGGCGGGCGATGCGGCGATCGCGCTCGGCGTAGTGATCGCCGGCATCGTCATCGTCTTCACCGGTTGGCACTGGCTGGATCCATTGGTCAGCTTGGTGATTGCCATGCTGGTGATCGTCGGCACCTGGGGTCTGCTGCGCGATTCGGTCAACCTTGCCCTGCAGGCCGTGCCGGAGGGCATCGACATCGCCAAGGTCCGCGCCTACCTGTCGTCGGTCGACGGTGTGTCGGAGGTTCACGACCTGCACGTCTGGGGCATGAGCACGACAGAGACGGCCTTGACAGCGCACTTGATCTTTCCGGGCGGCTACCCCGGCGACGCTAAGCGAAACGAGATCGCCGTCGAGCTGCGGGAGCACTTCTCGATCGGCCATTCGACGATCCAGATCGAGGTAGCCACTGCCGGCATCGCCTGCGAGCTGGCTCCGGACAACGTCGTCTGACGCCCTGCCTGATAAGATCGGCCACCGTGCGTCGCTTCCTCATCCTCTTCCTGCTTGCACTGCTGCCCTTCCAGTTCGTCTGGGGCGCAGCGGCGAGCTACTGCCAGCATGAGCAAGCGCAGGGCGTCCGGCATTTCGGCCATCACGTCCACAAGCACGAGGGCAAGCTGCTGAAGGCGGCATCGGACAACTCGACGGCGGACCGGAAGAACATCGCCGGCGACGACGATCCCGACTGCGCAAGCTGCCACCTCAGCTGCGTACCTCCGCTGGTGCAGGCGGTCGTCGTCGTTGGTGTCGACGTGGGCGAGCTCTTGCGTGCGCTGCCCGGCATCGCACGCACCCCGTACATCCCGTCCCCCATCGAACGCCCGAATTGGACTCTCGCCGCCTGATTCGGCGAGATCGTCCCCCCACGCACCCCATCCCCGCGTAGCACCGACCTCTCGCCGAATTCTTCCGGTTTGTTTTTTTCTACAACGAGGAGAGTTCGATGCGATCGAAGACGCTGGCATTTGCCATCGGTATGGCGTGTGCCACCTGGGCCGCCGGTTCCATTCTGTTCATGCCCGCCGTGGCTTGGGCACAAGCCACGGGCACAGCCCCGGTCTCGGCGCAAGCCGAGCCGTCGGTCCCAAATTCGGTTGCCACACAGCGCCTGACGCTCAGCGAGGCGTTGAGCCTGGCTGAGTCTGCCAACCCGACCCTGCGTGCCAAACAGGCGCAAATGTCCGCCGCAGAAGGCGTCCGGACGGATGCCAATGCGCTGCTGTTCAACAACCCCCAACTTGCCACCGACCTCACGCGGCGCTCCGTACCGCAAGTCGGGCAGGGCAACGAGCGCCGGCAGGAGTGGAGCGCCGGGTTGTCCCAGACGCTGGAGATCGCAGGTCAGCGCGGCTATCGCCGCGAAGCGGCCGACGCGGCTCTTGCAGCCTTGCGAGCCGAAATCGCCGATGCCCGCCGCACAGCCCGCGCCACCGCGTCCGCACGTTTCTACCGTGTGCTGGCACTGCAGCAGCGCGTGGCCTTGGAGGGCCAGGCGCTGAAGCTGTTCGAGGGGACGGCGACTGCCATCCAGAAGCGGCGGGCGGCGGGTGAAGACACCAAGCTCGACGCCAACATTGCGACGGTTGAAGCCGAGCGTGCGCGCAATCAACTGGCCATTGCCCAGGAGCAACTGCTCGCTGCGCGCTCCGAGTTGTCCGCGACAATTCAGCTGCCCCCGAGCAATCTGGCCGAGGTCGTCGGTGAACTGACGATGACGCCACGGCGCTTCTCGCTGGCCGAACTGCTCGCGGCGGCGGACGCGCAGCCGCGGCTGCGCGCCCTGGTGGAGCGCGAGAACAGCGCGACTTCCAAGCTCAAGCTAGAACAGGCCAGCACCTATCCCGACGTGACGGTGGGCGTGAACGTTGGAAGGGAGGGACCGGGCACGGCTCGCGAGCGTTTGACGACGCTCACCGTGTCCGTGCCTTTGCCACTGTTCAAACGCAACGCGACTGGCATCGGCCAGGCTCGCTCCGAACTCAGTCAGGTCCAGATCGAGCGGCAGACTACGCTGCGCGACACGCGAGCCAACGTGAACACGCTCTGGCTGCGGCTGGACAGTCTGGAAACCCGGGTGCGGCGGCTGCAGGAATCGATGCTCCCCGCTCTCGCCGACAACCAGCAACTCTCGGTCAAGTCGCAGCAGGCCGGGCAGATCGGCCTGCTGGAGCTGATCGTTGTGAATCGGCAGGCACTCGATGCCCGACGCGACCTCAACGACGCACTTTCCGAATATCAAGCGACCCGGCTCGACCTCGAACTCGCCGCCGGCTGGTCACAGGAAGCAAACTAACCATGAACAACATCAACACTTCGACGACCGGTGTACGCAATCGCGTGCTGCTTCTGCTCGCAGCCGCGGCATTGGCCGGCACGCTGGCTGCTTGCGGCAAGGGCGACAACGCAGCGCCGGCCAAATCAGCCTCGTCTGCTGCTGCAGGCGAAAAAGGTGAGCCCAAGAAGGAAGAAGGAAAAGAAGGCGGCGGCCTGAAGCTGTCGGCGGAAGAGGCGCAGCGGGCAGGCATCAAGGTGGAGACGCTGGCGTCGCTGGCCTTTGCCGACTCGATCACCGTTACGGCCACCATCCGACCGAATCAGGACCGCATCGCCCGCGTGGCACCGCGCGTGGAGGGTCGAATCATTTCGGTCGCCGCGAATCTGGGCGACGCTGTGAAAGCCGGGCAGCCGCTCGCCGTGCTCGACAGCCTCGCCATCGGCGAGGCGCAGTCGGCGCTGCAGCAAGCGCAGTCCCACCAGCGCGTGGCGCAGTCCGACTTCAAGCGCGCCGAGACGCTGAATGCCGACGAGATCATTCCGCAGCGCGAGTTCCTGAAAGCCAAGTCCGAATTGGAAAAGGCGTCGTCGGAGCTGCGCGCGGCCCAGGACAAGCTGCGCTTGCTCGGCGGCTCCGCCCAGGCAGGCGGCGCTGCTGTCTCCACTTTTTCGCTGAACGCGCCTTTGGCTGGGACGATTGTCCAGAAGACGGCCATCGTCGGCGAGTTGGGCACGCCTGCAGCACCGCTGTTCACGGTGGCCGACCTGTCGCGCGTGTGGATCGAGGCCAACCTCACCGAAGACGCCTTGTCCAAGGTGCGCGTTGGCGCAGAGGCCACCGTGAAAGTGGCGGCCTATCCGGGCGAACTGTTCAAGGGCCGCGTCACCTACGTCGCCAGCCTGCTCGACAAGGACAGCCGCACCGTACCGGCACGTATCGAGGTGGACAACAAGGATGGGCGACTCAAGCCCGAGATGTTTGCCAGCGCCACCATCGACACTAACGGTGCCAAGCGCGAAGCGCTGTCGGTGCCAGACGCCGCGATCCTGCTGTTGCAGGGCCAGCCGACGATCTTCGTGGCCAAGGGCGAAGGGTTCGAATCCCGGGCCATCGAACTGGGCGAAAAGCTGTCGGGCCGCACCGTCATCAAGTCGGGCGTTGCCGCGGGCGAGAAGGTCGTGACCGCCGGGGCTTATGCCCTGAAGGCCCGCCTGCTCAAGTCGCAAATCGGCGAATAGGTCCAGGAAGAATCACCATGCTCAATGCCATCGTTGACGCGTCACTGCGTTACAAAGTCCTGGTGCTCGTGGCCTTCCTCGTCGTGATCGGCCTGGGCATCCAGGCGTTCCGCCAGGTGCCCGTGGACGCCTTCCCCGACGTGACGCCGATCCAGGTCAGCATCTACACCGAGTCGCCAGGCCTCGCCGCCGAGGATGTCGAAAAACTGCTCACCACGCCGATCGAAGGCGTCATGGCCGGCTTGCCCGGGGTCGAGGAAGTTCGTTCCGTTTCGCTGTTCGGCCTGTCGTATGTGGCGGTCTATTTCAAGGACAACGTCGACATCTACTTCGCACGCCGGCTCGTCGGCGAGAAGCTGCAGGATGTCAAAGGCCGATTGCCTCAGGGCTACGGGGAGCCCGTTCTCGGGCCGAACAGTTCGGGTCTCGGCCAGGTGTTCTGGTACACGATCGAGTCGGCGGACAAGAAGCTGTCCGCCATGGACCTGCGCACGCTGCACGACTGGACGGTGCGCTTGATCCTGCGCACCGCGCCCGGCGTGGACGACGTGGTGTCGTGGGGCGGCGATCAGAAGCAGTACCAGGTGCAGATCGACCCGCGCCAGCTCATCAAGTACGGCCTGTCGTTCAAGCAGGTGATGGAGCGCCTCACGGCGAACAACAAGCAGGTGGGCGGCCAGTCCATCAACCTGGGTTCCGAGCAGTACCTCGTGCGCGGCCTGGGGCTGGTGAGCAACACCAAGGACATCGCGGGCATCGTCGTTGCCGAGCGCAACGGCGCGCCGATCTATGTGCGTGACGTAGCGCAGGTCAAGGAGGCGCCGGCACCGCGCTTCGGCGCCGTCACCAAGGACGGCAAGGAAGCCGTGCTCGGCATCGCGCTGGCGCGCGTCAATGAAAACGCGCAGGCGGTTGTAGACGCCGTGAAGGCCAAGTTGGCCGTGGCGCAGGCGGCATTGCCCAAGGGCGTGACGCTGGTGCCCAACTACGACCGCGCCGAGCTGGTCCAGAAGGCGCTGAAGACGGCGGAGAGTTCGCTCGTCGAAGGCGCCATCCTGGTGGCCGTGATCCTCTTCTTGTTCCTCGGCGAGTTCCGCTCGGCCATTGTCGTGATCGTCACCTTGCCACTGGCGATGCTGATTGCGTTCATCCTGATGCAGCAGTTCGGCGTTTCGGCCAACCTGATGTCACTGGCCGGTCTTGCCATTGGCACGGGGATGATGGTGGACGGCGCGGTGGTGCTGGTCGAGAACTCCTTCCGGCTGCTATCGCATGCGAGGGAGTCCGGCAAGCCGATCAACAAGACGCACCTGATCCTGGAAGCGGCGCGCGAGGTGATCAACCCGATCGCGTTTGCGATCATCATCATCATCGTGGTCTTCCTGCCGCTGTTCTCGCTGACCGGGCTCGAAGGCAAGCTGTTCAAGCCGATGGCGCTGACGATCACGTTCGCGATGGCCGGCTCGTTGCTGCTGTCGATGACGCTGGTGCCAGTACTCGCCGCACTCATCCTCAAGCCCAAAGAGGAGAAGGACACGTTCGTCGTGCGCTGGGCAAAGAAGGCCTACTTGCCCTTGCTTGACTGGGCATTGGAGCGCAAAAAGCTGGTCATCGGCTCTGCCCTGGCCCTGTTGGTCGCATCCCTGGCTCTGTTCCCGTTCCTCGGCAAGGAGTTCATGCCGACGCTGCAGGAGGGCACGATCCAGTTCCGCGTGACCAACATCCCATCGGCATCGCTTGACGAGTCGATCCGCGTGTCCAAGGTCGTCAGCGACGAACTGCACAAACAGTTCCCGCAGGTGGTCTCCGTGCTTGCCACGATCGGCCGTGCCGAGGGCGGCGAGACGACCGATGTGAATTACATGGAACTCAACCTCGCCACCAAGCCCCAATCGGAGTGGCCCGAAAAGATTCCGTACACCAAGCTTGCGTCCGAGATGCAGGAGGCTCTAGAGAAGGTCGTGCCGACGGCCGTATTCGGCGCGACCCAACCGATCCAATCGCGCGTCGAGGAGCTCATCTCTGGAGTTCGTGCGACGCTCGCACTCAAGCTCTACGGTCAAGACCTGGAGACGCTGGACCGCCTGACGGGACAGATGAAGGAGGCGCTCGAAAAGGTGCCCGGCGTCGCCGATCTCTCCGCTGAGGCGAACAAAGGAAAGCCGCAGCTGATCATCAAGGTCAACCGAGATGCGGCTTCTCGCTACGGCATCAATGCGGACGAGATTCTCGAAGTGGTGCAGGCCGGCATCGGCGGAAGCTCGGTCTCGACGCTGATCGAAGGTACCAAACGGTTCGACATCGCCGTGCGACTTGCCGATGAGTACCGGCTCGACCCGACCACCATCGGTGCGATCCCGATCCGAAGTGCCGACGGTGCCCTGATCCCGTTCGCGCAAGTGGCTTCCATCGAGCTGGACGAAGGCTATTCGTTCATTCGGCGCGAGTCGCTGCAGCGCTATTCCGTGCTGCAGATGGATGTGAAGGGACGCGACGTCGACGGCTTTGTCAAGGACGCCGACGCGATGATCAAGCAACGGGTTCAGTTGCCGGAGGGCTACTACCTGGAGTGGGGCGGTGCCTTCGAGAACCAGCAGCGCGCCATGGCGCGTCTGGCCGTCATCGTGCCGCTGACCATCGGCCTGATCTTCATGCTGCTGTACACCGCGTTCAACTCGGTGCGGCACGCGACGATCATCATCGCCAACGTGCCGTTCGCGGTCATCGGCGGCATCGTTGGTCTGTTCGTCAGCGGCCAGTACCTGTCGGTGCCGTCGGCGATCGGGTTCATCGCGGTGTTCGGCGTGGCCATGCTGAACGGCATCGTGATGGTCGAGTTTCTCAACGACCAGCGACGACAGGGCCTGTCCGTGCGCGATGCCGTGCGTCGAGGTGCGTCGCTGCGGCTTCGACCCGTGCTGATGACGGCATCGGTCGCCATTCTCGGTCTAATCCCGATGCTGCTGTCCACCGGTGTGGGCGCAGAGACGCAGCGTCCACTGGCCACCGTGGTGGTCGGCGGACTGTTCACCTCGACGGCGCTCACGCTGCTGCTGCTGCCGTTGATCTACGAGTGGTCGGAACTGCGCGCTGAACGGCGCAACCGTCCGGCCGTTGTTTCCGAAGGAGCGACGACATGAAAGAGATCAAAGCCTACGTGCACAGCAACCGCATTGCCGATGTCATCTCCGCGTTGAAGGCATCTTCAGTGTGGAGTGCCGGCGGCAACGGCGACCACAACCTGACGGTCTACATGGTCAAGGGATCGCTGCTGCCGCTCGATGATTCCGAGAAGCGCTACTCGGTCGAACTGGGTGAGGAGGTCGTCAATGAGTACAAGCTGGAACTGCACTGCAGCGATGAGTACGCGGACGAATTGGTCGAGGTCATCAGCCGCGTGGCGCGCACCGGGCAAGTGACGGCTGGCTGGATCTATGTGATCGACATCGCGCAAGCGATTCGGGTCGGATGAGTGTGATGACGCCCGCGGATGCAGGCGCTTCGTTCTGGCGCCGGCCCCTTGCTTCTGAAGGAGGTTTTCATGTTCACCGAACCGATGCATGGCCCGGTCGCGCAGTCGATTTTCTGGATCTGGTTGGGCTTTATCGCGGTGGGCGCGGTGGCGTACTTGGTGTACCGGCTCCTGCGTCCCAGGATGAAGGCCAGGAAGCCACCGCCGCCACCGCCGGTGAAGTACGCAGAACAACTTCGGCAACGCATGCGGAAGAAATCATTGCACGCAGGAAGTATCCCGCCGGAGAGTGCTGGCGCCAGCCGGAAGCCGCCGTCATCCACGAAGTGAGGCCTTCATCATGAGTGCTCCAGAAAAGCTCCGTCTCGACCTGCCCTTGGTTCTGACCGGGGTCGACGATGCTGAAGACCGGTGCGTGGCGCGCCTGACGGACGCGCTGTCCGGTCGCCCCGGCATCGAGGAAGCGCACATCGTTGGCGGGGATGGCGATTCGCCGCAGTTGTGCGTCCACTACAACCCCAACGAGATCACGTTTGGCCGCGTGCGTGAACTCGTTCAATCGGTCGGCGCTCAGCTCGGGGCGCGCTATGCGCACCTCGTGTTTCGAACCGATGGCCCACTGCACGCCCGGTCGGCGCGGCGTGTGGCAGACGGACTGCGAAATGTGCCGGGCGTATTGGAGGCCGATGTTGCTGCGTCCGGTGCATTGCGCGTCGAATACGACCGCTCGACGGTTTCGGAGCAAACACTGCTCCATATCGCCACGTCACTCGGCCTTGCTGGTCATGCGACGCTCGAACCACAGGGTGTTCGCAAAGCAACCGCGCAATCCGTGGCCGAGAAGCAAGCGCACGATCATGACCATGACGAGCCCGAGGCCCGCGCGCATGACAAGGCCGACCACGATGAGCACCATGACCATGAAAAGCATGAAGGCAAAGCCGCTGACGGAACAACCACGGCACACGCCGGCCACGATCACGCGGAAGGTGAAGGAGATCACGCCGGTCACGATCACGCGCACGGCGGACTGTTCGGCGAGAAATCCGAGCTGATCTTTGCCCTGTTGGCCGGCGCGCTCGTATTGATCGGCTGGCTCATCGGTCGCGGCGGCTTCGCGCCAGGCTGGGTGCCGACGGCCTGCTACATCGGGGCATATGTCTTCGGCGGCTGGTTCACCGTCAAGGAGGCCATCGAGAACCTCCGCGCGCGGCGTTTCGAGATCGACACCTTGATGCTGGTGGCGGCGGCCGGTGCAGCCGCGCTCGGACAGTGGTTAGAAGGCGGGTTGCTGCTGTTCCTGTTCAGCCTGGGTCACTCGCTCGAACACTACGCGATGGGCCGCGCGCGCCGCGCCATCCAGGCGCTGGCCAAGCTGGCGCCGGAGACAGCCACCCTGCGTCGCGACGGGCGCACTGAAGAGGTTGCGCTAAACGTGCTGCAGGTCGGCGACGTGGTGGTGGTGCGACCGAATGAACGGCTTCCGGCCGACGGCGTGGTGGTGGTCGGCACGTCCAGCATCAACCAGGCGCCGGTAACTGGCGAGAGCGTGCCGGTGGACAAGCGGCCGATCGATGATGCGAAGACGGCCATCACCAACTTCGAGCGCGTGGGGGCCGAGCACCGCGTGTTCGCCGGCACGATCAACGGCTCCGGTGCCATCGACGTAATGGTGGCGCGCAAGGCCGACCAGTCGACGATGGCGCGGGTGGTCAAGATGGTGACCGAGGCAGAAGCGCAACGCTCGCCGACGCAGCAGTTCACCGAGTGTTTCGAGCGCATCTTCGTGCCGGCCGTGCTGGTGCTGGTCGGCCTGTTGATGTTCGCGTGGGTCGTGATCGACGAGCCCTTCGCGACCAGTTTCTACCGGGCCATGGCGGTGCTGGTCGCTGCAAGCCCGTGTGCGCTCGCCATCTCGGTGCCGAGTGCAGTGCTCAGCGGCGTTGCGCGCGCTGCGCGCGGCGGCGTGCTCGTGAAAGGCGGTGGGCCGCTGGAGAACCTGGGCACGCTCACCTCGATCGCGTTCGACAAGACCGGCACGCTGACCGAAGGCAAGCCCAAGTTGACCGATGCCGTCGCGGCCGAAGGCGCGACCGAGGACGAGTTGCTGCGGGTGGCGCTGGCGGTCGAGGAGCACAGCGATCACCCGCTGGCGTCGGCCATCGTCACGGGCGCGCGCGAACGCCTGGGCGACCGGCTGCAGCCTTTGAGTGCATCCGATGTAAAGAGCATCACCGGACGCGGCGTCCAGGCGCAGGTGGACGGCGAGGCGGTGCACATCGGCAAGCCGGTGCTGTTCTCCGAACTGCCGGACTCGGCGATGCCCGCGCACGTGGACAACGCCAACCAGGCGCTGGTGGCGGCAGGCCGCACCACCATGGTCGTGCGCAAAGGGCGCCGCTTCCTGGGGGTGATTGGTGTGATGGACACACCGCGGCCGGTGGCGGCGCAGGTCATGGCGGAACTTCGCAAGCTCGGCATCGAACGCCTGATCATGATCTCCGGCGACAACCAGCAGGTTGCTGAAGCTGTGGCCAAGACCGTCGGGCTGACCGAGGCGCGCGGCGACCTGATGCCGGAGCAGAAGGTCGATGCGATCAAGGACCTTCGCAAGGCGCACGGCAAGGTCGCGATGGTGGGCGACGGGGTCAACGACGCGCCGGCGATGGCCAACTCCACCGTGGGCATAGCGATGGGTGCGGCCGGGTCGGATGTGGCGCTGGAAACTGCCGACGTGGCACTCATGGCCGACGACCTGGCGCAACTGCCCTTCGCTGTGGGGCTGTCGCGCAGCACCAGCCGAATCATCAAGCAGAACCTGTGGGTGAGTCTCGGTGTCGTCGCCGTGCTCATCCCCGCCACCATCTTCGGATTGAACATCGGCACAGCGGTCTTGTTCCACGAAGGCTCGACCCTGCTTGTCGTTGTGAACGCCCTGCGTCTGCTTGCCTACAAGGGGACGACACCAGCGGCCGCAGCCGTCGAACTCAGCACCCCCGTCGCGCAGCCAGGCTGAGCCACACCGCTCGCCTGACACCCGAACATTCTCTTGAAAGTCAAAGGAACCGACATGCAATGCCCCGTGTGCACAGAAACGCAACTCGTGATGACCAGCCGCCAGGACATCGAGATCGACTACTGCCCGAAATGCCGAGGCGTGTGGCTGGATCGCGGCGAACTCGACAAGATCATCGAGCGCAGCCAGCGCGAGCAGCCCGTCGCCGCGCTGCAGCCGCAGGCCCCGGTCATGCAGACCAACCGTGATAGTTATCGCGACGACTCCGGTCACGGCAGAAGTCGTCACGGGTCCGGGCATGGCGGTGGAAAGCACGAGAGCTTCTTGAAGCGGCTTTTCGACTGACGGGCAGAGCTGAACCGTGGCCATCCGCCTCGATATCGTCAACCCGGCTATCGCCAGGTCGAGGCGATGGGGAATGCGCGTGGTGCTGTCGGTGGGCGTCGCGGTGGCCGCATCGGGTTGCACGACGCCCTACGAAGGCCGCTATGACTTCTACGAGGGCTGGCGCAAGGCAGAGGTCAAACGCATCGAACCGTTCGACAAGCTGGCGCCACATCAGATCCCTCGGTGCGAGTCGGCACCAACCCCTCGGGCCACGGTGGGAACCACCTGGGCCATTGTTCGCTACAGGGCGGGTCGACGGAGCCGGGAGGTCGCGGTGCCGGTGACACCGTCTGAAGACTACAGGGTCGGGGAGCTCGTCTATGTCAACGTCTCGGAGTGCGCTCGTCAAGTACAACGGCGAGCTGCGGCGAGCTGACGCGATGGAACAGACGCCGTGCGAGCATGTCGTCACCGCGGTGCGCCCTGGCGCGAAGTAGATCCAGACACTTCCCAATGACCGCAAGCGTACTCGTCCCCACCATGACCAGTCCATTGAGCAACGTACTTGCGTTTGCATCCATCCCCGCCATCGCAGTCGTTGTGGGGGGCATCGCCGCAGCATTTCGAACGCCGAGCCCGGCGGTGCGCAGCGGCGTCCAGCACGTCGCTGCGGGGGTTCTGTTTGCCGCGCTGGCCACTGAACTGCTGCCGGATGTCGTGCATCGTCGGATGCCGTGGGTCACGCTGGTCGGATTCGGCTTGGGTGTAGCGGCCATGCTGCTGCTCAAATCGCTCGCCGGACGCCTGGAGGCATCGACAGGAGACGCTGCGCCGTCGGCTTTGCCGACCAGCCTGCTTCTGGTCTCGGCCGTGGACATCGCGCTGGACGGCCTGCTGATCGGAATCAGCTTTGCCGCCGGCGAGCGCCAGGGACTGCTGATCACGGTTGCCTTGACGCTGGAAGTGCTGTTCCTCGGCGTTGCGACTGCGGCGGCGATGGGCGGGCCGGGCGCGCGGCAGCGCATCATCGGCACGACGCTCGCCTTTGCCGGGCTGCTACTGGCAAGTGCCGGGATCGGTGCCTACTTCCTGGCGGGCGTCAACGGTGTGATCCTGGATGCGGTAATGTCGTTCGGGGTCGCGGCGTTGCTCTATCTGGTCACGGAGGAGTTGCTCGTAGAGGCGCATGAGGTCGACGAGACGCCCCTCTTGACGTCAATGTTCTTCGTCGGGTTCCTCGCGTTGCTGCTGATCGAGATGCTGGTATGACGCCAGGCTCGTGTCTCGGCGGTCAACGGCACCGGTTCAAATTATTCTCGAATCAACAGGCCATCAGGCCTCTTGTAGCTGGCGAACGACCGCGTCACGTGACAGTGGTTGAGCAAATACCAGCGTCGTCAAGGCACCGCGAGGTGTCACTCATCCATCCAACTGAACAGGAAAAGCAAATGGCTACCCAAGACACCGAAGACAACATCACCGCCTGCATCGAGGCTTGTGAAGAGGCGCTGCACGCTTGCCAGGAGTGCGCGGCGCACGATATCCGCGAAAGCGGTCACGGCGACATGGGCGCCTGCGCGCTCCTCAACCTGGACTGCGCCGACATCTGCGCGGCGACTCTCAACGCGCTGGCAAGGCGGTCGCCGCACCATGGCGATTTTTGCGCACTATGTGCTCACGTCTGCCGCACCTGCGCGGCAGAGTGCGCCAAGCATGCCGGTGAACATGCACACTGTGCGCGCTGCCAGCAGGCTTGCGAAGCCTGCGCCAGTGCGTGTGAGCAGCATGCCTCGGAGCGCCATCCGCTCTGACGGGGCGGCGATTTCTTCGGCGCGAGCGGTTCCGATCGATCGCGCCCTTGACCTTTGTGCTGACCGTTGCATAGAGACGAGGATACGAGCCATGAAGATTGGCGAGCTGGCAAAGGCAACGGGCACAGCGATTGAGACGATCCGCTTTTACGAGCGCGAGGAGCTCCTTCCTGTTACTCCTCGGTCCGAAGGCAACTACCGCATCTACGGGGCAGTGCACACGGAGCGCCTCGCGTTCATCCGCCATTGCCGGTCCCTCGACATGGCGCTGGACGAAATACGCTCGCTGCTTCGCTTCAAGGACTCGCCGAACCAGAACTGTGGCGAGGTCAATGCACTTCTCGACGCTCACATCGAACACGTGGCCGCTCGCATCCGCGAGCTGCGAGCCCTCAAAGGGCAGTTGAAAGTGCTCAGGAATCAGTGCAACGAGGCCCAGGGCGCAAACGAGTGCGGGATTCTCCAGGTCCTTTCGAGCGCACCAGAATCATCGAGCAGAGGGATGCCTGGCAAACGCCACGTGCAAGGCACCCATCGATGATCGACGGGTATTTGACTGACATGACCCTTGACGATTGGGCGCGTTGTCCGGAAGAGGCTGTACTGTCGTCTAGTTTGGGCATACCTCAAATAGGCGTCCAGGGTCTCCTGTCATTTTCAGAAGACGACTGCACCATTCAGCGCGGTTTGAAGCCTCTT
>NZ_ACQT01000067.1 GCF_000175235.1 Acidovorax delafieldii 2AN | reverse complement strand
CCGGCCCTGCTCGCCGGCACGCGCGGCCTCCACGGCGGCGTTCAGCGCCAGGATGTTGGTCTGGAAGGCAATGCCGTCGATCACGCCGATGATGTCGGCAATGCGGCGGCTGCTGTCGTTGATGCCCTTCATGGTGTCCACCACCTCGGCCACCACTTCGCCGCCCTGGGCCGCCACGGTGGAGGCGCTCATGGCCAGCTGGTTGGCCTGGCGGGCGTTGTCGGCGTTCTGGCGCACGGTGGAGCCCAGTTCTTCCATGGAGGCGGCGGTTTCTTCGAGCGCACTGGCCTGCTGCTCGGTGCGCGCGGAGAGGTCGTTGTTGCCCGAGGCAATCTGGGCGCTGGCCGAGGCCACGCCTTCGGCGTTGCTGCGCACGCCCGCCACCACGCGCGACAGGCTGTCGCGCATGCCCCCCAGGGCATGCAGCAGTTGTCCCATCTCGTCCTTGCCGCCCTGCGGCACCTGCACCGCCAGGTCGCCGACAGCGATGGCATTGGCCGCCGTTACGGCGTGGTGCACGGGGTGCGTGACCGCCCGCGTGATGCCCAGCCCGACCACCGCTGCCAGAATCACCGACACGAGCAATGCCCCGATCACCCACATGCGGGCCGTCGAAAAAACCTGCTGTGTTTCGGTGTTGGCGTCGGTGGCCGCATCGGCATTGATCTTCTGCAACTGGCCCAGCGTCTCTGCGGCTGCCACTAAAGCCTTTTCAGAAGGCCCGGCATATTGCTGGGTGAGGGCATCGGCCGTGAGGTCGCGGGTTTCAGCCGAGGTGAAGTCCACTTTGCCGGCGGTCTCGACCAACTGGTTCTGCAGCTTCACGTAGTCGGCCTTGCGCTCACGGTAGATCTGGTAGGTCTTGCGCTCTTCGTCGCTGCTGAGCAGGGGCTCGTAGACCGCCTCGATCCGCGTCAGGTCCTTGTGGCGCTGGCCGACCTGCTCTGCAAAGCCAGCCACCTCGGTGGCGCTGCGCGCGGAGACCATCCCGGCCTCGGCCCGCCGCATGCGGTTGAGCTGCACCCGCAACTCGCCCACATGCGACACACTGGGCAGCAGGTTGGTGGCTATCTCGTTGGCGTTGTGATAAATGCGCCCCATCTGCACGAGCGCAATGGCTCCCAGCAAGGTGGTGAACAGCACCAGGGCCAGGAAACCCAGCCCCAGTTTGATGCCAATGCGCAGATCGGAGATTTTCATGGGTCGTGCTTTCAGGGGGGACATCCACCAGCCATCACCGTGGTGGCTCCGGATGTAACCAAATGCAGTCTAGCAGGGGCGCGTGCCCCGCGCCGCTGGCAGGCTGCGAAAAAAAAGCATGGTGCCCGGAAGGCACCATGCTTTTATTTTGATAGCGGAATGTGCTGACTGCAAAAGCGCTGTCGCCAGTTTCTCGCAAAACTACAGGCGGGCAGGTCAGGCCTTGCCGTTCTTGAAGTTCTGGATACCGTCGGCCACTTCCTTCTTGGCCGCCTCGATGCCTTCCCAGCCCACAACCTTGACCCACTTGCCCTTTTCGAGGTCCTTGTAGTGCTCGAAGAAGTGAGCGATGGCGTTGCGGCGCATGGCGTTCACGTCGTCAATGTTCTTCCAGTGGTCGTACATGGGCAGGATCTTGGAGGTGGGCACCGCAATCACCTTGCCATCCACACCGGCCTCGTCTTCCATCATCAGGATGCCCAGGGGGCGGCAGGTCACGACCACGCCAGGGTGCAGGGGGTAGGGCGTGATCACCAGCACATCCACCGGGTCGCCGTCGCCCGACAGCGTTTGCGGCACATAGCCATAGTTGGTGGGATAGTGCATGGCCGTGGTCATGAAACGGTCCACGAAGATCGCGCCCGATTCCTTGTCCACCTCGTACTTGATGGGATCGGAGTTCATCGGGATCTCGATGACCACATTGAAGGTATCTGGAACGTTCTTGCCTGGGGTGACGTTGTTGAGAGACATGTCTGTTTGAGAAGTTGATGAACGGCAATCCGCGCAGCCGGCCGCGTCGGGATTAACCCTGATTTTAGGCGCACGCCCCTTTCTGCCCGCTTGCAAACTGGCGTTTGGCTGTAAATTGGCCCTGTTGGCCAATCGACTCCTGTACGCTGGAGCACGAGGAAGCAACGCAGCGGGAGCACACCGATGCGTTGTGTTTCCTTCCGTGCAACTGCATTTTTTCAAGGAGTGACGAATGGCTGGAAATACAGCGCTGACTTCCCCTCTGATACTGGCTCTGGTTTGCGGACTGATTGCGGTGGCCTACGGCATCTGGGCGCGGGGCTGGATCCTGGCCAAGGACCCGGGCAACGCCCGCATGCAGGAAATCGCCGCCGCCATCCAGGCCGGTGCCGCTGCCTACCTGGCCCGCCAGTACAAGACCATCGCCATCGTCGGCGTGGTGCTGGCCATTCTGATCGGGCTCTTTCTGGATGGCACCACGGCCGTGGGTTTCGTGGTGGGCGCGGTGCTCTCGGGCGCCTGCGGCTTCATCGGTATGAACGTGTCGGTACGCGCCAACGTGCGCACGGCGCAGGCGGCTACGAGGGGCATTGGCCCGGCGCTGGACGTGGCGTTTCGCGGTGGTGCCATCACCGGCATGCTGGTGGTGGGGCTGGGGCTGCTGGGCGTCACGGCCTTCTACTGGTTTCTGGCGGGCAACGGCAACCTCAAGCCCACAGCCCACCTGGCCACGCTGCTCAACCCATTGATCGGCTTTGCCTTCGGCTCGTCGCTGATCTCGATCTTCGCGCGGCTGGGCGGCGGCATCTTCACCAAGGGCGCCGACGTGGGCGCCGACCTGGTGGGCAAGGTCGAGGCCGGCATTCCTGAAGACGACCCGCGCAACCCCGCCGTCATTGCCGACAACGTGGGCGACAACGTGGGCGACTGCGCCGGCATGGCCGCCGACCTGTTCGAGACCTACGCGGTCACGCTGATCGCCACCATGGTACTGGGCGCGCTGATGGTGGCCTCTGCGCCGGTGAACGCCGTGGTGTACCCGCTGGCGCTGGGCGCCGTGTCCATCGTCGCGTCCATCATCGGCTGCTTCTTCGTCAAGGCCTCGCCGGGCATGAAGAACGTGATGCCAGCGCTGTACAAGGGCCTGGCGATCGCGGGCGTGCTTTCGCTGATCGCCTTCTACTTCGTCACGCTGTGGATCATGCCGGACAACGCGATCACCGCCACCGGCAGCCAGATGAAGCTGTTCGGCGCCTGCGCCACCGGGTTGGTACTCACCGCCGCGCTGGTGTGGATCACCGAGTTCTACACCGGCACCCAGTATTCGCCGGTACAGCACATCGCGCAGGCCTCGACCACGGGCCACGGCACCAACATCATTGCCGGCCTGGGCGTGTCGATGCGCTCCACGGCGTGGCCGGTGATCTTCGTGTGCCTGGCCATCCTGGCGGCCTACCAGCTCGCGGGCCTGTACGGCATTGCGGTGGCAGCCATGTCGATGCTGAGCATGGCGGGTATCGTGGTGGCGCTGGATGCCTACGGCCCCATCACCGACAACGCGGGCGGCATTGCCGAAATGGCCGAGTTGCCCAGCAGCGTGCGCGACATCACCGACCCCCTGGACGCCGTGGGCAACACCACCAAGGCCGTCACCAAGGGCTACGCCATTGGCTCGGCCGGCCTGGCCGCGCTGGTGCTGTTTGCCGACTACACCCACAAGCTCGAAACCTACGGCAGGGCCGTCAGCTTTGATCTGAGCGATCCGCTGGTCATCATCGGGCTGTTCATCGGCGGCCTCATTCCCTACCTGTTCGGCGCCATGGCCATGGAAGCCGTGGGCCGCGCCGCCGGCGCCGTGGTGGTGGAGGTGCGCCGCCAATTCAGCACCATCAAGGGCATCATGGACGGCAGCGGCAAGCCCGAGTACGGCAAGGCCGTGGACATGCTGACCACCGCCGCCATCAAGGAGATGGTCATCCCCAGCCTGCTGCCGGTGGTGGTTCCCATCGCGGTGGGCTTGGCGCTGGGGCCGAAGGCGCTGGGCGGTTTGCTGATGGGCACCATCGTCACCGGCCTGTTCGTTGCCATCAGCATGTGCACGGGTGGCGGCGCCTGGGACAACGCCAAGAAGTACATCGAAGACGGCCACCACGGCGGCAAGGGCAGCGAGGCGCACAAGGCCGCCGTGACGGGCGACACCGTGGGCGACCCCTACAAGGACACGGCCGGCCCCGCCATCAACCCGCTCATCAAGATCATCAACATCGTGGCGCTGCTGATCGTGCCGCTGGTGGTCCGCTTCCACGCCGGATGAATGACCGGCCGGGCAGCCGCCCGTGCTGACAGAAAGAGAAAGGCCCGCTCCGGCGGGCCTTTTTTGCGCCGCCGCGCATGGTCATTCTGCAGTGGACACGCCCCAGGCTTGCGAGGACCATGGAAGTGGCGGCCACCGTCGAGCGCGGCCATGGCCGCCGCCGCATTGCAGGAGATCGCCCATGACCGCATCCACCGTCCGCCGCCTGCACGTCGACCTGCAGGCGCCCATCGCACGCCACTGGTGCGGAGGCGATCCGTTGCGCACGGCGCTGTTCAACGCGCTGTCGATGAGTTTTCCGGTCGGGGAACAATTCTTCATCGACGCCGTTCGCGGTGGATTCGAGGCGTTGCCTGCCGACCGGCAGGCGCAGCATGCGGCGCAGTTGCGCGTCTTCGTGGGGCAGGAGGCCACCCACCGCCGCATCCACACGCTCTTCAACGAGCACCTGGAGCGCCAAGGCCTGCGCAACCGGTGGGCCCCGCGGGTCCTGGAGCGCATGAAGATGTTCGAGGGCGCCGACCCACGCCATGCGCTGGCGATGACGGCCGCCAACGAGCACTTCACCGCCCTGCTGGCCGAGTGGCTGCTGGGCCATCCCGCCCTGCTGGAGGGGGCCGAGCCGCGGCTGCAGACGCTCTGGCTTTGGCACGCCAGCGAAGAAGCCGAGCACAAGGCCACCGCGTTTGACATCTACCAGGCCCTGCAGGGCAACCGCCACTGGCGCATGGTCTGGTTCCGGCGCGCCACGGTGATGCTCGTGAGCGACCTGGCACGCCAGACGCTTCGCAACCTGCACGACGATGGCAGCCTGTGGCAGACACGTACCTGGGCCAGCGCGTTCCACGTGCTACTGGGCCGCGGCGGCCTGGTGCGCACGAGTTGGCGCCCTTGGCTGCAATACCTGCGGCACGACTTCCACCCCGACCAGTTGACAAGCCCCCTGGCCTCACAGTGGCTGGAGCGCCACCATGACGCATTCACACCGCTGAGCGCTCCTGATCGCTCCTGACCGCCCTAGAAGCGCGCGCCACCACCCGTCCCTGGTGATCGAAAGGCGTCCGCCCGGTCCGCGAAAACGCCCTACCGCCACGCGTGCAGTGCCACCACGCCGTTGCAGCACCCGGCCGGCCCCTTCAGGCGCCGGTCGCCCATCGAACCGCCTCGCAACACCGCAGGTCCCGACCCCACCGGCACCCCAGGCCCTCGGCATGCCCCGGCCGCTGCCGGCCACGCCGAACCCCACCCGTGCGCCTGAATCATGAATATCAAAACAATAGCAAAAAACTGTTGCTGGAAAAGCGCTAGCGCCGGATGTCGCCATCGTTCGTAAGCACGCATGGCTTTTACCGCACAATTTAGCCATGCCCATGCACTTCATCGCCAACGCCCCCGTTCGCTCCACCTCCGGCCGCACGATCCCGATGATCGACCCGTCGGACGGTCAGCCATTCGACGAAATCCAGCGTGGCACGGCCGAAGACATCGACACGGCCGTGCATGCGGCACGCCAGTGCTACCACGCCGTATGGCAGAGCATGGCTCCGGCCGAGCGCGGCCGCCTGCTCCACCGGCTCTCGGTCAAGATCCTTGAGCATGCCGACGAACTCACGGCACTTGAGCAGCGTGACTGCGGCAAACCCACCAGGCAGGCGCGGGCCGACGCGATGGCGCTGGCGCGCTACTTCGAGTTCTACGCGGGCGCTTGCGACAAGTTCCATGGCGAAACCATCCCCTACCCCAACGGGTTCAGCGTGCTCACCTGGCGCGAGCCGCACGGCGTGACAGGCCACGTGATCCCCTGGAACTACCCCATGCAGATCTTTGGCCGCAGCGTGGGCGGTGCGCTGGCGGCGGGTAATGTGTGCGTGGTCAAGCCAGCTGAAGACGCTTGCCTGTCGCTGATCCGTGTGGCCCAGCTCGCAGCCGAGGCGGGGTTCCCGCCCGGCGCGCTCAACATCGTCACCGGCTACGGCCACGAGGTGGGCGACGCGCTGGCGCGCCACCCCGGCATTGACCACATCAGCTTCACCGGCAGCCCCGCCATCGGCACCCTGATCCAGCAGGTGGCCGCCGAGCGCCATTGCCCGGTGACGCTGGAGCTGGGCGGCAAAAGCCCACAGATCATCTTTGCCGACGCCGACCTCGACGCCGCGATCCCCGTCGTCATCAACGCCATCGTGCAGAACGCGGGACAGACCTGCTCGGCCGGTTCGCGCGTGCTGATCGATTCGCTGATCTACGAACCCCTGCTGGAGCGCCTGGGCAAGGCCTTTGAGAATCTGCGCGTCGGCCCTGCCGCCATGGACCTCGATGTGGGCCCGCTCATCCGCCAGACGCAACAGCAGCGCGTGTGGGACTTCTTGTCGGACGCGCAGGTGGCTGGCATCCCCATGGTGGCCCAAGGCGTGGTGGTGGACGAAGCGCCCGAGACCGGTTTCTACCAGGCACCCACCCTGTTGCGCGACGTGCCCGTTCAGCACCGGCTGGCACAGGAAGAGGTGTTTGGCCCCGTGCTCAGCGCCATGCCCTTCCAGGACGAAGACCACGCCATTGAACTGGCCAACGCCACGCGCTTCGGCCTGGTGGCCGGCATCTGGACGCGCGACGGCGGACGGCAGTTCCGCATGGCCCGGCGCGTGCACAGCGGCCAGGTGTTCATCAACAACTACGGCGCAGCCGGCGGCGTGGAACTGCCGTTCGGCGGCGTCAAGTCCAGCGGCTATGGCCGCGAAAAGGGCTTTGAAGCCCTTTACGGCTTCACCACACTCAAGACCGTGGCCGTGCACCACGGCTGACGCCGCCGGTGCGCCGCGCGCCCGCCGGACCGCTGGCCCCGCAGTCGCGGGCCCATGTCCCCTTCACAGAGAATTTCCATGCCCCTGAGCACCCCCGCCCCTCGCAAGCCCAGCCACACCCGCCGCGTGACCTACCAGGGCTACGAACGCGATGACGGACTGTGGGACATCGAAGCCGAGCTGCACGACAGCAAGGCTTTCGACGCCCCCTCGCTGCGCGACGTTGGCATGCGCCCGGCCGGTGCGCCCATCCACCACATGTGGCTGCGCGTGACCGTGGGCCGCGACATGGTCGTGCGCACCGTCGAGGCCGCCATGGACACCGTGCCGCTGCACGACTGCCCGCAGGCCCGCGCCGCACTGCAACAGATGGTGGGCTGCTCCATGGCACGGGGCTGGCGCCAGTCCATCCAGCACCACATGGGGGGCGTGGCCAGTTGCACGCACCTGCGCGAACTGCTGTTCAACCTGGCCACGGCCGCCTTCCAGACCCTCCCTGCCGCCTTTACCCCCGCTGACGCAGAAGCGCCGCCGCGCCACCTGGGCCAATGCACAGGCTGGGATTTCCACGGCAACGGCGTGAAGCTGTACTACCCGAAGTTCTACCGCGGCCACCCGGGGGAAGCTGCTGCTGCCCCCTCAAGTGCCACGGCCAAGAGCTAAACAGCGATTGAGCGGTACCGGGGCCTATTTGGAAACCGTTTCGTACTGCACGGTCAGGTTGTTCATGACTTCAAGCAGGTTTTCACTGCTTGTGGCCACCGAGCGCAGGCCCCGGGCATCGGGCTCGCGCTCTAGCGAAGCATTGAAGAAGACCCATTGCTGCTCCCCCATCTGCAGGTCATAACGAATGGCAGCCGTGTTCACCGAGGCGCTGGACAGCGTGCTCAGGTTTTTCGTGAACTCGGCCTTGTCGGCTGCCATCTGCTCGCGCACCGCCTTGTCCCCCAATCCGGCGGCCAACAGGAAGTAATTCTTGGCCAGCCGCTGCGACAGGTAGCGCTGGCTGCCCGCCGTGTTGACCAGATTGCCGGTGGAGACGCGGGCCTGCTTTTCCAGCGCCACGGTGGCGGTGTTGGCCGCTGCCAGCAACTTGTCGGCCTGCACAACGACCGCAGACACGGAATCGCGGGTCGGGGGCAACACCAGCTTGGCCTCCAGATCCTCGTAGAGCTTGCGCACCTCACCGAGCGGTGCAACCATCTCGCCTGCCAGCGGGCTCTTGGTCAGATCATCGAACCCCGTGCGCACCAGCTTGCGCGCAGTGTCCAGCACCTGCTCTGCCACCTTGGTTTCCACGCCCAACTGCAACTGGCAGTACGCCTTGGCGATGCGCTGCGACAAGGCACGAAAGCGCCCCATCCGGTTGATCGCCGTGGTCACGGCCGGTTGCGCCTGCGCCAGCGCGGGTGCTGCGCCTTGTGCCAGCAGCGTGCATGCAGCAGCGCCCTTGAGCACCAGTCGGCGGTTGGCAGAAACGCTCCCGGAAAATGAATGAAGATGCATGTGGGGCTCAGGTTTGTTTTTGTGACCTGGATTCTCAAAGGGCGCCCCACCGCGCAGTCTGATGCAAATCAACCGGCACCCCTGCTGCGAGGATGGTTTCTGGGATCCTTGTACCGAAGGGCCACGGCGACCCCTTGCGTGCCCGCCTGCGAAACCACCCTTTTGACGAACCCATGCGCCCGTCACCCCAGCGTGTGGGGCGCGCAACGAAAGCGGCGGGCCCCGCCGCGCAATCCGATCAGCCCAGTACTTCCTTGAGCGCTGCGTCGTACAGGCCGGTGAGCCGGTCCATCACTTCCAGCATGCGCTCGCTGGTGGTGGCCACGGTTTCCAGGTTGCGATCGTCGGGGCGGTGCTGCAGGGCACCATCGAAGAACAGCCACTGCGAATCACCCAATGCCAGTTCGTTGCGAATCGCGGGCGTGGACACCGGCGCGGCCGCCAGCGAAGTCATGGCCTGGCGCAGTTCGGCGGCGTCGGCCTTCATCTGCTCCTGCGTGCCCTTGGCTTCGAGTTTGGCTGCCACCAGAAAATAATTCTTGGCCAGACGCTGCGACAGTGCGCGCTGGCGGCCAGCGGTGTTCACGAGCTTGGCCGACCCCAGCTTGGCATATTTCTCGAAAGCCTCGGTGGCGGCCTGGGACGCGGCCATCATCTTGTCGGACTGGGCGGCCACGGCGCCCACCGATTCGCGCGTGGGGGGCATGACCAGCAGGGTTTCCAGCACGTCGGACTGCTTCTGGATGTCGGCCACCATGCGCGACAGCTCGGCCGGCCACTGCATCTTGGCCAGGTCCTCGAAGCCCGAGCGCACCAACTGCCGCGCCGTGGTCAGCACACCGCGGGCCTGATCGGGCAGCACGTTCAGATGGATCTGGCAATACACCTTGGCAATACGCTGCGACAACGCCCTGAACCGCGCAGCACGGTTGATGGCCGTGGAAAGGGCCAGTTGCGCCTGCGCCGTGGACAGCGTGGGCATGAGCAACGCCACCGCCATGCCCTGGATCAGGGTGCGGCGGCTGGCATGGCGGGTCGAGCGGCAGACAAGGGTTTTCATGGATAGGCCAAAGTGGAATTTTTAATGCTTATTTTGATACCTCGTCTTGCCCCGAGTCATGAGAAAGATCAAGAAATGCCCTAACCCACCACAGCAGGTCGTGCCCCGTGGGGAGGCCAAAAGAACCACCCTGCCTGCGGCGCCACAATGCACCCGTTACCGCAACCACACCATTCAGGAGACAACACATGCGCGTGCAGAACAAATCCATCATCGTCACCGGCGCCGGCAGCGGCATCGGAGAAGGCATTGCCCGGCGGCTCGCGGCCGAGGGCGGCCGGGTGCTGGTGAACGACATCAACGCACAGGCCGGCCAGCGCGTGGCGACCGACATCAGGGCGGCGGGGGGCGAAGCCGTCTTTTTTCAGGCGGACGTCACGAAATCCAAAGATGTCGAGGCCATGGTGCAGGAAGCCGTGCAGCGCTTCGGCCGGCTCGACGTGGTGGTCAACAACGCGGGCTGGACGCACCGCAACCGCCCCATGCTGGAGGTGAGCGAGGAAGACTTCGACAAGGTCTATGCCATCAACGTCAAGAGCATCTACCTCTCGGCCATCCACGCCGTGCCCGCCCTGCGCAAGGCGGGGGTGGCAGTTTCATCAACATCGCCTCCACGGCAGGGCTGCGGCCGCGCCCCGGGCTGACCTGGTACAACGGCTCCAAGGGCGCTGTCATCACCACCAGCAAGTCGATGGCCGCCGAGCTGGGGCCCGACAACATCCGGGTGAACTGCATCAACCCCGTGTTCAACCCCGACACCGGACTGGCCGCTGAATTTGCAGGAGGTCCGGTGGACGACGCCCGCCGTGCAAAGTTTCTGGCCACCATTCCACTGGGCCGCTTCTCCACCGCGCTCGACGTGGCCAACGCCGCGCTGTACCTGGCCAGCGACGAGGCCGCCTTCGTGAGCGGGGTGTGCATCGAGGTGGACGGAGCGCGCTGCGTCTGACCCGCGCACGCCGCGCCGGCACGCATCGGGCGCACTCCCCGGGCTGCTGGCCACCCGGCCTGCACAACGCCACCGCTACGCAGCAGGGCCAGCCTTTGCGGCCGGGCTGGCGTGCCTGCGGTGCCAGCGGACGGCCCGAGCCGCCTGTTGACTCCCATCAACTTCATCGGTAGGGACAAGGGCGCGGCGGCGGGCCGATACGGCAGAATCACGCCATGGCTGAACGTGTGATTCCTCTGGTGGACCAACGCATCGCCGCTCTGGCGGCCAAGGTGCCGGCGCACGCCGCCGCGCCCACGGGCCTGCTGACCGATACGCGCGGCCGCCCGCTGCGCGACCTGCGCATCAGCGTGACCGACCGCTGCAACTTCCGCTGCAACTACTGCATGCCCAAGGAAGTGTTCGACAAAGATTACGCCTACCTGCCGCACAACGCGCTGCTGAGCTTTGAAGAAATCACCCGGCTGGCACGATTGTTCATGGCACACGGCGTGCGCAAGATCCGCCTGACGGGGGGCGAGCCGCTGCTGCGCAAGAACGTGGAAGAACTGGTGGCCCAGTTGGCCCAGTTGCGTACGATAGATGGAACCCCACCCGACCTCACCCTCACCACCAACGGCTCGCTGCTGGCCCGCAAGGCCCGGGCGTTGAGGGAGGCAGGCCTCAGCCGCGTCACGGTGAGTCTCGACGGCCTCGACGACGCCGTGTTCCGCCGCATGAACGACGTGGACTTTCCGGTGGAAGACGTGCTGGCCGGCATCGATGCGGCGCGCGCCGCAGGCCTGTCGAACATCAAGGTCAACATGGTGGTCAAACGCGGCACCAACGACCACGAGATCCTGCCGATGGCGCGCCATTTTCGCGGCACCGGCATCACGCTGCGCTTCATCGAATACATGGACGTGGGCGCCACCAATGGCTGGCGCATGGACGAGGTGCTGCCCTCGGCTGAGCTGCTGGCGCGGCTGCGCGCCGAGCTGCCGCTGGTGCCGCTTGCGGCCGCAAGCCCCGGCGAGACCGCAGCGCGCTGGGGGTATGCCGATGCCTCGGGCCGCCACGACCCAGCACTGGGCGAAGTGGGCCTGATCAGCAGCGTGACACACGCTTTTTGCGGCGACTGCAACCGCGCGCGCCTGTCGACCGAGGGCCGGCTCTACCTGTGCCTGTTTGCCAACCAGGGCTACGACCTGCGCAGCCTGCTGCGCACGGGCGCCACCGACGATGCCATCGCGTCGGCCATCGCCCCCATCTGGCAGGGCCGCACCGACCGCTACTCTGAAATGCGCAGCAGCCTGCCCGCCGACGCATCACGCGGCGCACGCCGGGTGGAGATGAGTTACATCGGTGGATAGCCAACCCGCGATGCGCTGTCGCAGTGCTGCCTCTGCCCTCTCAACAGGGGGGGCATTCGTCGTTGTGGTCAGTGCACTTTTGTATCTTTACCATCCCGCCATTCCCCGATCCCTTGCCGGTTGGGCAGCGTTGATCGGGCTGGGCCTACCGGTTTGGATGGGCCTGGAATGGATCGGCGAGACATTGCTACGCTCCGGGTTCCTTGCAAGGCAATCCCGCTTTCTCCGGGTGCTGATGGGAGTGCCCGTGATCGCGGTCCTCATGCTGCTGGCAGCGCTGGCTGTACAGACCGTTCAGTGGACCATCAACACATGGTGAATGGGGCCACGTGCCGGCAAGCAGCGCCACATCGGCGGTGATGGTCCAGCCCCCAGAAAACGGAAACCTCATGATTGACACCCAAGACATCACCGGCCTCGTCCTGGCCGGCGGCCGTGGCTCCCGCATGGGCGGGGTGGACAAAGGCCTGCAGAATTTTCGCGGCCTGCCCCTGGCACTGCACACCCTCATGCGCCTGCAGATGCAGGTGGGCCACGTGATGGTCAACGCCAACCGCAACCTGGCCGCCTACGAGGCCTTCGGCGCACCCGTGTGGCCCGACGTCATCGCCGACTACGCCGGTCCGCTGGCAGGCTTCCTGACGGGGCTGGAGCGCTGCGAAACCCCGTGGATGCTCACTGTGCCTTGCGACACCCCGCTGTTTCCGCTGGACCTGGCCGCGCGGCTGGCCGCCGCAGCCGATCAGGCCGGTGCCGACATCGCCATGGCCGCGGCGCCCGAGGACGATGGCGCGGGCGGCACCGCCGTTCGCACCCAGCCCGTGTTCTGCCTGCTGCGCGTGGACCTGCTCGAAAGCCTGGTCGCATTCACGCAGGCGGGTGGTCGCAAGATCGACGCCTGGACCGCCCAGCACCAGCACGTGGTGGTGCCCTTCGACCAGCCCGGCGACGACCCCCTGGCCTTCTTCAATGCCAACACCCTGGCCGAGCTGCACAGCCTGGAGGGCTCTGGCACGCCATGACCGTGTCCATACGCCCCCTCACGGCCGCAGACGTGCACCAGTACAAGCGCGTGCGCGACGAAGCCCTGCGCTGCGCCCCCGAAGCCTTCACGTCCGACTACGCCTCCTCGGTGGCACGCCCAGCCAGCGCCTATGCCGCGCGGTTTGGGCCACCGGAATCGGGCCATTTCTTTCTGGGCGCCTTCGATGTCGCCGGCCAGTTGCTGGGCTGCCTGGGCTGCGAACGCGAATTGCTGCCTCAGCAGCGGCACAGCGCCCGGCTGGTGAGCATGATGGTCGCGCCCACCGCGCAGCGCAGAGGCATCGGGCAACGGCTGCTCGATGCCTGCATCCGGCAGGCGGCGCAGGTGCCAGGGCTGGAACAACTGGTCCTCACGGTCACCGCCTCCAACCGCCATGTGGTGCGCCTGTATGAGCGCGCCGGCTTTCGCGCCTGGGGGGTTCTGCCCCGCGCCATCGTGGTCCAGGGTGTGGGCTACGACAAGCTGCACATGGTGCGCCTCCTCCCCCTTTCTCCGCTGATTTCCCCATGAAGACCATTGCACAGATTGCCGCCGAACTGCAGGGCTACGATCCACAGGCGCTCAGCGCCGACCAGGTTTCGGCCTTTCTTGAACGGCTGGTGCAGCCGGTGGAGGCCACCGAAGAGGTCGGCATCTTCGATGCCCTGGGCCGCGTACTGGCCCGCGACGTGGTTTCGCCCCTGAGCGTGCCGCCGCACGACAACTCGGCCATGGACGGCTACGCCTTCGCGGGCGACCAACTGGTGGCGGGCCAGCCGCTGACGCTGCGGGTGGTGGGCACGGCGCTGGCAGGCAAGGCCTGGGTGGGCGCGGTGGGTGCCGGCGAATGCCTCAAGATCATGACGGGCGCCGTCATGCCGCAAGGCCTGGACACCGTGGTGCCGCAGGAATTCACCACCACCGACGCCGACGGCCGCGTCACCCTGGCGGCCAACGTGGTGCGCCCCGGCGACAACCGCAGACTCCAGGGCGAAGACCTCATGCAAGGCCGCGTGGCGCTCTCAAAAGGAGAGCTACTGACGCCCGCAGCGCTTGGACTGGTAGCCAGTTTGGGCCTAAAAACCATCACCGCGCACCGCCGCCTGCGCGTGGCGTACTTCTCCACCGGCGACGAGATCCTGAGCCTGGGCGAGCCGCCCCGCGAGGGCGCGGTGTACGACAGCAACCGCTACACCGTGTTCGGCCTGCTCACGCGGCTGGGCGTGGAGGTGGTGGACCTTGGCGTGGTGCGCGACACCCCCGCAGCGCTGGAAGCCGCCTTCCGTGCTGCCGCGCAGCGCGCCGACGCCATCATCACTAGCGGCGGCGTGAGCGTGGGCGAGGCCGACCACACGCGCACCATGATGAAACAGCTGGGCGATGTGGCCTTCTGGCGCATTGCCATGCGCCCCGGCCGACCCATGGCCGTGGGACGCATCGCCGGCACAGGTTTTCAGGCAAAAGAAGCTTCTGGCGCTGATGCATCAAGCGCTAACAGCTATCAAAATGATACCAAGCCAGCAGCAGGTGGCGCCCTTCTTTTTGGCCTGCCCGGCAATCCCGTGGCGGTCATGGTGACCTTCCTCGCCTTCGTGCGCCCGGCCCTGCTGCGCATGATGGGCTGCACCCGCCCCGCCCCGCCATTGCTGCGCGCGGTGAGCACCGAGGCCATCCGCAAGAAGCCCGGCCGTACCGAATACCAGCGCGGCATCGTGGCCACGGCGCCCGACGGCACGCTGCAAGTGCGCACCACAGGCAACCAGGGTTCGGGCGTGCTCAGCTCCATGGTGCAGGCCAACGGCCTGATCGTGCTGCACCACGGCCAGGGCAACGTGGCACCCGGCGATGCGGTGGACGTGATGGTGTTTGACGGCGTCATCTGACACGGCCCCGGTGCAGCACCGGCATATGCTGGCATCCTCCCCCCGAAAGCACTTTGCCCTTTTGCCATGCCCTACGCCGCCCAGCACCTTGCACAAGCCCCCACCCGGCCCGAGGTGGACAACCTGCCAGGCACCACCCTGCTCGAATTCGGCACGCCGTGGTGCGGGCATTGCCAGCGCGCGCAGCCCTTCATTGAACAGGCGCTGCGGGGCCGGGGCGACGTGGCCCACGTCAAAGTGGAAGATGGGCCCGGCCAGCGGCTCGGCCGCAGTTTTGGGGTGAAGCTCTGGCCCACGCTGGTCGTACTGCGTGACGGTCACGAGGCCGCCCGCGTGGTGCGCCCGCAAGACGCGCACACCGTGGCCGAGATGCTGCCCCCGCCAACTTCTGCAAGCTGAGCACACCCCACCCCTACGGCAGCGCAGCCTTGTTGGCTGCGGCGCCGCGCCGTGCAGGGCGTCCATCCGCGCCAGCGCAGCACCGATGCAGTTCAGGGGCTCAGGCCTGTTCGATGACTGGCGTGCGCTGGGCCAGCCAGGCCAGAAGGCCGGTGAGCGACGACATCCCCACACAGAAGATCACGATCGCCAGACGCAAACCCAGATGGTCTGACAGCCAGCCCACGCCCAGAATGGGCACGATGGTGCCCAGGTAACCCACCACGAGGTAGGTGGACAGCAGCCCCGAACGGGAACCGGGGGTGGCCACCTTGTTCACGATGGCCACGCCCGCCAGGTTCATGAGGCCATGGCCGGCGGCGGTGGTCAGCACACTCAGCACGAACAGCAGCGGCAGATTGGTGTAGGTGGTGGCGATCAGCAGCAGGTTGCAGGCCGCCAGCAGGCCCAGCCCCACCACGGCGCAGGTCTTGGTGTGCACCGGGCGGGCCAGCCACTGGAAGCCCGCCGAGAGAAACAAAATCATCGCGATCGACAGCCCGCTCACGGCAGGCCCGTGCCAGGGCACCATCTGCTTCATGAAGCTCGGCGCCAGCGAGGCATACAGGCCAAAGATGCCGAAGGTGCTGAACGCCCCCAGGCACGCAATCAGAAACGGCCTGCGCAAGGCGGGTTGCGGCAGGGTGATGCGGGGCAGCCAGTCGCGCAGCGCAAAAGGCGGTTGCGTGGCAGCGTGGGCCGGCGGCGCAACCCGCACCTGGTACAGGGCATAAATCGCCAGCGCGCCCAGAACCACGCTGGGCGCATAGGCCGTGACCAGCGGCCGCGGCACCCACTGCGCCATCAGGCCGCCCACCAGCGGCCCCAGGCCGAAGCCGAGCGCCATGGCAAAGCTGGTCATGGCCGAAGCACGCAGCATGTTGCTGCTGCGGTTGAGTTGCGTGAGGCCGATCGAGGCCGACGTGGTGATCATCCCCGAGGCAATGCCGATCAGCACGCGGCTCACCACGAACGAAGCCATGTTCCAGGCCAACGCCGACAGCAGTACACCGGCCGTGACCAGCATGAGGCCGTGGCGCAACACCGGCAAAAAGCCGAACCGGTCACTCAGCCTTCCAAGGAAAAGCAGGCTGGCCAGCGCACCGAACATGTAGGCAACGTAGATGCCGGTGATGTGGCTGGGCTGCAGGCCCCAGTGGGCCTGGTACAGCGGGTACAGCGGGCTGGCCAGGGCCGTGCCCATCACGCCCACGCACATGGCGAAGCACACCCACGCAAATGCGGGCCAATGTCGTTGCATAAAGGAATCACGGGCGGCCCGCGAAAGGCGCGCTGCAAAAGAAACAAGAAGGGGAAAAACGAATACGGTCCAGGCGCACGACCGGCGTGCAAGGCCATGAGGCCCCGCGCCGGCTGCAGAACAGCGGCCACTGGCATGGCGAGAACCTGCCGGACCGCTATTTTACGGAGCCGCGCGTCACCCCGCCGGACCGCCGGCAGCAGCCCCGCGCGCCACTGTGCCTTTGCCGTGC
>NZ_ACQT01000068.1 GCF_000175235.1 Acidovorax delafieldii 2AN | reverse complement strand
CGCTGGCGGCGGGCTGGCTGCCAGGCGTGCTGGCGCAGTACCGCGCGGCGCACCCGGGCATCGAGATCGACATTGCCGATGTGCTGTCCGAGCCCTGCATCGACCGCGTTGCCAGCGGCCATGCCGACTTTGCACTGGCCGCCATCCGCGCCGACACGCCCGCGCTGCAGGCCGAGCCGTTTTGTAGCGACAACTTCTACCTGGTATGCCCGGCCGACCACCCGCTGGCGCGCAGGCGCAAGGCCATCACCGCGCAGGACCTGGCCGCGTGGCCCTTCATCCACCTGGCGCGCACCAGCAGCGTGCGCCAGTACCTGGAGGCCGCCCTGCACCCGCAGGCCATGCACACGCTGATGGAGGTGGAGCAGCTGGCCACCGTGATGGGCATGGTGCGCGCGGGCCTGGGTATCAGCGTGGTGCCTGCGCTCACGCTGTTCCACTTTGACCAGCCGGGGCTGGTGACGCGGCCGCTGTCGCTGCCGGGGCTGACGCGGCAGATCTATCTGGTGCGGCGGCGGGACGAGAGCCTGTCGGTGGCGGCGCAGGCGCTGTATGCGCTGGTGATGGCGCAGCGGCCCTGAGACGAGCCACCATCTGCTATTTATTCAATAGCTTCGCGCATATGAGATAGCTGCATGTCAGCGATCAGGCTCAAAAGTTTGCAGCACTGGTCCCAGTGCATCCCATGCGTTCCTCAATCCGGATCTCGGTCGCGCGCCAGCACTGCCAGCTCCTGGTGCAGCAGCAAGTCCACCTCCAACGGTTCAAACTGTTCGTGCACCAGCGGGATGGCAAAGCGGTATTCGCCCGCTTCGTGTTTGCGCAGCAAATACGCCAGCTATTTGCAGGGGTCGAAGGAGCGTAAAGTGATCGATCGGAACGACTGCGTGCTCTGCAACTTGTGCCCGCTCGCCGTTGAGAAGGGTCGCGCACGTAGGACTACGTTAAAATATCACTTGTTTTGCGGGAGAGAGGGGCGCCTTGCGCCTCCGCCGAAGGCGCAAGCTCCCATCATCGCTCAGGCATACAGGACCGCAAAACCATTTCGCCGACTGGAGAGATGCCAAACGCCGCACTTTGCGCGTTGATGGCACACCGAAGGGGCAGACTGCTCGCGCAGTCGAAACTCTCAGGTAAAAGGACAGGGGGAGAGGCGCATCAGGGCCCGTGACACCGCGCGCCCTGCCTCCAAGGTGTCTCCCCCATATGTTTTCGTTCTTTTCTTTATCGCTCGTCGAGCGACCGGTTTCTGTTCGTCAGGAGCCAGCGTGCTGAGCATCATTTATCTGGTGGCGATCGTCGCCGAGGCCATGTCGGGCGCCCTCGCGGCCGGCCGCCGCAATATGGACATGTTCGGTGTCGCCGTGATCGCCTTTGTCACGGCGCTCGGTGGCGGAACCGTGCGCGACATGATCCTGGGCCACTTTCCCATCGGCTGGACCCAGCACCCGGAATACATCTACTTGGTGATTTCTGCGGGACTGCTGACCACACTGGTGGCACCGCACATGCACCATTTAAAGCGGGTGTTTCTGGTACTCGACGCCATGGGATTGATCGCGTTCTCATTGATCGGCTGCAATGTGGCGCGCGAAATGGACTACCCGTTTCCCGTGATCGTCATGTCCGGGATGATCACCGGCATTTGTGGCGGCGTAGTCCGCGACGTCCTGTGCAACCAGGTGCCCGTAGTGTTTAGGCGCGAGCTGTATGCGGTCGTCTCGCTGATCGTATGCAGCCTCTTTCTGGGCCTGCTTGAGCTCGGCGTCAATGTCGGCCTGAGCACGGCCATCATTTTTGGTGTCGGCCTGACGCTGCGTCTGCTGGCGATCTGGCAAGGCTGGAAGCTGCCCACGTTTTCTTTTCAGAAGCGCTGGGAATAGCGCTACGCGCAGGCTCTCCGGCTGAACGAAAACCACCATCGCTGATCTGCTGGCCCAAAACACCCTATGAATAGCAATACGCCCCCCGCAAAATCCCGTTCGATATTGCCGTTTCTTGCCAGCTTGGTGATCGGGTTGTCCGTCTGTGCCGCCGTCGGTGCGACGTACGGCCTTTACGTGCTGTGGCAAAACCTGCCCGCGATCGTCCATCTGGCCGACTATGACCCCAAACTGCCGATGCGGATTTATGCCAAGGATGGCAGTTTGCTCGCCGAGTATGGTGAAGAGCGACGCGAATTCGTGCCGATCGAGCACATCCCACAGAAAATGCGGCAAGCGTTGCTGGCGATTGAGGATGCCCAGTTTTACGAGCATGGCGCAGTGGACTTCTCGGGCCTGGCGCGCTCGGCATTGCGCAATCTCATGGCTGGAGAGCATGCCCAGGGCGGTAGCACCATCACGATGCAAGTCGCACGCGTTTTCTTCCTGAGCCGGGAAAAAACCTACAGCCGCAAGATCAGGGAAATCCTGCTGGCCTACAAGCTCGAATCGATCTACAGCAAGGACAAGATTCTTGAGCTGTACATGAACCAGGTCTATCTGGGAGAGCGTGCCTACGGATTTGCTGCGGCCGCATCGATCTATTTTGACAAGACGCTCGATCAGTTGAGTGTTGCCGAAGCGGCCATGCTGGCCGGATTGCCGAAAGCCCCTTCGGCATACAACCCTGTCGCCAACCGCGAACGCGCCGTCGTCCGCCAGCAACACATCCTCCACCGCATGCGGGAGCTTGGGTACCTTGACGAACATACCCATGCAGCGGCCCGCACTGAAGTATTGGTCTTGAGGCCCCGCTCCCATTCCGTCGTCCCCAGCGCCGCATATGCCGTCGAACAGGCGCGACAGATGATGGTCGCGCAATTTGGAGACGACGCCTATTCGATGGGATTGGACGTGAAGACCACGATCAGTCTGCCTGAACAGCAGGCCGCCTCGCACGCATTGCGCAGGGGCCTCGTGGATGCCCAGGGCATGCGTGGCTATGCCGGGCCGGAAGGACATGTTCGCGTGCCGATCCATGCTGGCGATCTGCCAGCCATACGGACGGCGCTCGCACCCTACCGCGACAGTGGTGCGTTGCGCGCAGCCATCGTGCTGGAGGCCTCGGGCACGGCTGGCATCGTGGCGGCCTTGCGCGACGGCACGCAGATCCAGATCCCGCACAAAACGCTGACCGCCAGCGCCAGCCGTGCACTCATGCCGGATGCGCCAGCACGCACACGCATCGGGTCGGGCGCCGTGGTCCGCGTGGTGGCCGATACCCAGCAACGGTGGCGCTTGAGCCAGCTGCCAAAGATGGAAGGCGCCCTCGTGTCGATCGATGCAGAGTCAGGGGAGATTCTGGCGTTGACCGGTGGCTTTGACTTCCGATTCAATAATTTCGACCATGCGGTGCAGGCGGTGCGTCAGCCTGGCTCGACCTTCAAGCCTTTCGTCTTTTCTGCGGCACTGGAAAAAGGCTACTTTCCTGGCACCCTGGTCGACGACACCCAGCGGGTGGTCACTCCCTCGGCACGGGGCCAAAAAGCCTGGAGCCCTCGCAATTACGGCAACAACTATGAAGGCTTTATTTCGGCCCGACGCGGCTTGGTACGCTCAAAGAATGTAGTTGCAGTCAACCTGATGCAGGCCGCGGGCGCGGATTATGTACAGCAGTTCGCCTCCCGTTTCGGCTTTCTTCCGGAGCTCAATCCTCCCGGACTGCCGCTCGCTTTGGGAGCGGGAGCGATCACACCCTTGCAGCTGACGCAGGCCTATGCCGTGTTCGCCAATGGCGGTGCATTGGTCGAGCCAAGATTGGTCAGCAAGGTGAGCGAACGCAATGGCCATGTGCTGTATGAAGCGAGCACCAAGTCCCCCCGCAGGCAGGCGATTTCGGAGCGCAATGCCTATGTGATGGACAGCATGCTGCGTGATGTGGTCCGGCATGGAACCGGTCGACGCGCGGCACAGCTCGGCCGCAAAGATCTGGCGGGCAAGACAGGGACTTCTAACGACGCTCGGGATGTGTGGTTCGCCGGTTACTCATCGGGGATCGCCTCGGTGGTCTGGGTGGGGTACGATCAGCCCCGCAGCCTAGGCAATGCCACGGGAGGCCTTCTGGCCTTGCCGGTCTGGAGCGATTACATGAAGGTAGCCATCGCCGACCGGCCCGAGGTGGAGCGCAGTGAGCCCGAGAACCTGGCTCGCATGGATGGCGATTTTGTATACGCGGAATATCTCGCGCAAAGTTGTGTCGATGACCAGAATCCGTTTGTTCAAGGTCCTTTTGAGTGCCAACGCATCGTCGGCACTCCACAGACCAGCGACTTTCCTGCCAAGGATGTCTGAGCAATGACTAACTCAGTCAGTCTCCGGTTTGACCGAGCAGAAGTCGGTTGGTACACAAAGTGGTGAATGACAGGTACGGGATCCGTGGCGGTTCTGAATCAAGCCTCTCGGCCAGAAATGGCCCGTTATTTCGCGGCCTTGTCCGCCTTGCGCTTGGCAGCCTTGGGGTCCACCACCGCTTTGAATTTGGCGCCCGCCACAAACTTCGGCACGGTGCTTGCAGGGATCTTCAGCGCGGCGCCGGTTGCTGGGTTCTTGCCGGTACGAGCCGCACGCTTGGCCGACTTGAAGGTGCCGAAGCCCACGAGCTGAACTGGATTACCTTTCTTGACGGCAGTCTGGATGGTGTCGATCAGGGTTTCCAAAACAGCATTGGCAGCTGCCTTGGACAGATCATTCTTGGAAGCCAGGATTTCAACGAGTTCTGCGCGGTTCATGGATGTTCACTGTGTAAAGAGGGTAGAGAGGCCCGATTTATAACGCCACCGCTGACACCGGGCTTGCGAAGGCTCAGTGCGGCAGTGCAGTTCTTGGCAAAAACTCCACACCCGTGCGCTGGACCAGCTCCTGGTAGCTGATCGGCCGGCCCACCATCTCCCCTTCACGGATTTCCTGCCAATGGGCCCAGGCTTTCTGCGTTGTGGCGTCGTAGCCGAGCTTGTACAGGTACGTCGGCACCTTCACCCCATTGGGGCCAATGCGCGGGCTGTTGAAGCCCCGGAGTTCGGTGGGTGCGAGGGCTGAGGACATCAGGTGGAGCAGAGGACGCTAGCGCGGAAATTCTGATGCCTTGGGCGAGATGGTTGAGAGTTGCCGTGGCGGTCTTGCCTATGATACTGATGTTTTGCACAGTATCGTAAAAACTGACACCGAGAAGGCCATGTACAAACCATCCCGCTATGTATTCCGTCCTGCCCGACCGGTTCCCGCATTGCTGCGCCGCATCTGGGCATGGTTCTGAGCCGGCGCTGCAGCGCTACATGCGCAAGCCTAAGCCGTCGCCATCCACCATGATGCCCCGCTGCGTCCTGAAATCCCGCGCCACGGGGCCAAGCCTAGCCTGCGGGAAGTCAAGAATGCGAACTGTCTGTGGTGATCGCTTGTGGCTGATCTCAGACATTCGGATTTGATGCCAGAATGTTTGCGAAATGCTGTTGGTCAGCCCTTGGCCGAGTCAGGCAGCGAACGAATGCTCGGCAAGATCAGAAACAGTTCCAGAACTTTGAGCCGTGGTGGCGGGATTTCCATGACCGACAGGATGCTGCATCACGTGCACAACGGTGGACGGGTCAGGCAAGCAGTATGCATATACCAAATTGCCATATCAAACTCTATATATTCGTTTGCGTCACACACCATCCAAGAGGAATGCATGTCTATCCAATCCATCCTGAAATCCTCCGTAATGGCACTGGCGATCGTGACCGGTGGGCCGCTTTTCGCGCAGGGCGCGCCCATCAATACAGCGGCGTTTGACGCGTTGATCGCGCAGGGCCCCGTCGCCGACGCTGCGACCATCGCATCGAGCACCTGGGCCAGCAAGATCAAGCAGGCCGGCACTCTGCGCCTGGGCGGCACGCAAACTTCGAACCTCTTCTCGCTGCTCAACGAGAAAGACGGCAAGATCCGCGGCTTCGATGCAGGTCTGGCCCAGCTCCTTACGCGCTACATCCTGGGCGATGGCGGCAAGTACCAGTTCACGCAGGTGACCTCGTCCACACGCGAGCAGGTGCTCATCAACGACCAGGTGGACATGGTGTTCGCCACCTACTCCATCACCCCTGCCCGCGCCGAGAAGATCTCGTTCGCAGGCCCCTACTACACCTCGCAGGCTGGGGTGCTGGTCAAGGCGAACAACAAGACGATCCAGTCGTACAACGATCTGGCCGGCAAGAAGGTCGCCACGCAGGCTGGCTCCACGGGGCCCGCGATCCTGGCGCAGTACGCGCCCAAGGCTGTCGTACAGGAGTTCCAGACGCACCAGGAAGCGCTTGACGCACTGCGCCAGGGGCGCGTGGACGCCTACATTACCGACCACACGCTGTTGCTCAATGCCCTGAGCCTCGGAACCGGCGACGCGAAGCTGGCGGGCGCACCCTTTGGTTTGCAAGACCCCTACGGCGTCGGACTGCCCAAGGGCTCGGACGGCGTGGCCTTCATCAATACCTTCCTGAAGAAGGTGGAAGCCGACGGCACCTGGGCCAAACTCTGGACCATATCCATCGGACAGCGCACCGGCAGCACAGCCGTTCCGACACCACCCGCTCTGCCATAACGAATGGGCGAGGTTTCCAAGCTCCTGGCCGAATACGGGCCTGCCTTCGGGCAGGCCCTTTTGCTGACATGGAAGCTCACTGTCATGTCGTTCGTGCCCGGTTTCTTGCTGGGCATGGTTGTGGCAGTGCTTCGGCTCTTCCCACTGCCACCGCTGCGCTTCGTCCTGACCGTCTACGTCGAGATCTTCCGCAACATTCCCAGCGTGGCGCTGTTGATCTTTATCGTGTTCGCGTTGCCCGATCTCAATGTCCTGATCGACTATGAGCCCAGCGTGATCCTGACGTTAACGCTGGTCTGCTCCGCGTTCACTGCGGACTACCTTCGCTCGGGCATCAACACCATCGGCGGCAGCCAGATTGAAGCCGCCCTCAGCCTGGGCATGCGGCCAATGCATATCATCTCTGCGGTGGTATTGCCGCAGGCGCTGCGCTCGGTGGTGCAGCCGATGACATCGCTGCTCATCGCGCTGATGCTGTCGACCTCGTTGGCCTCGCAAGTACCGGTTCCAGGCCGGGAGCTTACCGCGCTCGTATCCAAGATCGCCAACGACTCCGCAGCCGGCATGGCCGCGTTTGCGATGGCGGCCGCGATGTACGTGGCAACCGGGCTGCTCATCGCTTGGGCTGGTGCCATCGTGGAAAAGAAAGTGCGGATACTGCGATGAACCGCCCTTTGGAAGACATTCTGTTTGGCGCGCCAAGTCCGCAGGCCCAGACCGTCACCCGGGTGGTGAGCGTGATCACCGCGGCCGTGCTGCTCCTGCTGGCTGCGGGTATCGGGTTGCGCTTTCATACCGCAGGGCAGTTCGAGGCTCGATTCTGGGAGTTCTTCGCCTGGCAGACGACCTGGGCCTTCCTGGCCAAGGGCCTGCTGGGCACGCTGGCATCGGCGGCGATGGCCGCCGTCATTGCCCTGTTTTTCGGGCTGGCGCTGCTGCAGGGGCGCCTGGCGCGGCCGCGGCTGGTGCGCTGGCCGAGCATCGCGGTCATCGAGTTCCTGCGTGGCACGCCGACGCTGCTGCTGATCTATGTGTGCTTTCTGGTGCTGCCGCAGGCCGGGATCAAGCTGAGCACCTACTGGATGTTGACGTTGCCCGTCGGCCTGAGCACCGCCGCCGTGGTGGCCGAGGTGTACCGCGCGGGCGTGCTCGCTGTTCCCCGAGGCCAAACAAATGCTGCGCGAAGCCTGGGGCTGACCGAAGCCCAGGTCTTCTTTCATATTGTCTTTCCTCAGGCCCTGCGCTACATCGTCCCGGCACTAGTCGCACAACTGGTCATCGTGGTCAAGGACACCACCTTCGGCTACGTCGTCACCTACGGCGAGCTCATGCAGAACGCCAAGGTGATCATCGCCAACTACCACGCGCTGGTGCCCGTGTATCTCGTTGTCGCTGCGCTTTACTGCCTGGTGAACTACGCGATATCAAGGGCGAGCAAAAGGATCGGCCGGCCGATGCATTGACCGTTACCAGGCTGCTCACGTGTCGGTGACGCGGCGCTGTGGCAAAGGAGAAAGGTCTAGGTCCGGTTCCATCGAGCGCCGGTCGAGCCAGTCAAGGTCCACGCCGAAACTGGCCGTGGCCGTGTACAGGCCCCCCGGGATATGCACCAGCCCGAAGCTGATGGCTCCTTTCTACATCGTGCGTGTCGAGTTGGGGGCCTTGCCCTGATCGTTCGCCAGGGCCGCGCTCCTCAATGCACAGGGCACGGGCCACAAGACTGCGCGCCAAGGTGGCCGCAAGGATGGGTTGCGCTGGCGGCCTGCAGATTTGCGCAAGCGCCACGCTTCGTCAGGAGGGTGCAAGGCAGAGGCCTGCTGGCGTTGTGCACGGGGGTTGTCTCCTGCGTCGCCTCATGTGCCAGATGCTCCAAGGTAAAGTCTTTGCCCTGCGGTTGATGTAGTAAGAAGATCGCTGACGGCGCCGTCCGTAAGTCCCACCCGTCAGCGCGTTGCACCGTATTTCAGACGGGGACCAACGAGTTCCGCCCTGCCCTGAGGCAGCCGCTGGCTCCGGCCCCAGCGGCGCACGCTTGGCCAAACCCGCGCGGCGGGCCGAGGCCCGGGCCTGAGCAGGCCAGATTGGAGGGGTGGCAAAAGGTGATGGCTGGCGTCACGCCACGCTTACCGTAGGCCGGTGGTGAACGCAATGCCAGCAACCAGGCGGGCCGGCTAAGGCACGATCAAGGCACATTATTTAGCCAAGTAGGCCTCTTGCGCTTATGCATCAAGCGCATGTTGCTATTTTTTCAATAGCTAATGAATTTCGCAGCAGACCGGATGCGCGCCCAATCCGCACCCGCCTTGCCCACCCACGTGGAGCCGCCGGCACGCGCCTCGCCGCAAAGCTGTTGCGCGAAGGGCGATGCCTTATATCGCCAGTCGGCGGGGGCTGATCGCTTCCGGCTTCACGCCGTGGCGACGGATGTGGTCTGGAATAGGCAGCCCACGCACCAGCGCCGCGCAGGCCTCGCCCATGGCGGCGCAGGTCTGGATGCCATAGCCGCCTTGCGCCGCCACCCAAAAGAAGCCGGGGACCTGCGCGTCCGCCCCGCCCACCAGTTCGCCGTCGGCCACGAACGAGCGCAGCCCGGCCCAGGTGCGGTGGGGCCGCCGTATGTCCAGCGTCGTCATTTCGCTGATGCGGTGGATGCCCATGGCGATGTCGAGCTCTTCGGGCTGCACGTCTTGGGGCGGCACCGGGTCGGCGTTCGCGGGTGAGCCCAGCAGCATGCCCGCGTCGGGCTTGAGATACCAGTCCTCGCTGGCGCCGATCACCATGGGCCACGCTTCCACGCTGGTACCTGCGGGCGGCTGAAACACGAAAGCCGAGCGCCGGTGCGGCACCAGCCCGATGCGCTGGGCCCCCGCCAACTGGCCCACGGCTTCGGCCCACGCACCCGCCGCGTTGATGACGACCGGCGCCGTCCAGCTTCGTGCGCCGGCCCTCACCACCCAGGTGTCGCCTGAGCGCTCGATTGCCGTGACTTCGGCGTTGCATTCCACCGTGGCGCCGGCACGGCGGATGCCTTTCAAAAAACCCGAATGGATCGCGTCCACGTCCATGTCGAAAGCATCGGGCTCGTAGACCGCCGCAGCCACCTGGTCTGCACGCAGCACGGGCACCTTCTCGCACGCCTGCGCGCCGCTGATGAAGGTGGCATGCGGGTCGAGCGCCGAGAGCATGGCCCAATGCGCCTGCAGCGCGTCCATCTGCGCGGCGGTGGCGACCATCATGGCGCCCCGGGGCTTGAGCAGGGGGTAGTCCGCAAACCCGGGTGGCGGGTTGCGAAAGAAGTCGAGGCTGGCGCGGGTGAGCGCGCGCACCTGGTCGGGCCCGTAGCTCGCCATGTACAGCGCCGCGGAACGGCCCGTGGAGTGGTAGCCGGGCTGGGATTCGCGCTCCAGTACCGTCACCCGTCCGTGGGGTGCCAGCCAGTAGGCCACGGAGGCGCCGGCGATGCCTGCGCCGATGATGAGGAAGTCTGTCGCTGCAGGATTGGGGGCGGTGGTCATGGTGGCTCAGAAAGCGGCGGGATGGATTGCCATATCCCGCTACTGTACCGGCCGCCCGGCCTTGCGCCGGGCTTCATGCGGCTCTGCAGGCGCGCAGCGCAGCAGCCCGCCGATCAATGGGCGACGGGCGCCACCGAAAACAGGGCGCGGCTGGCAGCCGAACGCTGCAGCTGGCGCGCGATGTTGTCGCACACCAAGTCGCACAGCGCAAACACCGATTCGTCGGCAAACCGGTAATACACGCTGGTGCCCCGCCCTTCGCGGGCCACGAGGCCGTGCTTGGTCATCAGCGAGAGGTGGCGCGACACATTCGCAGCCGTGTAGCCGCACATCTGCGCCAGCTCGCCCACGTTGCGCTCTCCTTCCCGCAGGATGTTGAGGATGCGCAGGCGCGTGGGTTCGGCCAGCACCTGAAAGTACCCCGCAACCTCTTCCAGCGCTTCGGGAGGCATGTTCTTCATAAGTCACTCCTGGCCCGATCGGCCGGCGAAACCAGCGCTTTGAAGATCAGGCGAGTCGCTATCATACAACAATTGACTAATTAGCTATTTAGTTAAATAATAAATCAATTGCAACTGATTTCCCGTGCAGGGACGGAGAACCACATGCCGATGCCTCGCCTCGCCGCCGCCGCGTTAATGTCCAGCTTGCTGGCCACCACGGGCGCCTGGGCCGCCGATGCCGCCCCGCTTGCCATCCATGAAGTCACAACCAGGGCTGCATCGGGCCAGTCCAGTGTGGATGGCGTGGTCGAAGCCGTGCGTGACACCGTGGTGTCGGCCCAGGTGCAGGGGGCCGTGGTTGTGCTGGGCGTGAAGGCGGGCGACGCGGTCAAGGCGGGGCAGGAACTGGTGCGCATCGACGCCCGCGCTGCATCGCAGAACGCCGCTGCCAGCTCGGCGCAGGTGGAGGCGGCGCGTGCCGGCCTGCAAGTGGCCAGCAAGGAGTTCGAGCGGCAGAAACAGCTTTTCCAGAAGCAGTACATCAGCCAGGCGGCGCTTGACCGCGCCCAGGCCCAGTTGCAGGCCAGCCAGGCCCAGGTGCGGGCATTGCAGGCGCAGGCAGGGGCCGCCGCCACGCAATCGGGCTTTTATGCCTTGAAGGCCCCGTATTCCGGCGTGGTGAGCGAGGTCGCGGTGGCCCTGGGCGACATGGCAATGCCTGGAAAGCCCCTGGTGCGCATGTACGACCCCACTGCCCTGCGCGTCACGGCGATGGTGCCGCAGATGGCGGCAAGCGCCCTGGCCGATGCCAAAGCCTTGCAGGCCGAGATTCCGGGCCTGGCCTCGGAGCGCATCACCGTGCCGGCGGAGCAAGCCCAGCTTCTGCCCACGGTGGACGCCGCAACGCACACGCTGCAGTTGCGCCTGGCCCTGCCCGGCGAACTCAAAGGGGTCACCCCCGGCATGTTCGCCCGCGTGTGGCTGCCCGCCTCTGCAGGCGCCGCTGGCGCACAAAGCGTGCGCATCCCGGCCGCAGCCCTGGTGCGGCGGGCTGAGATGACAGGGGTGTATGTACTGAGCGCCGAAGGCCGGCCGCTGCTGCGCCAGGTGCGCGTGGGCCGGCGGGATGGCGACCAGATCGAAGTGTTGAGCGGTCTGCGCCAGGGCGACAAGGTGGCCACCGCCCCCCAGGCTGCGGCCAAGGTGCGCTGAGATGGCAGACATGAACCCCACACCACAGCGTGCCCTGGGCATTTCGGGCCGCATTGCCGCCCTGTTCCAGAGCGCCCAGATCACGCCTTTGCTGGCGCTGGTGGCTTTTCTGCTGGGCGTGTTCGCCGTGCTGGTGACGCCCCGCGAGGAAGAGCCGCAGATCAACGTCACCATGGCCAACGTGCTGGTTCCGTTTCCTGGCGCTTCGGTGGCCGATGTGGAGCAGATGGTGGCGGGCCCGGCCGAACAGGTGCTGTCACAAATGGCGGGCACCGAACACGTGATGTCGGTGTCTCGCCCTGGCGTGGCCGTGCTCACCGTGCAGTTCAAGGTGGGTGTTCCCCGCACCGAGGCGCTGGTACAGTTGCACGACACGTTGCGCACCCATACCGACTGGCTGCCGCGCGACTTGGGGGTGATGGAGCCCATCATCAAACCCAAGGGCATTGATGACGTGCCCATCGTCACGCTCACGCTGTTCAGCAAGAACGCAGACACGGGCGCGTTCGCCCTGGAGCGCGTGGCCCACAGCATTGAGTCCGAAATCAAGCGCGTGCCGGGCACGCGCGAGGTGCAGACCGTGGGCGGCCCCGGCCGCGCCGTGATGGTGCGCCTGGACCCCGCCCGCATGGCCAGCACGGGCACCACGGTACAGGACCTGCGCGGCGCATTGCAATCGGCCAACATGGGCCTGCCGGTGGGGGAACTGATCGCGGGCAACCAGGCGGTGGCGCTGGAGGCCGGGCCCTTCCTGGCGCAGGCAACCGACGTGGGTGAATTGATGGTCGGCGTGCGTTCCGGCAAGCCACTGTTCATGAAAGATGTGGCCGATGTGAGCGACGGGCCCTTGCCCCCCAGCCGTTACGTGTGGCACGGCCAGGCCCAGGCCAGCGGCGGCGGTGAATTCCCCGCCGTCACGGTTCTGGTCACCAAGAAGCCCGGCGAGAACGCGATCGATGTGGCCAACGCTGTGATGCAGCGGGTGGGGCAACTGCGCAACACCGTGATTCCCGAAGGGGTGGAGGTGGCCGAAACGCGCAATTACGGCGCCACGGCCAACGACAAGGCGCAAAAGCTCATCCAGAAACTGCTGTTCGCCACGGCTTCGGTGGTGGCGCTGGTGTTCATTGCGCTCGGCCGGCGCGAGGCCGCCATCGTGGGTACGGCGGTGGTGCTGACGCTCACGGTGACACTGTTCGCGTCGTGGGCCTGGGGATTCACGCTGAACCGCGTGTCGCTGTTTGCGCTGATTTTCTCCATCGGCATTCTCGTGGACGACGCCATCGTGGTCGTCGAGAACATCCATCGCCACCAGCAGCTGGAGCCGGGCAAGGCGCTCGCGCAGATCATTCCTGGCGCGGTGGACGAAGTGGGCGGCCCCACCATCCTGGCCACGTTCACCGTGATTGCCGCGCTGCTGCCCATGGCCTTCGTGTCGGGCCTCATGGGCCCGTACATGAGCCCGATCCCCATCAACGCCAGCATGGGCATGCTGCTGTCGCTGGCCATTGCATTCGTCGTCACGCCCTGGTTGGCACGGCTGTGGATGAAGGCCCACCCCGCGCCCGCGGGCGCGGCTTCCCATGCGCACGCTGCTCCCTCTGGCATGGCGGCGCGCATCACTCCCCTGTTCACGCGCATCTTCACGCCGCTGCTCGACGACCAGCGCGGCCCCCGCAACCGCCGCCTGCTTGGCGTGGGCGTGGCCGTGCTGATTGCGCTGTCGGTGGCCCTACCGGCCACGGGGCTGGTGCTACTCAAGATGCTGCCGTTCGACAACAAGTCCGAGTTCCAGGTGGTGGTGGACATGCCTGCCGGCACACCGGTGGAGCAGACCGCGGCGGTGTTGCACGAACTGGGCGCGTACCTGGCCACCGTGCCCGAGGTGACCGACTACCAGGCCTATGCGGGCACGGCGGCCCCCATCAATTTCAACGGCTTGGTGCGCCAGTACTACCTGCGCGCCGGGGGCGACGTGGGCGACATCCAGGTGAACCTGGTGGACAAATCGCACCGCAAGGACCAGAGCCATGCCATCGCCACACGCGTGCGCCCTGCCCTGCAGCAAATCGGGCAGCGCCTGGGCGCCAACGTGAAGGTGGTCGAAGTGCCGCCAGGGCCGCCGGTGCTCTCGCCCATCGTGGCCGAGATCTACGGCCCCGAAGCCGATGGCCGCCGCCAGGTGGCCAAGGCCGTGCGCGCGGTATTCGGCAAGACCAGCGGCGTGGTGGATGTCGACGACAGCAGCATCGCCAGCGCCCCGCGCAAGCTCGTTCTGATCGACCGACGCAAGGCCGCGTTGCTGGGCATACCGCAGCAGGCCATCGTGGCCACGTTGCGCGCAGGCCTGGCCGGCGAGGCCACCACCTACCTGCACGATGCCAGCAAGTACCCAGCGCCCGTGGTGCTGCAGTTGCCCGAAGAAAGCCATGGCGACCTGGCCGCGTTGCTGCAGCTGACGGTGCGGGGCGCCTCAGGCAAGCAGGTGCCGATCAGCGAACTGGTGACGGTGAGCGACACCCTGCGTGAGCAGCCCGTTTACCACAAAGACCTTTTGCCGGTGAACCTGGTGGTGGCCGACATGGCAGGCAAGGTGGACAGCCCGCTGTACGGCATGTTCCAGATGCGCGGCGACATCGCACAGATTCAGACCCCGGGCGGCGGCCCGCTGGTGGAGTATTTCGTGCGCCAGCCTTCGGACACGCTGCGCGACTACGCCATCAAGTGGGATGGCGAATGGCAGATCACCTACGAAACCTTCCGCGACATGGGCGCTGCCTATGCCGTGGGCCTGATCCTCATCTACCTGCTGGTGGTGGCGCAGTTTGGCTCGTACCTCACGCCGCTGATCATCATGGCGCCCATCCCGCTGACCATCATTGGCGTGATGCCGGGGCACGCCCTGCTGGGTGCGCAGTACACGGCCACCAGCATGATCGGCATGATCGCGCTGGCCGGCATCATCGTGCGCAACTCCATCCTGCTGGTGGACTTCATCAACCTGCAGGTGCGTGAGGGCAAGGCGCTCAAGGACGCCATCGTGCACTCGGCCATCACCCGGGCCCAGCCCATCGTGCTGACGGGGCTGGCGGCCATGATTGGCGCGTTCTTCATCCTCGATGACCCGATCTTCAATGGCCTGGCCATTTCGCTGATCTTCGGAATCTTTGTCTCCACCGTGCTCACGCTGGTGGTCATCCCCACGCTGTATTACGCGGCTTACCACAAGCAGCACAGCCTCCCCGGTGCCGGTTTGGCCGCGCCAGGGTCGCCCGCTGGCAGCAGCCCGACAGAGGCTGCGCCGCACTGACGTACCAGCACCACTGCACTGATTCACAACGAGGCACCACAGGAGACAAACCATGGCCCACATCGTCATTCTTGGAGCAGGCATCGGCGGCATGCCGGCCGCCTATGAGCTGCGCAGCAAGCTGCCGGCGCAACACCGCATCACCGTGATCAGCGCGGTGGATTACTTCCACTTCGTTCCGTCGAACCCGTGGATCGCGGTGGGCTGGCGACAGCGGGACGACATCGTGCTGCAGATCGCCCCCCTGCTTCAGCGCAAGGGCATCGGTTTCATTGCCAGCGCGGCACAGTCGATCGACGCTGCGGGCCACAGCGTCACGCTGGCCGATGGCCAGACCGTGGACTACGACTATCTGGTGATCACCACCGGCCCCCGGCTGGCGTTCGAGGAAGTTCCCGGCGCCGGCCCGGTCGACGGCCATACCCATTCCATCTGCACGGTCGACCACGCCCAGCGCTTCTGGGCCGACTATGAAAAGTTTCTCGAAAACCCAGGGCCCATGGTGATTGGCGCCATGCCCGGCGCCAGCTGCTTCGGCCCGGCGTATGAATTCGCCTTCATCGTGTCGGCCGACCTGCGCAAGCGCAAGCTGCGCCACAAGGTGCCGCTCACCTACGTGACCAGCGAGCCTTACATCGGACATCTGGGCCTGGGCGGTGTGGGCGACAGCAAGAGCATGCTGGAGAGCGAACTGCGCGGGCAGGACATCAAGTGGATCACCAACGCCCGCACCACGCGCGTGGAGGACGGCAAGATGATGGTCGACCAGCTGGACGACCAGGGCAACCTGCTGAAGCAGCACGAGCTGCCGTTCAAGCTCTCGATGATGCTGCCGTCCTTCAAGGGCGTGGACGCCGTGGCCGCCGTGCCCAACCTGTGCAACCCGCGCGGCTTCGTGCTGATCGACGAGCACCAGCGCAGCAAGGCCTACCCCAACATCTTTGCTGCGGGCGTGTGCGTGGCGATTCCGCCCGTGGAGGCAACCCCCGTGCCCACCGGCGCGCCCAAGACCGGCTACATGATCGAAACGATGGTGTCGGCCATCGTGCACAACATCGCGGCCGATCTGGAGGGAAAGCCTGCAACAGCCACCGCCACCTGGAACGCCATCTGCCTGGCGGACATGGGCGACACCGGCGCCGCCTTCGTGGCGCTGCCGCAAATTCCACCGCGCAACGTCAACTGGTTCAAGAAGGGCAAATGGGTGCATCTGGGCAAGATCGCCTTCGAGAAATATTTCCTCGGCAAGATCAAGTCCGGCAACACCGACCCCATCTACGAAAAGTACGTGCTCAAGATCCTGGGCATTCAGCGCCTGCACGAGCCATCGGGGCCAAAGTGAGTCTGCCGCGCCCCGCTGCCTCGCCACACATCTTCTTATCACTACGGAGTTTCATCATGACATCCTGGCAACTCGTTCGCATCATCGGCGGATCGTTCATTCTGCTGTCGCTGGCCCTGGGCGTGGCGGGCAGCCCGATCTTCCACAGCGCCAACTGGCTGTGGTTCACCGCCTTCGTGGGCGTCAACCTGCTGCAAAGCGGCTTCACCAAGTGGTGCCTGATGGAAACCATCATGCGCAAGCTGGGCGCCCCGGCAGGCAACTGATCGGAGACCACACCATGCGCATCAAGCCACTGTGGGCCGCATTGCTGGCGCTGGGCATCACGGGCGCCCATGCGGCCGACCTGCTGCAGGCCTGGCAGGCGGCGCGCCAGCA
>NZ_ACQT01000069.1 GCF_000175235.1 Acidovorax delafieldii 2AN | reverse complement strand
CGGCCCTTGCGGCATCTTCGCGGCGCTGGTGCTCGCGCAGATGGGCTTTCGCCCCATCGTGCTCGAGCGCGGCAAGCAGGTGCGCGAGCGCACCCAAGACACCTGGGGCCTGTGGCGCCGGCGCGAACTGAACCCTGAGAGCAATGTGCAGTTCGGCGAAGGTGGCGCCGGCACGTTCAGCGACGGCAAACTCTACAGCCAGATCAAGGACCCGCGCCACCTCGGCCGCAAGGTGATGGCCGAGTTCGTCAAGGCCGGTGCGCCCGAGGAGATCCTCTACGTGGCGCACCCGCACATCGGCACCTTCAAGCTGGTCAAGGTGGTGGAGAGCCTGCGCGAGCAGATCATTGCGCTGGGCGGCGAAATCCGCTTCGGACAGCGCGTGACCGATCTGCTCGTCGAGGACAGCGCGAACGGCCGCCACGTGCGCGGCGTGCAGGTGCTGGACCAGACCACAGGCACCACCACCGAACTGCGCGCCGACCATGTGGTGATTGCGCTGGGCCACAGCTCGCGCGACACCTTTGCCATGCTCTATGACCGCGGCGTGCAGATGCAGGCCAAGCCGTTCTCGGTGGGGTTCCGCATCGAGCACCCGCAAGGCGTAATCGACCGTGCCCGCTGGGGCAAACATGCGGGCCACCCTTTGCTGGGCGCCGCCGACTACAAGCTGGTGCACCACGCCGCCAACGGCCGGGCGGTGTACAGCTTCTGCATGTGCCCCGGCGGCACCGTGGTGGCCGCCACCAGCGAGCCCGGCCGCGTGGTCACCAACGGCATGAGCCAGTACTCGCGCAACGAACGCAACGCCAATGCGGGCATGGTGGTGGGCATCGACCCGGCCGACTATCCCACGGCGCCTGCAGACTACGAAGCCACGCTGGGCACCACCCACGGCATTGAGGCGCTCCCCAGCGGCCAGCACCATCCGCTGGCGGGCATCGTGCTGCAGCGGCAGCTCGAATCGGGCGCCTACGTGCTCGGCGGCAGCAACTACAACGCGCCGGGCCAGCTGGTAGGCGATTTCATCGCGGGCCGGCCCTCCAAGGATCTGGGCAGCGTGCAGCCGTCCTACCAACCCGGCGTGACGCTCGGAGACCTGCACGGCGCCCTGCCCTCCTATGCCATCGAGGCCATGCGCGAGGCACTGCCGGCCTTCGGCCGCAAGATCAAGGGCTACGACATGCCCGACGCCGTGCTCACGGGCGTGGAAACGCGCACTTCGTCGCCGCTGCGCATCGACCGGGGCGACAACCTGCAAAGCCCCAACACGCCCGGCCTGTACCCGGCGGGCGAGGGCGCCGGTTATGCGGGCGGCATTCTCTCGGCCGGGGTGGATGGCATCAAGGTCGGCGAGGCCGTGGCGCGCAGCATCCTGGGCCTTGCCGCCTGATACCCGCAGAGACACGCGGCACCGCCGCAGGTGTCCGGCGGAGCGGCCCAGGGCCGAGCGACCTGCCGAGCCGCTGATGCCTTGACGGTGGCGCATCCAGGGCGCGCCGCTCCATTCGCATCGGGCCCGCGAAACGGGTGGCATGCATTCATGCCAAGCTCCGGTGCCGTTTCGGGTGCGTTGTGGCAGGAGCCCGCATTCCGCGCACAACGCACTGCGGGCTGCGGGGCGACCGATTTTTCTTGATATTGGTCAACAGTCAGACGCCCGGTGCGTCGCACACTGTCTGTGGCGATGCGCCGCGCAACAGGAAGGCTGATTCATGACCACCCCTCTCGCAACCCCTGCTCCCTCCTCTGCCCCACCCAAGGGCCTGCTCAAACGGGTAGGCCTGTGGAGCGCGGTGGCCGCCCTGGTGGGCGTACTGCTGCTGCCCACCCCCGCCGGCCTGCCGCTGGCCGGGCATTACATGCTCGCCATCCTGGCCTTTGCCGTGATCGTGTGGATGACCGAGGCGCTCGACTATTCCGTCAGTGCGGTGGTGATTGCGGCCTTCATGATCTTCTTGCTGGCCTATGCGCCCAGCGCGGCCAAGCCGGGGCTCACGGCAGGCATGGGCACGGGGGCGGCGCTCAATCTGGCGCTCTCCGGGTTTGCCAACAGCGCCGTGGCCCTGGTCGCGGCGGCGTGCTTCATCGCATCGGCCATGACGGCCACGGGGCTGGACCGGCGCATCGCACTGACGGTGCTGTCCAAGGTGGGCGCCAAGACGCACCGCATCGTGATCGGTGCCATGGTGGTGGGCTTTCTGCTGTCATTCATCGTGCCCAGCACCACCGCCCGCGTGGCCTGCCTCATGCCCATCATGATGGGCTTCGTGCTGGCCTTCAAGGTGGACCGCAAGAGCCGCTTTGCCGCCCTGCTGGTCATCACCACGGCCCAGACCGCCAGCATCTGGAACGTGGGCATCAAGACCGCCGCGGCGCAGAACATGGTGGCCATTGGTTTTATCGAGAAGCAGCTCGGCGCGCAGATCACCTGGGCCGAGTGGTTCATGGCCGCGGCGCCGTTTGCCGCGCTGATGAGCGTTGCCCTGTTCTTCATCATGACCCGCATGATGAAGCCCGAGATGACCGAGATCGCGGGCGGCCAGGAGACCATCCGCCAGCAACTGCATGAGCTGGGCCCGATGACGCTCAACCAGTGGAAGCTGCTGGCCATCGTGCTGGTGTTGCTGGGGTTCTGGTCCACCGAAAAGGTGCTGCACAATTTCGACACCTCGTCCACCACCATCGCCGCGGTGGCATTCATGCTGCTGCCGCGCCTGGGCGTGATGGACTGGAAGTCTTCGCAAAAAGGTTTTCCCTGGGGTACGGTGGTGCTGTTCGCCGTGGGCATCAGCGTGGGCACGGCGCTGCTGCAAACCAAGGCCGCCGGCTGGCTGGCCCAACTGATCGTGACCAACCTGGGGCTGGAGATGGCCTCGGCCTTCAGCATCCTGATGCTGCTGTCGCTGTTCCTGATCGTGATCCACCTGGGTTTTGCCAGCGCCACCGCACTGGCCTCGACCATGATCCCCATCATCATCAGCGTGCTCACCACGGTGCAGACGCCGGGCATCAACGTGGTGGGCATGACCATGATCCTGCAGTTCGTGGTGAGCTTCGGCTTCATCCTGCCAGTGAACGCGCCCCAGAACATGATCGCCTACGGCACCGACACCTTCGAGGCGCATGATTTTGTGCGCACCGGCGTCGTGATCACCCTCGTGGCCACCGTGCTGCTGGTGGTCTTCGCGCTCACCTACTGGCCCTGGATGGGTCTGATGGTCCACTGATCCTCACAAGCGGGTATCGGCCCAGGAACGCCGCGCCCGCCCGCCCGCATGCCGGGCCGGATGGCCACGGCGGCGTTCTGCCGCGCCATCCCATGCGATGTGGGGCGGCATGTTTGTGGGCAAGGTCAGAGCAACACCTCGGCGCCGCACCGAAGGGGTTGCGGCCGGCAGGGGCAGGGCGACTTCACCCATCGCGCCCTTGGCGGCCCCTGCCTGTGCAGCCTTGCGCCAGGGTACAAGACGCATCCACCAGCGGTGAGCTCTGCACCGTGTTCAGGCGCAGCCCGGCTGCGGTTTTGCACCCACAACCGGGGCCCCTGGCTCTGCTCGCTGACACGCGCCCGGCGCACCATCAAAAAAGCCGCCGCAGGCACGGGACCTGCAGCGGCTTGGCGGAAGGGGGCCTGGCCCTCGCGGGCCCGGATCAGCCTTGCTGCGCGTTCTGCAGCGCAGCGATGCGCTCTTCGATGGGCGGGTGGGTGCTGAACAGCTTGCCAATGCCACCGGCAATGCCCATGGCGGCCATGCTCTTGGGCAGCTCAGCGGGATGCATGCCGCCCAAGCGGGCCAGGGCGTTGATCATGGGCTGGCGGCGCCCCATGAGTTGGGTGGCGCCCGCATCGGCACGGAACTCGCGCTGGCGCGAGAACCAGGCCACGATGATGGCGGCCACGAAACCCAGCACGATGTCGAGCACCACGGTGGTCACCATGTAGCCGATGCCGGGACCCGAGCGGCTCTCATTGTTCTTGTTCAGGAAGCTGTCCACCGCATAGCCGATGACGCGCGAGAGAAACACCACGAAGGTGTTCATGACGCCCTGGATCAGCGTCATGGTGACCATGTCGCCATTGGCGATGTGGGCCACTTCATGGCCGATCACGGCCTCCACTTCTTCGCGCGTCATGCCTTGCAACAGGCCGGTGGACACCGCCACCAATGCCGAATTCTTGAAGGCGCCCGTGGCGAACGCGTTGGGATCGCCCTCGAAGATGCCCACCTCGGGCATGCCGATGCCAGCCTTGTCGGCGAGCTTGCGCACGGTCTCGACGATCCAGGCCTCATCGGCGCTGCGGGGCTGCTCGATGACCTGCACGCCCGCGCTCCACTTGGCCATGGGCTTGCTGATCAACAGCGAAATGATGGCGCCGCCAAACCCCATGACGAAGGCAAAACCGAGCAGCGCGCCCAGGTTCAGACCGTTGGCGGTGAGGTAGCGGTTCACGCCCAGCAGGCTGGCAACGATGCCCAGCACGGCCACCACGGCCACGTTGGTCAACAGGAAAAGAAAGATGCGTTTCATGGATTCTCCACAGAGGTGCGGGGTGGTCTGGCCCCAGAGCGGCAGATGGGGGTGGCCGCGCGCTCCTTCAAGCCGATGTCACAGCGCTGCAAAACCCATGGTGTGTTTGTTTTTGCGGGGCGCGCTGCGGAAGACGAGGGAGTCATCATAGAAGGAAAAGTTCTCGTTCTCCGGCCACCAGCCGGGCACTCCCAGCACGGGCAAAGGCAAAAACGGCTTGGCCGCCAACCGCCCCGGTTGCAGCTCCTGGGCCAGCCAAGCGTCGAGAGATGCTACCGAATCAATAGCTGCTTGCCCTTGATACACATGCGCAGTGATGGGTTTTCTTGGAACAACCAGTTTTTCCAGCAAGGCATGCCCGAACAACACCAGGCGCACCTCGCGCCACAAAGGGCGCAGCTCGACAAACAACCGCCACCAGTCCCGCGCCTGTAGCGCCGCCCAGATCGCCGTCGGCGCATCCATCACGGCGCCGTTCTCGTCCCACACCGTGATTGCATCGCGCAGGGGGCCGCGCACCGCCCCCACCCCCTGGGCGGCGATGGCCTGCGCCTGCATCTGGTTCAGGCGCCGCTTGGTCTGCGGGAACTGCAGCCACGCCAGTCCATTGAAAAAGTCGTGCAGGTTGTCGCGCGTGGGGACGCAGCGGGTGTCAAAGATGTACTGCTCATAGGCAGTGCCGTCGGGCAGTTCGGACTGGTGAACAAAACGGACAGTCGCCATGGAGAGGGCATTCAATGCCTCAGCCACCGGCTTTCCATCGAACACTTCACGCTGAACACGGACTCCCGGATCGCGTACTGCACTTAGCCAAGGCGCGCCCCAATCAACTCTTTCCATTCGCAGAATCCCGTCGCTGGGGAATACCGGCGGCGCCGTGGGACGCACAGTGCTCCACGTAAGTCACCTGCGTGGGCTGCCCTTTAGGCGAAAGCTTGAAATGAGAAGGGAACTGTCCAAAAAAACGGTCGATTTCGTCGTTTTTCCCAGGATGGTCTTCTGACGCAATACCGGGACGATTTGGCTGAGCATTTGCGGCCCGCGCCTCAAATCCGGCACGGCCTTCAACACTCGCTGCACCATCTCAGGGGAGGGGATGGCTGATAAACCCGAGGCAACGTCTTCTGAGAATTTGGCTACTTTCTTCGACTGGGCATCAGAGACATAGGTGATCTGGTTTGGCTTCTGTGCAGGTTGCAACTGAAAGCGGCCACCAAACTGTGCGAACCACACCGAGCTCTTGGTGCTCTTCCCCAGCACGCCCCGCTGGCGCAGCGTGGCCACCACGTGGCTGAGGTGCTGGCTTTGGCCATTGCGGAGTGATGGCAGAGCCTGGAGCACCTGCTCGACAAGCTCCTGACTTGAGGGCTGCGGCGCCAAGGGGCTGTGCTCGGCAGCAACGCCAATGGCCGGGAGAATTTTGCCATCAGGGGCTTCTGCCTCGGCGCACAGGGCAGGCTCCGACTGAGTAGCCATTGGTACCTGTGGCTCCCCAATCTTCGAAGCGGCCAGGCTCTCCGGCTTTTCTACCACTTCCAGCAAGATCACTTCGTCATAAAAACTCTCAGAGTTCGCAAAAATCTTGTTGGACAGGCTGAAACAAAGAACATGACACCCCCGCTCTCTGACCCAGGTTGCCAAGGGCACAAAGTCCGCATCGCCCGAACAGATTGCCACTGTGTCGATATCTTGAGTGCAAACAGCCTCCACCGCATCGATCACCAAGGCGCTGTCTGTAGTGACCTTGTTCACGATCATGTTGCTGACCGGACGCACTCCATGGCGCCACAAGACAGATTCGATGCCTTTGAGGCTATCCACCCGCCCGTAAGCGCGCTTGTAAAGCACCCGTTCAGCGCGATGGCGCAAATCCGTCAGCACATGGTCCAACGCCGTCGCCTCGTTCAGGTTGTCCGCGTCGATGAAGACGGCCATGTTCCTGGCCGTCCCAACCTTGGGCGGTTCCTGCGGCAAGGTCATTTCACCAGCCGCCACGGCAGCACTTCACCGGCGCGCAGGGGCTTGAGCTCGCCCTCGCCGAACGCAAAGCTGTCGGGCGGCGTCCAGGATTCGCGGCGCAGGGTGATGGTGCCGCTGTTGCGCGGCAGGCCGTAGAAGGCCGGGCCGTTGAAGCTGGCGAAGGCTTCGAGCTTGTCCAGCGCGCCGACGTTGTCGAAGGCCTCGGCGTACATCTCGATGGCAGCGTGCGCGGTGTAGCAGCCGGCGCAGCCCGTGGCGTGCTCCTTCAGGTGCGCCGAATGCGGCGCGCTGTCGGTGCCCAGGAAGAATTTTTCGCTGCCGCTGGTGGCCGCCTGCACCAGGGCCTGGCGATGCGTCTCGCGCTTGAGCACGGGCAGGCAGTAATAGTGCGGGCGGATGCCGCCGGTGAAGATGGCGTTGCGGTTGTAGAGCAGGTGGTGCGCTGTGATGGTGGCAGCGGTGAAACGGTCGGCCTGCTGCACATACTGCGCGGCTTCCTGGGTGGTGATGTGCTCGAAGACGATCTTCAGCTCAGGGAAATCGCGGCGCAGCGGGATGAGCTGCTGCTCGATGAACACGGCCTCTCGGTCAAACAGGTCGATGTCGCTGCTGGTGACCTCGCCATGCACCAGCAGCAGCAGGCCGGCCTTCTGCATGGCTTCGAGCGTCTTGTAGGTCTTGCGCAGGTCGGTGACGCCCGCGTCGCTGTTCGTCGTGGCGCCAGCGGGGTAGAGCTTGCAGGCAACCACGCCGGCCGCCTTAGCGCGGGCGATTTCGTCGGGCGGAAGGTTGTCGGTGAGGTACAGCGTCATCAGCGGCTCGAACTGCACGCCCACCGGTACGGCGGCCAGGATGCGCTGCTTGTACGCCAGCGCCTGCTCGGCCGTGGTCACGGGTGGACGCAGGTTGGGCATGATGATGGCGCGGCCGAACTGGGCGGCGGTGTGCGGCACCACGGTGTGCAGGGGGTCGCCGTCGCGCACGTGCAGGTGCCAGTCGTCGGGGCGGGTGATCGTGAGGGTGTCGGGGGTGGCGGTCATGGGCTGCATTGTCCCATCCGCCCGTAGACTTCAAAAATCATAGCAGCCAGCGCTTTCTGCATGGTCACTACAGACATGAAAGACATAAAAAAGCGCCCCATGGACGCTTGGATGATCTGGCATGCTCCGCGACGGGCGTGTACCACGCACAGCGCACGGCACCAGCGCGTCCCAGGCCGGCAGCCACCGCGCAGAGGCCCATGCCCTGCGTGTCGCCCCGCCGCGCTGGCGGCCCCTTCCCGGCGACAGCCGAGAAAAGGGGGCTGAGAGGCGCGGCTCCAGGTTTGCCCGCGCAAACCTGGGCGTGCCCCCCGAAGGGCGGTCCGCCTCAGACGGCTGTACGGAGGCGCGAAGCGCCTCTGGGGGCTGCCCGGCTCAGTGCTGCAGGATCTTGTCGAGGAAGTCCTTGGTGCGCGGCTGGCGGGCATCGGGGTTGCCGAAGAACTCGTCCTTCGAGCAGTCTTCCAGGATCTTGCCGCCCACGTCCATGAAGATCACGCGGTTGCTGACCTTGCGCGCGAAACCCATCTCGTGGGTCACGCACATCATGGTCATGCCTTCGTTGGCCAGCCCCACCATCACGTCGAGCACTTCCCCCACCATTTCGGGGTCGAGCGCCGAAGTGGGTTCGTCGAACAGCATGACGATGGGGTCCATCGACAGCGCGCGCGCGATGGCCACGCGCTGCTGCTGGCCGCCCGAGAGCTGGCCCGGGAACTTGTCCTTGTGGGCCGTGAGGCCCACGCGCTCAAGCATCTTGAGGCCGCGCTTCTTGGCGTCATCGGCGCTGCGCCCCAGCACCTTGACCTGCGCGATCGTGAGGTTGTCCGTCACCGAGAGGTGCGGGAAGAGTTCGAAGTGCTGGAACACCATGCCGACATGGCTGCGCAGCTTGGGCAGGTTGGTCTTGGGGTCATGCACGGGCACGCCATCGACCCAGATCTCGCCCTTCTGGATGGGTTCGAGCGCGTTGATGGTCTTGATCAGCGTGGATTTGCCAGAGCCCGATGGGCCGCACACCACTACCACCTCGCCCTTGTTGATGCTGGTGGAGCAGTCATTGAGCACCTGAAAGGTGCCGTACCACTTGGATACGTTCTTGAGTTCGATCATTTGCTTGTTCCTCAATCTCTAGCGCATCAGCGAATGATGGCAATCTTCTGGTGCAGGCGCTTGACCATCCAGGACAAGGCATAGCACATCACAAAATACAGCACCGCCGCGGCCAGGTAGGCCTCGATGGGGCGGCCGAAGTTCTTGCCCGCCACCTCGAAGCCCTTGAGCATGTCGTAGGCGCCGATGGCATAGACCAGCGACGTGTCCTGGAACAGGATGATGGTCTGGGTCAGCAGCACGGGCAGCATGTTGCGGAAGGCCTGCGGCAGCACCACCAGCTTCATGTTCTGGCCATAGGTCATGCCCAGCGCCTGCCCCGCGAACACCTGTCCGCGCGGCACCGACTGGATGCCCGCACGCATGATCTCGCTGAAGTAGGCCGCCTCGAAGGCAACGAAGGTCACCACCGCCGACACCTCGGCACCGATGGGGCGGCCGATGATGGCCGGCACCAGCAGGAAGAACCACAGGATCACCATCACCAGCGGAATGCTGCGCATGCCATTGACGTAGACGGTGGCGGGCATGTCGAGCCACTTCTTGCCCGACAGGCGCATGAGCGCCAGCACCGTGCCGAAGATCACGCCGCCGATCGTGGCCACCAGCGTGAGCAGCAGGCTGAAATACAGCCCCTTGAGCACGAAGTTCGAAATCAGATCCCAGTTGTAGAACGAAAAGTCGAGATTCATGTCAGTGACCTCCGCCTGCGCCACCGGTCACCACCATGCCCGGAATGCGGGCCCGCTTCTCGATGAACGCCATGATGCGGTTGATGGCGAATGCCGAGACCACGTAGCAGGCCGTCACGGCCAGATAGACCTCCACGCCGCGCGAGGTTTCTTCCTGCGCCTGCATGGCAAACATGGTGAGTTCGGCCACCGACACGGCAAACGCCACGGACGAATTCTTGAAGATGTTCATCGTCTCGCTGGTGAGCGGCGGAATGATGATGCGAAAAGCCATGGGCAGCAGCACATGGCGGTAGGTCTGGAACGTGGTGAAACCCATGGCCAGCCCCGCGTAACGCTGTCCACGCGGCAACGCCTGGATGCCCGAGCGCACCTGTTCGGCAATGCGCGCCGAAGTGAAGAAGCCCAGTGCCAGCACCACCAGCACGAAGCCGGGCACGGCCTGCAAGGCAGGAAACAGCGTCGGCACCACGTGGTACCACAGGAAAATCTGCACCAGCAGCGGAATGTTGCGAAACAGCTCGACCCACGCATTGCAAAGTCGCACGACCATGGGCCGCCCTTCGAGCGTGCGCAGCGTGCCGATCAGCGCCCCCAGCACCAGCGCCAGCAGCAGCGCCAGCAGCGAAACAGACACGGTCCAGCCCCAGGCCGACAGCATCCAATCCAGGTAAGTGATGTCGCCGCCTTTGCCAAAGCAGCTTTGCACGACTTCCCGGTCCATGGTGTCCTGGCAGAACACCTGCCAATCCCAACTCATAGGAGCACCCCTCATGTTGTTATGTTGTGCCGGGCGGCACACCGCGCGCGCCCAACAAAAAAGCCCCTTCAAACCCGGCGTCTGAAGGGGCGGCTGCGGTCAGACTCTTACTTCTTGTAGTCTTCCATGGGCTTGTCGTTGGGGTTGGCCCAGGCTGCCTTGGTGGCTTCGGACAGGGGCAGGCCGACCTTGGTGCCGGTAGGCGGCGTAGGCTGCATGAACCACTTGTCGTACAGCTTGGCCAGCGAGCCGTCCTTGATCTGGCGCTTGATGCTGTCGTCCACGGCCTTCTTGAAGGCGGGGTCGTCCTTGCGCATCATGCAGGCGATGGGCTCCACCGACAGCACTTCGCCCACGATCTTGTAGTCGGCGGGGTTCTTGGCCTTGGAGATGTTGCCCGCGAGGATCGAGCCGTCCATCACGAACGCATCGGCGCGGCCCGTTTCCAGCAGCAGGAAGCTGTCGGCGTGGTCCTTGCCCAGCACTTCCTTGAAGTCGATGCCGCCAGCGCGCTCATGCTTGCGCAGGGTCTGCACCGACGTGGTGCCCGTGGTGGTGGCCACGGTCTTACCGTTGAGGTCCTTGATGGAATGGATGCCCGAACTGGCCTTGACGGCAATGCGCACTTCTTCCACATAGGTCGTCACGGCGAAGGCCACGTCCTTCTGGCGCGCAGCATTGTTGGTGGTGGAGCCGCACTCCAAGTCCACCGTGCCGTTGGTCACCAGGGGAACGCGGTTCTGCGAGGTCACGGGCTGGTACTTGACGTCCAGCTTGGCCAGGCCCAACTGCTTCTGGATGTCGTCCAGAATGCGCTCACCCATCTCGGTATGGAAGCCCACATACTTGCCGTTGCCCAGCGTATAGGCCAGGCCCGACGATTCGCGCACCCCCAGGGTCACGCTGCCCGAGGACTTGATCTTGGCGAGGGTATCGCCAGCCTGCGCGAATGCGCTGCCAGCGGCCAGAGCGGCCACGGCAATCGCGAAAATGTGCTTCTTCATGTCAATCTCCTAGTGTCATGCGAAAAAGGGATTCTAGAGACTTGCTCAAGCCCACATTTTGGGCGGGCAGCGCAGTCCAGAACAGGGGGTTTACCTGCCGCGCCGTTCAGAACGGCACCTGGTCGGAAGGGTATTTCCAGAAGTCGCGCAGCAGATAGCTGACGGGCAGATTCAGTGAAGCGTTGTTCGGCGGGATGGGCTTGGCGAACCACTTGTCGTAGATGGGGTAGATCTCGCGGCTGGTTATGAGGCGACGCATCTCGTCGTCGACCAGCTTCTTGAATTCGGGATCGTTCTTGGGCAACACGATGGCCAGGGGCTCGGTGGTGACGAAGCGGCCCACCACCTTCAGCGCCGCCGGATGGGGCCGCCCGGCGGCCAGGCCGTACAGCAACACATCGTCCATCAGGAAGGCATCGGCCTCGCCCTTTTCCACCATCTCCACGCCGCGCTCATGGTCGGGGGCCTCGACGATGGTGATGCCCATCAGGTGCGAGCGGTTGGCCTGCTCGGCGGCCTTGAGCGGTGTCGTTCCCTTCGTGGACACCAGCTTCTTGCCCGCCAGGTCCTCCAGGCGGTCGATGCTGCTGGAAGCCTTGACCAGCAGGCGTGCACCCGTGATGTAGTGCGGCACCGTGAAGGCCACCTTCTGCCTCCGCTCGGCGTTGTTGGTGGTCGAGCCGCATTCAAGATCGGCCTTGTGCTGCTCCACCATGGCCAGACGGTTGGCGGCAGTGACCTGCAGCATTTCGACGGGCATGTCCTTCATGCCCGTCTTCTTGCGCACGACATCGGCCAGGCGCAGGCACAGGTCGATGGCGTAGCCGATGGGCTTGCCCGACTTCGGATCGATATAAGAAAAAGGCACTGACGATTCGCGGTGCGCGATCACCAGGGCGCCGCCGGCACTCACCTTCTCGAGCACGGTTTGGGCCGACACCGCCGACACACCGCACAGGGCCGCCAAACCCCATGCCAAACCCCAGTGCCGAACCTTCATGTGATGCCCTTGTGAATAACGTTGCCCCGGATTTGCAATCTTCGTGCCACTGCTCCGCTGTGGCGCGCCCCGTGGCGGTTGCTGTCCGGTGTGGGCGCCGACTGTACGTTCCCGCCCCCCGAATTTCCAATGCCGAATGCGCGGCGCGTTATGCAAATTATCTATGTCCGCATTTACCCTTAGCATGACCCCAGGTTTTGCAGATAGGTCCACAAAGCCTGCGCGGTGCCCTTGGGCGCCTCCTTGCCGCCGGGGCGCTCACGGTAGGCCCGCACATCCATCACGATCTGCAGACCGTCGTGATCGGGTGGCTGTGCGCTCACCAGCTTGCGGGCGCGCACCTCTTTCTTGACGGCGCTGTGCGGCAGGAACGCCACGCCGTGCCCCTCCAGGGCCATGGCCTTCAGGCCCTCGGCCATGTCGGTTTCGTACACACGGTCGAGGTGGATGGCTGTGCCTGACTCTTTCAGGATGAGCTCGGTCATGCGCCCCAGATAGGCCCCCGGCGCGTAGCCCAGATACGGAAGCGGCTGGCCCGCGCGGCCCGGCAGGCTGAACAGGGGTTGCCCGTCTGCATCGGCCTTGCTGTAGGGCGACAGCACCTCCTGCCCCAGGCTCACCATTTCGTAGCGGTCGGCGTCCAGCTGAAAAGGCTGCGAAGGGTGGTGGTAGGTGATCAGCAGATCGCAGCCGCCTTCCACCAGCCGCATCACCGCGTCGTGCACGTTCAGCGCGATGAGGCGGCTTTTGAGGGGGCCGAATTTCTCGTGCAGGCTCGAAACCCAGGCCGGAAAGAACGTGAAGGCCAGCGTGTGCGGCACCGCGAACTCGATCATGTCCTTGCCGGCACTGGAGTGCGTGCGCAGCATGGCACGCGTGTTCTGCATGGCCTGCAGCATCTCGAGCGCCTGGTCGTACAGCGTCTTGCCCGCGGGGGTCAGGCGCGTGGGGTACGAGCTGCGATCGACCAGATCGGTGCCCGCCCACGCCTCCAGGGCCTGGATGCGGCGTGAAAAAGCGGGCTGCGTCACATGCCTCAACTGCGCCGACCGGCTGAAGCTGCGCGTTTCCGCCAGACTGACAAAATCCTCAAGCCACTTGGTTTCCATCGCTGCATTATCCGCGCGCCCTGGCGCGGGCGCCGAGGCGCGCGACGGTGTGCATGCATATCAACACGCACCATAATATGCAGTGCGCATACAGCGCCCACCGTCCAGGCCCCTGGTGCACAACACTGCCGGGCAGAGCGACAGCATTCGCCATGTTTGTTTCCCTGAGACCCTGCCCCCATGCCACCCTCCTCCCCTCCCGGGCCGACGGCTTCTGCGTCCGCGCCCACGGCACCTGAAGACAACTCCCCCCGCTCGCTGCGCATCGAAGACTGGCTCACCGTCATCGTGATGGCCGCACTGGCCCTCATCACCTTCGCCAACGTGCTGGTGCGCTATTTCACCAATTCCTCCTTTGCCTGGACCGAGGAAATCTCGGTCTTCCTGATGATCGTGCTGGCGCTGGTGGCGGGCTCGGCCGCCGTGGCGCGCGACGTGCACATCCGCATCGAGTACTTCGCCGAAGGCGGCTCCATGGCCCGCCGCAAGACGCTCGCGCGTTTCGGCGCGCTCATGGTGGCGCTGCTGTTCGGCGTGATCGCCGTGCTGAGCGTGCGCGTGGTATGGGACGACTACCGCTTTGGCGAGACGTCGCCCGGCATTGGCGTACCCCAGTGGTGGTATTCGATCTGGCTGCCCGTCTTCTCGGCCCTGATCACCGTGCGCGCCATCGGCCTGTTCATCCAGCGGGGCCGCCAGGCGCCTCCGGCGGACCACCACGGAGACTTCCAAGCATGATCGCCACCCTTTTGTTCGTGGCCTTCCTGGCCATGATGTTCGTGGGCGTGCCCATCGGTGCCGCGCTGGGCCTGGCCGGCGCCGCCGCCATTGCACTGGCCAATGCCGACAGCCAATGGTTCGGCCTGCTGGCCGTGCCACAGAACTTCTATGCCGGACTGGGCAAATACCCGCTCCTGGCCATCCCGATGTTCGTGCTGGTGGGCTCGATCTTCGACCGCTCGGGCGTGGCCCTGCGCCTGGTCAACTTCGCAGTGGCGCTGGTCGGACGCGGGCCCGGCATGCTGCCGCTGGTGGCCATTGCCGTGGCCATGTTCCTGGGCGGCATATCGGGCTCTGGTCCGGCCAATGCGGCCGCCGTGGGCGGTGTGATGATCGCGGCGATGTCGCGCGCGGGTTACCCGCCCTCGTTCTCGGCCAGCGTGGTGGGCGCGGCTGCGGCCACCGACATACTGATTCCGCCCTCGGTCGCCTTCATCATCTACTCGGTGCTGGTGCCGGGCGCCTCGGTGCCGGCACTGTTCGCAGCCGGCATGGTGCCCGGCGTGCTGGCCGGCGTGGCGCTGATCGTGCCCGCCGTGTGGATGGCGCGCAAGCACAAGATGGGCGCGCTCGAAGCGAGCATGCCCCGCCCGCCCTTCTGGAAGAGCCTGCGCGAAGCGCTGTGGGGCCTGGCCGCGCCGGTGCTGATTTTGGGCGGCATGCGCGCGGGCTGGTTCACGCCCACCGAGGCCGCCGTGGTGGCCGTGTTCTACGGCCTGTTCGTGGGCATGGTGATCCACCGCACAATGACCGTGCGCGACCTGTTCCCCATCCTGCGCGAATCGGGCGAGCTGTCGGCGGTGATCCTGATCGTGGTGTCGCTGGCGGGCATCTTTGCCTACTCGCTGTCCACCCTGGGCGTGATCGACCCCGTGGCCAACGCCATCGTGAACTCGGGCCTGGGTGAATACGGCGTGCTGGCGCTCCTGATCCTGCTGCTGGTCACCGTGGGCATGTTCCTCGACGGCATTTCGATCTTTTTGATCTTCGTGCCACTGCTGCTGCCCATCATGAACCACTACCACTGGGACCCCGTGTGGTTCGGCGTGATCCTCACGCTCAAGGTGGCCCTGGGCCAGTTCACCCCGCCGCTGGCAGTGAACCTGATGGTGTCGTGCCGCATCGCCGGTGTGCGCATGGAATCGACCGTGCGCTGGGTGGGCTGGATGCTGTTCGCCATGTTCCTCGTCATGGTGGCCGTGATCGCCTTCCCGCAACTGGCCCTGTGGCTGCCAGCCCAGATGGGCTACTGATTTCACCCCGCATTCGTTGTCAATACCGAAGGAGACCGAAAAATGAAACTGCGTACATTCCTCACCTCGGCCGTGGCCGCCGCGGCCGCCCTGGCCTTCACCGCCCCCGCTGCCATTGCGCAAACGGCGTACAAAAGCGAATACCGCATGTCGCTCGTGCTGGGCACCGCCTTCCCCTGGGGCAAGGGCGGCGAGTTGTGGGCCAACAAGGTGCGCGAACGCACCAACGGCCGCATCAACATCAAGCTCTACCCCGGCGTCTCGCTGATCCAGGGCGACCAGACCCGTGAGTTTTCCGCACTGCGCCAGGGCGTGATCGACATGGCCGTGGGCTCGACCATCAACTGGTCGCCCCAGGTCAAGCAGCTCAACCTGTTCTCGCTGCCCTTCCTGATGCCCGACTACGCCGCCACCGACGCACTCACGCAGGGCGAAGTCGGCAAGAGCCTGTTCCAGACGTTGGAAAAGGCCGGCGTCATGCCGCTGGCCTGGGGTGAGAACGGCTACCGCGAGATCTCCAACTCCAAGCACGCGATCAAGTCGCCCGCCGACCTCAAGGGCCTGAAGATCCGCGTGGTGGGCTCGCCGCTGTTCCTCGACACCTTCACGGCCCTGGGCGCGAACCCCACGCAGATGAGCTGGGCCGACGCCCAGCCCGCCATGGCCAGCAGCGCCGTGGACGGGCAGGAAAACCCCCTGTCGGTCTACATGGCCGCCAAGCTCTACACGGTGGCGCAAAAGCACGTGACGATGTGGGGCTACATCAACGACCCACTGATCTTCGTGGTCAACAAGGACATCTGGAACAGCTGGACGCCCGCCGACCGCGAAATCGTCAAGCAGGCCGCCATTGACGCCGGCAAGGAAGAGATCGCCATCGCGCGCAAGGGCATGGTCGAGGCTGACAAGCCGCTGCTCAAGGAAATCGCCAGCCACGGCGTGACTGTCACCCAGCTCACCCCCGCCGAGCGCGAGGCCTTCGTGAAGGCAACCCGCCCCGTGATGGAGAAATGGAAGGGCCAGATCGGCGCCGACCTGGTGACTGCGGCTGAAAAGGCAATTGCTGCGCGAAAGTAAGCCAACCACTCCTAAAACAATAGCTTCTAGCGCTTGTGCATCAAGCGCT
>NZ_ACQT01000070.1 GCF_000175235.1 Acidovorax delafieldii 2AN | reverse complement strand
GAAGCGGCGGGTGCGGCAGGGCGGGCAGGGTTCTTGCCCTGCAGGAGGGCGTTGGGGTCCCAGTTCTTGTTCTTCTGCGCCTCGGCCGCATCCTGATCCGCGCTGCGCGCGCCCCCCTTGTTCAGAAAGGGCACGGGCACCTTGGTCACATACACGGCCACCGCCAACGCGCCCCCCAGGCCCACGAGGACGCCCAAAATGAAGCCGATGATGGTTCCGCCCGTCTGCTTTTTCTTCATGGTAGTAACTGCTTACATTCTGGCCGGGGCCGACACGCCCAGCACGGCCAAGCCATTGTGCAATACCTGGGCAGTGGCAGCGACGAGGGCAAGGCGCGCCAGCTTGACGGATTCGTCCTCCACGAGGATGCGCTCGGCGTCATAGTAGCTGTGGTAGCTGGCAGCGAGGTCGCGCAGGTAGAACGTCACATCGTGCGGAGCCTCGCCCTCGGCGGCTGCCGTGAGCATGTCGGGGTACTTGGCCAGTTGCAGCATCAGCGCCTGGGCCTGGGGGCCCTCCAGCGCGGACAGGTCGACATCCTTCAGGGCAGCGACATCGCCCCCGCCCTGCTCCTGCCAGCTGCGCAGCACCGAGCAGATGCGCGCATGCGCGTACTGCACGTAGTACACCGGGTTGTCATTGTTCTGCGCCACTGCCAGGTCCACGTCGAACGTGTATTCGGTGTCGGGCTTGCGGCTGAGCAGGAAGAAGCGCACGGCGTCCTTGCTGGTCCACTCGATCAGGTCGCGCAGCGTGACATAGCTGCCGGCGCGCTTGCTGATCTTGACCTCTTCGCCGCCCCGCACCACGCGCACCATGGTGTGCAGCACATAGTCGGGGTAGCCCTGCGGAATGCCCACGCCGGCCGCCTGCAAGCCGGCGCGCACGCGCGCAATGGTGCCGTGGTGGTCGGTGCCCTGGATGTTCACCACCTTGGTAAAGCCACGCTCCCATTTGGTGATGTGGTAGGCCACGTCGGGCACAAAGTAGGTGTAGCCGCCATCGCCCTTGCGCATGACGCGGTCCTTGTCATCACCGTACTCGGTGGACTTGAGCCACAGTGCGCCGTCATGCTCATAGGTCTTGCCCGCGTCACGCAGCTTCTGCACCACGGCGTCCACCTTGCCGCTGGTGTACAGGCTGGACTCGAGGTAGTAGTTGTCAAAGCGCACATCGAAGGCCTTGAGGTCCAGATCCTGTTCGTGGCGCAGATAGGCCACGGCGAACAGGCGCATGCCGTCAAGGTCGTTGACGTCGCCACTGGCGGTGAATTCGCGGTCGTCCGAGCGGACCGTCTTCTTGGCCAGGAAATCGGCCGCGATGTCGGCAATGTAGTCGCCGTTATAGGCCGCTTCGGGCCATTCGGCATCGCCCGGCTTGAAGCCGCGGGCCCGCATCTGCGTGGAAGTGGCCAGGGTGGCGATCTGCACACCCGCGTCGTTGTAATAGAACTCGCGGTACACGTCCCAGCCCTGGGTGTCGAACAGGTGGCTGATGGCATCGCCCAGCGCCGCCTGGCGGCCGTGGCCGACGTGCAGCGGCCCAGTGGGGTTGGCCGAGACGAACTCCACCAGCACGCGCGCATTGCGCCGGGGCCGATAGCCGAAACGCGCGCCCGCGCCAAGCACCTCGCGCACGATTTCCTGCTTGGCTGCAGGTTTCAGGCGGATGTTGATGAAGCCGGGGCCGGCGATTTCGATCTCGGTCACCCAGCGCTGGTAGACCGGCGTCGCCAGCAACGCCGTGCGCAGGTTCTCCGCCACCTGCCGCGGATTGAGCTTCAGCGGTTTGGCCAGCTGCATGGCAGCAGTGCAGGCGAAATCGCCATGTGAAGCCACCTTGGGCGATTCGAAGGCGGCCTTGGCGCCCGCGCCAGGGGATAGTTTTTCCAGCTCGGCCGCAAGCGCGGCCAGCAGATCTTGTTTGACAGAGAGCATCGCGCGATTTTACGGGGCTGGGGCAGGATGGCCGCCCTGCCCAGGGCGGCGATACGGCAAACTCCACCCGCCCACGGCATGCGCAGCGGCATCACCATGGACTTTGCGGATGTTCCGCGCAGCAACCCTCTCGCTCCGCGCGCTGCGGGCCGGCGCCCCGGGTTGTGCTTTCCTGCCATCCCATGGGCCGAAACACGAAGCCTCACCGCCAGGAGCCTTTGCATATGCTGCCACGTCCCATCCTGCTCTACCGACGCCGATGGACTCTGATATTCCAAGTGCCCTTTGCATTGCTGATGGCGGCCTGCTTTGCCTGCGCGGTCTATTTCGCGTGGAGGGCGCATACGCCTGTGGTTGCGGCTTTCTTCTGGTTGGGCGCTTTCGGTGCTTTCTGCATTGCAGGAAGCCTGGGCCACGCATCCCTGAATGCGTACCGCCTGCGAGAGCCCGCTTTGATCATCGACGAAGCCGGCATCACCGACTTGCGCGACACCGATCCGCGCACCCTGCCCTGGCACGCCATGCAGCGCGTGGTCTTGGACAACTACGAAAACACCATCCTGGTCAAACTGAGGCCCACACCTGACGCATCCCTTGTGCGCACGATCACCGACACCCTGCCACGGTGGCAATTGCGCGGAGATATCGTCTTTTCGCTGGGCGGGCTGGGTGACGACGCGAACCAGCTGCGGACCAGCCTCCAGGCTTTTCACCGAGCAGCCTGCCCGCCATCACTTGCACAGCACCCCCCGATCACCGCTGATGGGCCCGCATCCACGGCCGGCGGTCCCGCTCCCCGCTGAAGGGGAGAAAACGCACCTGAGCAGTGGCGCGGCAATGGCGCCGATATCGACCCGGGGTGCGCGCACATGAACGAAGGCATCGGCGCCACAAACTGCGAGCAGCGGGCGTCATCCGCGTTGTGGAGAGGGCCGTTATATGCTGCAATCCGCTTGGGTTGACGTTCGATGTTTTCCAACTTCTGGAGCCCTCCATGAAACAGCTTCTTTCCCTGACAGCACTGGGCCTGGCCCTCAGCTTCTCCCTGGGCGCTGCGCACGCCGCCGACGCTCCGGCACCCACCAAGCAACAATCCAAGATGGCCACCTGCAACAAGGAGGCCGGCGAAATGAAGGGCGACGAGCGCAAGTCCTTCATGAAGACATGCCTGAGCAACAAGCCCGCCACGCAACAGGACAAGATGAAAACCTGCAATACCGAAGCCAAGGGCAAGAAGGGTGACGAGCGCAAGTCCTTCATGAGCGAATGCCTCAAGAAGTGACATAGGCATCCGCCTTCTTCCAAAAGCCCGCCGGCTCCGCCGCGCGGGTTTTTTTGCGGGCATTGGATGGCCCTGCGCTCTCCACTATTTTGAGCATTTTTCCCCCAGCCCGGCACTCGAGCCGCCCAGCCATGAACACCCGCGCGAGCCACACCCCATCCATTTCTTGCGTCATGCCGGCCTACAACGAGGCCGGCAACCTCGGCACCGTGGTGCCCCAAGTGCTGGCGGCGCTCCAGGCGCTTTCTGCCCGCACCGAGGTCATCGTGGTCAATGACGGCAGTCGCGACGACACGGCAGCCGTGGCTCGTGCCCTGTGCGCGGCACACCCGGAGCTGGTGCTGGTGGACCTGTCCCGCAATTTCGGCAAGGAAGCAGCACTGACCGCTGGCTTGGACGCGGCACGCGGCGAGGTCGTGGTGCTGATGGATGCGGACGGTCAGCACCCTACGTCCATGCTGCGCGAAATGCTGGACAAATGGCGGCAGGGTAACGACGTGGTGTATGCCGTGCGCCGCACCCGCGACGACCAGTCAGCCCTTCACGGCCAGCTGGCGCACATGTTTTACCGACTGATCAACTGGGGCAGCCGCATCGAAATTCCGCCCAACGCGGGCGACTTCCGGTTGATAGACCGCAAGGTGGTGGAGGCGTTGAAGGCGCTGCCCGAGCGCAACCGGTTCATGAAGGGGTTGTATGCGTGGGTGGGGTTCCAGAGCACTGCACTGGAGTATGCGCCGCTGCCGCGCGCCGAGGGAAAGAGCAGCTTCGGTTTGCGCGGGTCGTTTGCGCTGGCACTGACGGGCATGGTCGCTTTTTCCTCTGCGCCGTTGCGCGCACTGTCGCTGCTGGGTCTGCTGCTGTCTGCCGCAGCCCTGGGGTATGGCGCCTGGGTGGTGATCGAGTATTTCTGGCTGGGCATCGATGTCCCAGGCTATGCCACCCTGGCCGCGGGCATGATGCTTCTCAGCGGGATCCAGTTGATGTCCATCGGTATCCTGGCCGAATACACCGGCCGCATTTACGACGAAGTCAAGCAGCGGCCCGCCTACCTGGTGCGCGAGCGCAGCGGCACCGGGCTGGCGTCGGATATCGGCCATCCCCCGCAGGGCTGAAGCGATGGGCCGCACGGGATTCTGGTTCATCGCCGTGGGCGGGGCGGCGGCGCTGACCCACATGGGCGTCTTCGCCCTCGCGCAGCACTGGCTGTGGCCCGAACTGGCCAACGCACTGGGGTTCGCCATTGCTTTCTTCGTGAGCTTCACCGGCCACCGCTGGCTGAGCTTTCACGATGCCGGCACCACCGTGGCGCAGAGTTTCACGCGGTTCTTGGCCACGGCGCTGGCCGGCTTTGCCACCAATGAACTGGCCTTTTCACTGCTGCTGCGCGCTGCGGACTGGCCTTCATTGCCGGCCTTGTTCACCGCCCTGGTGCTGGCAGCCGGGCAGACCTTTGTGCTCAGCCGCTTCTGGGCGTTCCGGCGCTGAGCGCCACAGGCTCCAGCCCGCCCCCCGCTGCACCTGCACCCAGCCCGCCGGAATCTGCCCTGCCGGCATGGCGTTCGGCGCCACCAGCCACTGGCCCGGCCGCCGCAACGCTGTGACAAGGACGTCGGGGGTCTGCAGCACGCGCCCGGCAGCCGCTTCGAAATCGGCTCCCTCGAATAACTCCCGGCGCCAGTTGTCGCCCGCCGCGCGCCGCAGTGCGGGCCAGTCCTGTACCACCACCATGGGCTGCACGGCCTGGGTGTAGAACGGCAGATCGTAGGGATACTCGCCCACCGCGTACACCGTGTCGGCAGTGCCCGCCTGGCAGGCCAGCGTGAAGGCAATGTCCGCCGTGCCCTGTCGGGCGGAATGGCGGGCTGCCACTTCGTTGAGCACGATGGCTCCCACCACCGCGCACAGCGCCAACATGCCGAATACGGCGCGCTCACGCGCATGGCGGCCCAGCCACTGCTGCCAGCCCACGGCGGCAAGCAGGGCCAGCGGCGGCAGCACCGGCAGCACATAGCCCACAATCTTCGACGCCGGTATGGAGAAGAAACCGACGATGGCAACGATCCATATCCAGCACAGCAGCCACACCGGTCTTGCTATTGAATCAGAAGCACCCTGCGCAGAATGCACGGGCACCTTCACCTGATTTGCCACAAAAACAATCCATGGAAAGAACAACCCCGCCAGGGCGGGCAGATAAAACCACCAGGGGCGGGGGTTGTTGAATGTGGTGCCGGTGTAGCGCCCGAACTGCTGCACGCCAAACAGGTAGCTGAAGAAATCCGGATAGTGCCGTTGTGCCAGCACAAACCACGGCAGGGCCATCAGGCCAAACAACGCCAGGCCGCTGAACCACGGCAGACGCAGCACCTTGGCGAACTGGCGCGTCCAGAGCAGCCAGATCAGCAGCACCAGCCCCGGCAAAGCCAGGCCAATCAGCCCCTTGGAAAGCACACCCAGGGCACAGGCGGCAAAACCCAGCCGCGCCCAACCGGCATGGGGCCGGTCCCCGTGCAGAAACGCCAGCGCAAAACTCCAGATGGCCACGCCAATCCAGGCAGCCACGAGCATGTCGTGGTTCACGTACTGGCCTGCGCCGAGGAAAGCGAGACTGGTGCCCAACATCACTGCCGCCCGGCGCGCCACGGCCGGCGTGCTCACACGCGATGCCGTCACGTACACCAGAACCAGCATCAAACCCGCATGCAAGGCGGGCACCAGCCGTGCCGCCCAGGCATTCACACCGAAGGTGGCCAGCGACAGCGACCCCAGCCAGTGCAGCAAGGGCGGCTTGTGGAAAAAGGGAATGCCGTCGAGCCGGGGGGTCAGCCAGTCGCCGGAGACCAGCATCCAGCGGCTGATCTCGGCGTAGCGCCCCTCGTCCGGCAGCGAAAGTGGGCGCAAGGCCGCCAGCACCAGCAGCAGCAGCCACAACGCGCCCATCGCCAGCCAGGCTCTCTTGGAATTTGTCATTGCGACACTCGATTCAATGTCAACGGGGTTCAGCGGCAAACAGAATACTCCCGCGAGCCAGGTGCACCCTCGCCTCGGCCAGCGCCTGTGCAAATGCCTCGCTGGCCAGATAGGCGCCCTCCTTGGCACGCGCCGGGCCGATGGTGTCATCCGCCTCCACGCCCTCGGCCGGATGGCACATCAGCACCGTCCCAGCGGGCGCATCGCGCAGCCAGCCCGCCATGGATTGCGCATAAGCCGCCTGGTCACCGGAAAAATCGTAGATCCCCGAAAGCAGCGCAGCATGCGGCACATGCGCCCTGTCTGCCTGACGGGCCAGCGCCCCGGCACCCCACGCGGCGATGATGCGGGCCTTCAGGTCGCGCTGCCCGCCCGGTGCAAGAGACACGCGCAACCAGGGCGACCGCTGCGGATAGCGCCGCCGAACCACCTCCACCAGCACTTCGCGGATGCCGCGGAACTGCTGCACATGCTGATGCCCGTCGATGTGGTCGGGCGGCGCCTTCCATTGGGTCTCGAATTCGTCGAGCTGCCGCTCGATCACGGACCGCACCGCCGAACGATTCAAGCCCCCCAATGCGGCACGCGCCATCAGGGCGCCCAGCGGCAGGCCGTGCCCGGACGCCATGGCGAACGCACTGGTCCAATCCAGGTGCAAGCCCACGTCCAGCTGGCCGCGCAAGGGCTGCAGCAGGGCCACGTCATGGGGCCAGCGCGGCGACAGCACCATGGCACTGGTGGCGCTCAGCCGGCCTTGCGCCGCCAGCGCAGCGATCCCCCGGGATACCGGGGCATTGAGCGCGAAATCATCGGCACACAGAACCAGCGGACGCGGCATCTCAGAAGAAATCGGATCCAACGCCATCGCCCTCCCGCACCCGCCATCCCCAGCCGTCCATCACACGGTGCACGTCACTGGGACCCGCCCCCGGCGGCCACAGCTCCAGCACGCCGTCGCGTTCCATGTCCTGCGCGGAAATCCATGGGCTCACGGCAAGATCCCCATCAATCAGCACGCGGGGCTTTTCAGGCAGCCGCAGCGCCAGGGCCCCGGCGGGGCTGGCCGGACCACTGATGATCTTGATCGGGCCACCCAATGCCTGCCGGGCAGGTCCTGCCACAGCCTGTGCAAGCGCCTCGGACGGGAATTCACGCCAATGGCCCACCTGCGTGCGGTGCCGCCCAAACACCGACGTGTCATACGACTGCCAGACCAAGACGGCCTGCAGCAGAACCAGGGCGCCCACGGCCCAGCAGAGCCCACGCCCGGCGCGCAAAGTCGCTTCGCGCACCCCGAGCGCGGCCATCAGCACGGGCACGGTCCACAGCGCGAAGGCGGTGCCCCACTGCAGTTGCAGATCCACACCACCCAGCACACCCATGGCGGCCATGAAAGCAGGCGGAAGAACGCCCCAGCACAGCAGCAACGAGTTGCCACGGGCTTGAAGGGCACGGTCCGCCGAGGACTCCAACGGCACCGGCGCCAGCCCCCGCTGGGCCCAATGCACCCCTAGCAGCAGCAGCACCGCGGGCAGGCAGCGGTTGAACAGCCAGTCCAGCAGCCACAGCGCCGTCGCCGACAGGCGGCGCAAGAGAGGCAGATCGGCCCCAAGCGAGGAATGCATGGCATAGGCGATCGGCCCGCGGGCCTGCTCCAGCAGCCAGACGACGTGCGGCATGAAGATCACCCCGCCCACAACGACCGCAAGCGCCAGCCCTTGGCACTGTTGGCGGTCGCGCCACAGCCCGTGGCGCACAAAAAGCCACAGCCCGCCGGTGGCAGCGACCGCGTACTGGTATTTGCTGAGCATCCCCAGTCCGCCAACCACGCCCAGCGCCAGCCACCAGCCCCACCGGGGTCGCGTAAGGATGCGCCACCACAGCCACGCGCTCAGCGCCACCCAGAACATCAGCACGACGTTGTGGTTGTAATAGTTCAGGCGCCCGTTGTAGAAGGTCACGCCCAACGCGGCCATCAGGCCGACCAACGCGTAGGCCCGGCCATGAATATCGCGCAGCAAAGACGCAAAGATCGCCAGCGATGCCAGTGTCAACAACGCCCCGAGCAGATAGGTGGTCCAGGCAGACCACCCGATCAGTTGCACCGCCGCCCACAGGACCCAGGTAGGAACCGGCGGATGCTTGTAGTAACCCCATTCCAGCGATCGCATCCACGTCAGCTGCTCAATGTTGTCGGCCGGCGGCGTGAGCGCAACAGAATCCAGATGCGCCAGCCAGACGGCGCTGAACAACAACAGCAACAGCAGCGTTACCGGGATGCCTTGCGGCACCCTCAACATCCCACCGGGAACACCCAACGATCGGCCAACGGCCCCATTCACACAAGAACGATCCACGAATGTCTCTCTACAGGGATAGGTAAGGGATGGCGAGGCAGACGCGCGCGGGATATCGCGCACTGCGGTGAAAACACTTGGCCGCGCGGGACGCTGGCTACCAGCCCCGCGCCCAGAACACGGCAATCACCGCCACGACGGGCAGGACATGCGACTGCACCATCACCAGGCGGCGCACCCGGCTGACTTCGCCGGCTTCGGGCAGCGCACCGGTGGCGCGCAGATTGCGGCGCCAGCGGCGAAACGACAGGCTGGGCCAGATGGACAGTACCGCCATCGCCACGAACAACGTGATCTTCAGATGGAACAGCGGCTGCGAGACATACCACGACATGCCCTTGATGCCCCACACCACGCGCGCCAGCCCCGTGAGCAGCAGCACCAGCGCGGTCACGCCATAGATCACGTCAAGCCGCACGAGCCGCTCGACCACGGCGGCATTCATCCATTCGGTGCGGCACAGCGCGGCCTGGCTCGACATGAAGACCACCAGGGTCAGGATGGCCACCATGTGCAGGGCGGCCAAAACGGCTTCGAGAGTCATTGCAGATCCTTGTAAAACCCGGCGCCAGAGCCCGCCGCACCACCACCATGGGGCGTCATGCGGCCGTCCAGAAGCCGGGCTGGCTGTAATTGTGCTTGAGGAAATCAATCCACAGACGCACGCGCAGCGGCATGTGCTTGCGCTGGGGGAAGACCACGTAGATGCCGTTGGGTGGCGCGGCGAACTCCTCCAGCACCTCCACCAGCCGGCCAGCCGCGATTTCCGACTCGACCTCCCAGGTGCTGCGCCAGGCCAGACCATAGCCCGCCAGGCACCAGTCGTGCAGTACCTGGCCGTCCGAGCAATCCAGCGGCCCGCCCGGCTTGAGGTGCACCACCTCGCTGCCGCCGCCATCGGTCGGCATGCGAAACGCCCAGCCGCGCGTCTGCGATGCTTCGCTCGACAAGGTCAGGCAATCGTGCGCCGAGAGTTCTGCGGGGTGCCGGGGCGTGCCATGGCCCTGCAGATAGGCCGGTGTGGCCACGCACAGGCGGCGGTTGTCGGCAATGCGCACGCTCACCAGCGACGAATCTGGCAGATCACCTACACGCACGGCGCAGTCGAAACCCTCGCCCGCGAGGTCCACCACGCGGTCGCTCAGGTTGAGCGAAATGGTCACGTCAGGGTGCGCCGTGCGAAACCGGGGCACCAGGGGCGCCACATGGCGGCGGCCAAAGCCTGCCGGCGCAGTGATGCGCAGGTGCCCCGTGGCCTTCACACCTCCTTCGGACACGCTGGCTTCGGCATTGGCCACGTCGGACAGCAGGCGCTGGCAGTCTTCCAGAAACGCGCTGCCTTCGTGCGTGAGGCTGATGCGCCGCGTCGTGCGCACCAGCAGCTTCACGCCCAGGTGTTCTTCCAGGGCATCGAGCCGGCGCCCCATGATGGCGGGCGCCACGCCTTCGGCCTTGGCGGCTGCGGTGAGGCTGCCACGCGTGGCCACCGAAACAAAGGATTCGAAGGCCTTGAGTTTGTCCATGGGCGCTGATTATGGGGACAAATGGCGCCCGCGGGGCCCGGTGGTCGGCCTCCGCCGATTCTTTTGCCATCAATGGCCTGTTGCGCTTATTGTGTGGGCGTATGTAGCTATATTTAATATAGCAATGCAGGCTGCTCAACGCGCCGCAGACGGGCCGCACCCACGAGATCCGCTGGAGCGCCAGCGGCCACTCCGGCGCTGTGCAACCCGGGCGGCAGGGCTTTGCGCTGACGCCTGCGGTGGCCTGGGCTTGGCGGCGAAGACCCCCGGCCCCCGAAGACCGGCAGCCTTTGTCCAGCCGATGTGCGCGGACCTGCGCGGCTTCTTCGGGTACAGCCATGGCGCTGGTGCCCCCACACCAGCGCTCTGCGAATCGGCCCTCACCCCTGGCCGGGCGCCATCAGCAGCTTGGCGCGCGGCTTGTCAGCCGCCAACGCCGCTGGCGCCAATCGGGCCTTTTGCGACAAGGCCCGGGCTCCGCCGTCCTCGCCGTCCCACATCCCAGCCAGCCGCGCTTCGTGCATTCCTCTCGCCCGCTCACTTGTGCAAAAAAGTCACTGGTTTCGAGATATTCAAAGGGTTTATGCCATCAAACAATTGCAATACAGTCTGCCCATGGTCCGCCAAAGTGCGGGCCCTCCGACTGCTTTTTTCTTTTTCTCTACGTTAGGCATCGCACCATGACCGCACGCACTTCTGTTCACGGCCTGCAAGTGGCCACCTCCTTGTACCGCTTCGTGGAAGACAAGGTACTGCCCGGCACTGGCGTGCAGAGCAGTGCTTTCTGGAAGGGGTTTGACGCCATCGTGGCCGATCTGGCTCCGCGCAACATCGCCCTGTTGGCCGAACGCGACCGCCTGCAGACCGAGCTGGACACGTGGCACAAGGCCAACCCCGGCCCGATCAAGGACATGGTGGCCTACCGCGGGTTTCTCGAGAAGATCGGCTACCTGGTGCCCCAGCCTGCCGACGTGAAGACCACCACGGGCAACGTGGACGACGAACTGGCCACGCAGGCCGGCCCGCAACTCGTGGTGCCCATCCTGAATGCCCGCTACGCCCTGAATGCCGCCAACGCGCGCTGGGGCAGCCTGTACGACGCACTGTATGGCACCGACGCCATCCCCGAAACCGATGGTGCCGAGAAGGGCAAGGGCTACAACCCGGTCCGCGGCGCCAAAGTGATCGCTTTCGCCCGCGACGTGCTTGACCAATCTGCCCCCCTGGCCAGCGGCTCGCACAAGGATGCCAACGGCTACCGCGTCGAGGGCGGCCAACTCGTGGTGCAGCTGGCGGGCGGCAGCAGCACCGGCCTGAAGGACCCCGGCCAGTTCAAGGGCTACCAGGGCGATGCGGCTGCGCCGTCATCGGTTCTGCTGCAGCACAACGGCCTGCACCTGGACATCCAGATCAACCGCGCCACGCCCATCGGCCAATCCGACGCCGCTGGCGTGAGCGACCTGGTGCTTGAAGCCGCGCTCTCGACCATCCTTGACCTCGAAGACTCGGTGGCTGCCGTGGATGCCGAGGACAAGGTGCTGGGCTACAGCAACTGGCTGGGCATCATCCAGGCCACGCTGACCGAATCGTTCGAGAAGGGCGGCAAGACCGTGACGCGCGGCCTGAACCCCGACCGCGTGTACACCGCCGCCAGCGGCACGGGCGAAGTGCGCCTGCATGGGCGCTCGCTCATGTTCCTGCGCAACGTGGGCCACCTGATGACCAACCCGGCCATCCTGTGGACCGACGCGCAGGGCACGCAGCGCGAGATCCCCGAAGGCATCATGGACGCGGTGGTGACCACCGCCATCGCCCTGCACGACCTGCAGGGCCGTGGCGCCCATGGCATCCGCAACTCGCGCAAGGGCTCTGTCTACATCGTCAAGCCCAAGATGCACGGCCCCGCCGAAGTGGCCTTTGCCGCCGAACTGTTCAGCCGCGTGGAAAAGCTGCTGGGCTTGCCCGACAGCACCGTCAAGCTGGGCATCATGGACGAAGAGCGCCGCACGTCGGTCAACCTCAAGGCCTGCATCGCCGCCGCATCCAGCCGCGTGGCGTTCATCAACACCGGCTTCCTGGACCGCACCGGCGACGAGATGCACACCGCCATGCACGCCGGGCCGATGATCCGCAAGGGCGACATGAAGACCAGTGCCTGGATCCAGGCCTACGAGCGCAACAACGTGCTGGTGGGGCTGTCGTGCGGCCTGCGCGGCAAGGCGCAGATCGGCAAGGGCATGTGGGCCATGCCCGACCTGATGGCCGAAATGCTCAAGCAGAAGATCGCCCACCCCAAGGCCGGTGCCAACACCGCCTGGGTGCCCAGCCCGACGGGCGCCACGCTGCACGCGCTGCACTACCACCAGGTCAAGGTGAGCGACGTGCAGATCGAACTGGAGAAGATCGACGCCAATGCTGAGCGCGACAACCTGCTGACCGGCCTGCTCACCGTGCCCGTGAGTGCCAACCCGAACTGGAGCGACGCTGAGAAGCAGCAGGAGCTCGACAACAACGCGCAGGGCATCCTGGGCTACGTGGTGCGCTGGGTGGACCAAGGCGTGGGTTGTTCCAAGGTGCCGGACATCCACAACGTGGGACTGATGGAAGACCGTGCCACGCTGCGCATCAGCAGCCAGCACATGGCCAACTGGCTGCTGCACGGCGTGGTCAGCCAGGCGCAGGTGCAGGAAACCTTCCGCCGCATGGCAGCCGTGGTGGACCAGCAGAACGCAGGCGATCCGCTGTACAAGCCCATGGCTGGCCACTTCGACACCTCGTACGCCTACCGCGCCGCTGTAGAGCTGGTGACCAAGGGCACCGAACAGCCCAGCGGTTACACCGAGCCGCTGCTGCACGCCTGGCGCCTGAAGCTCAAGGCCGCGGCGTAAAGGCGCAGATCCGGCCGACGTGGACGTTAATGCTACTTATTAGATAGCACCCAGTCCACACCGCGAAAGCGCAAGGCGAGGTTTGGGCGCATAAGAGGCATCCTTCGGGGTGCCTTTTGCGTTGGGCTGTCGCTTTACACTGGCGCCTGTTCCCCTCCAACCCCCACATGCCCATAACTCCCTCCGTCGATACGCACCGGTGCCCCCTCTGCGGGCAAGCCAACCAATGCGCCACGGTGGCCGGAGCACCGCCCGAGACGTGCTGGTGCATGACGGCGCAGGTGTCGCCAGCCGCCCTGGCCCGCGTGCCCCCAGCACTGCGTGGGGCCACATGTCTCTGCCCCGCTTGCGCTGCGCCGCAGCCGGAAAAGCCCGAACCGCCTGCGCGCGACACCGCACCGATATGATGGGCTCTTGCATTGCAAGGAGCCATTGAGCATGCCGACGTACCACATTGAAATGATGGAAGGCCGCGCCATCGAGCAGACGACAAAGCGGGGGGCCGAGGTCAACCGCGCCTCTGCCCCGATCCTGGGCTGCTCGCCCGACTCCATGGACATGGTCGTCACCGGCGCGGAACGCGAAAGCCGGGCGACCGACGGCGCACTCCGGCCCCAGCCCTCCTGAACGCCGCACGATGACGCCGCACTCAGGCTCGCTGGCCGTACTGTGTGCGCGCTATGGCGAGCGCTATCGGTGGCTGGTGCTGCTGTCGGTGATGGTGGGCACGATGGCCTCCATCATGTCGTCGACGATCGTCAACGTAGCGATTCCAGACTTGAGCCACTATTTCGCGCTAGGCCAGGACCGCGCCCAATGGGTCACATCGGGCTTCATGGTGGCCACCACGGTGTCGATGCTGACCACGCCGTGGCTGCTGGGGCGCTACGGCTACCGCGCCACCTACGTGGGCGCCATGGTGCTGCTGCTGGCCGGCGGCATGGGCGGTGGACTTGCGGGCCACTTTGGCTGGGTGCTTGCCGCGCGCGTGGCCGAAGGACTGGCCGCCGGCGTCGTCCAGCCCATCCCCGCCGTCATCATCCTTCATGCGTTCAAGCCCCACGAACAGGGACGTGCCAGCGGCATCTTCGGCATGGGGGTGGTGTTAGCACCCGCCATCGGGCCTAGCTTGGGCGGGCTGTTGGTCGACTGGTTTGGCTGGCGCTCCATCTTTTTCATGGTGGCGCCCTTTTGCCTCGCGTCCATCGCATTGGCCTACCAGTTCATTCCCGTCACGGCCCCAGGCGGCATGCCAGCGGACCGGGGCGGCGAGCCGCTGGACTGGCGCGGCCTTGCACTGGGAACGCTGGGCACGCTCTGCCTGTTGAATGGCCTCGTGGCGCTACACAGTGGACCGTATGCGCAGGCCCTGCTGCTTCTGGGTGGCGCCGTACTCTCGTTCGCGCTGTTCCTGTGGTGGCAGCGCCGGATCACGATGCGCGGCCAGAAGCCGCTGATGGATTTGCGGGTCTTCGAATACCGCCAGTTCGCCATGGGCAGCGTGGTGGCATTCATCTATGGCACGGCGCTGTTCGGATCCACCTATCTGCTGCCTGTTTTCATGCAGCTAGGCCTTCAACTGTCGCCGTCCCACGTGGGAACCATCATGCTGCCTTCGGGGCTGGTGTTGGCGCTCACCATTCCCATCGTCGGTCGCCTGGCCGACAGGGCGCCCACCCACTGGCTGGTGGGCACGGGTCTGGCACTGTTGGGGCTGTCTTTTATGCTGATGGTCCTGATCGGCCCACAGTCCGCATTGTGGCTGCTGGTGCTGTTTGCGGTGCTGGGCCGTATCGGCTTGGGTTTCATCCTGCCCTCGCTCAACCTGGGCGCCATGCGACCTTTGGACAAGAGCCTCATCTCGCAAGGATCGAGCGTGATCGGCTTCGTGCGCATGCTGGGCGGCGCTGCAGGCGTGAGCCTCTGTGGCATCGTTTTGGAATGGCGCCTCGCAGCCCATGGGGACACACTGGCAGCATCGGCCACGAGTACTGCACGCGTGGCTGCATTCGGCGAAGCGTTCGTGATGCTGGCAGGGCTTTGCCTGCTGGCCCTCATTGCCGCCTGGCAACTACGCCCTGCCCCTCGCCCGCCTGTGCGGGAGATGCTGGGCTGACCTTTATCTCTTGACCACCCGATCTGCCATGTGCCAATTGCTTGGAATGAACAGCAATACCCCGACGGACATCACGTTCAGCTTTCGCGGATTTGCGCAACGCGGCGGCAATACAGCCGATCATTCCGATGGCTGGGGCATTGCCTTCTTCGAAGACAAAGGACTGCGCCACTTCGTGGACCATCAGCGCGCCGCCGACTCCCCCATAGCCGAGCTGATTCGGCACTACCCCATCAAGAGCCAGAACGTCATAGCGCACATACGCAAAGCAACTCAGGGGTCCGTCAGCCTGCAAAACTGCCATCCCTTCGTGCGCGAACTGTGGGGGCGCTACTGGGTGTTCGCGCACAACGGCGATCTCAAGGAATTCCGACCAAGGCTTCACGCCCACTTCCACCCGGTGGGCAATACCGACAGCGAGCATGTTTTCTGCTGGCTGCTGCAAGAGCTTGCCAAATCCCATGCAGGCATGCCGAGCGTCATGGAACTGACGCGCACGCTGCGCGAGCTGGCCCCCAGGATCGCCGCACACGGCACTTTCAATTTTCTTTTGTCCAACGGCGAAGCCCTGTGGGCGCACGCGTCGACCCAGCTGTACCGGCTCCAAAGGCGGCATCCCTTTGCCGTGGCCCAGCTCTGCGACGAAGACCTGTGCATCGATTTTGCGCCGCTGACCACGGCGTCTGACCGGGTACTGCTGCTGGCCACGGAGCCGCTGACCGTGAACGAGGACTGGAAGGCATTTGGCTCCGGGGAGCTGAAGGTATTCACCGGCGGCCAGGAAGCTCTCTGAGGGCCTCACATTGTTCGGCCTGGGCTGCCGACTTCTCAAAACTCTGTCCCGCGAGCCAGCGCGCCCTACGGCGCTGCGCCTGTCACGTAGTGAATGCAGCTGGAGCTGAAGGCAGAGTTCTCAGGGCAAGTTTGCGAGGGCCACAGCTGAATCTTTCGTGCTGTGATTGCCGGAGGTGACCGCATAGGGAACCGAACTGAGGCGAGGGGGAATTGCAGCGGCCAGTGTTCGGATCTTTGGCGCGAATGGTTTTTGCGCGGCCAAAGCAGAAACGCCCCACTCAAAGGATGAGCGGGGCGTTGCTGGGCTGTAAGAGCCTGACGATGACCTACTTTCACACGGGAACCCGCACTATCATCGGCGCAAAGTCGTTTCACTGTCCTGTTCGGGATGGGAAGGAGTGGGACCAACTTGCTATGGTCATCAGGCATAACTTGGTGTCGTGCTGCTCTGA
>NZ_ACQT01000071.1 GCF_000175235.1 Acidovorax delafieldii 2AN | reverse complement strand
AGTGGTCGCGGAAATCCAGCGCGCCGCCGCGGTGGGCGAGCCAGCGCATGATGACCTGGTTGCGCCCGATCACCTGCTGGCGGTAGATGCCCAGGTTCTGGCGCGCCTTGTGCGGGCCGCGCGTGATGGTCAGGCCCCAGGTGATGAGCGGCGCCACGTCGCCCGGCCAGCAGTGCTGCACGGGCAGGCGGGCCAGATCCACATCGGCGCCTTCCCATACCTCCTGCTGGCAGGGCGCGCCGCGGCCCACGGTGTGCGGGGCCATGTTCCACAGGGTCTTGAGCAGCTGGCCCATGCCCAGCATGTCCTTGAAGCCCTTGGGCGCCTCGGGCTCCTTGAGCGTGGCCAGCAGTTGGCCGAAGGCGCGCACGCCGCGCAGGTCGGCCACACCCATGGCGCGGGCCACGCGTTCGGGTGTGCCGAAAAGGTTGGTGAGCACGGGCATGGTGTGGCCCGTGGGCTGCTCGAACAGCAGCGCGGGGCCTGCGGCGCGCAGCACACGGTCGCTCAGCGCCGTCATCTCCAGATGGGGCGATACGCTCTCGCGCACGCGGCGCAGTTGGCTCGCGGCCTCCAGCTGGGCCATGAAATCACGCAGGTCGCGGTAGGACATGGGCAGTCTCGCGTGGGTGGATAGAAGAGAAAGAGGGCTCTTGCGCTGACAGGGTGGTCGCAAGCAGCTTCGTTATTGATAGCAAAACGCCACCCTGGCACGGCGGCGGCAAAAGGGCGTCACTCCGGCAATGCAAGCCCGTCCCAGCGGGGCGCCAACTCATGGGGCACGTCGATGAGATCCAGCGCGCGCGCCACGCTGTAGTCCACGACTTCGCCCACGCTCTGCGGGCGCAGGTAGAAGGCCGGCATCGGCGGGCAGATGATGCCGCCCATCTCGGTGACGGCCACCATGTTGCGCAAATGCGTGAGGTGCAGCGGCGACTCGCGCACCATCAGCACCAGGCGGCGGCGTTCCTTGAGCGCCACGTCGGCCGCGCGGGTCAGCAGGTTGTCGGCCAGACCGTGCGCAATGGCGGCCAGCGTGCGCATGGAGCACGGCGCGACCACCATGGCATGGCACTGGAACGAACCGCTGGCAATGACCGCGCCCACGTTGCGCACATCGTGCACCTGGTGGGCCAGGGCTTCGACCGCCAGGCGGTCCATGTCGAGCTCGTGTTGCAGGTTGCGCCAGCCGGCGTCCGAGACGACGAGGTGGGTTTCCACCCCGGGGCACTCTTGCAGCACCTGCAGCAGGCGTGCGCCGTACACCGCGCCGCTGGCACCCGAGATGGCCACGATGACGCGGCGCTGGCGGTCCGCTTCAGCCATGGGCGGCCTCGCAGGCACCCGCCGCGCGCAGGGGCTGCGCCTGCTGGTCGGCCTCGACATGCTCCAGCACCAGCGCGGCCTGCGCGGGGTCGAAGTCTTCATGCGTGCGCTTTTTCACGCCGTATTGCTGCAGCTGATAGTGGCGGTCGGCAGTGATGCCATGGCGCGCCAGCGTGCTCTTGACGCAGACCAGCGGGCAACCATCGAGCGCAATGATGGGCCGGCCCGAGCGCACGATCTTCATGAGGTGCGGCACATCGCCGCCCACGCCCGCGATGCACGACATCTCGGCCACGCCACGCCGGTCCAGCTGCAACGCGACGTGGTTGGCCAGCTGCGCCGCGCTGGAACAGCCCGAACACGAGTAGACCAGCGGGTGGTCGTGGCGGTGGCCCGCCGTCATGGCTGGCCGCCCACACCGTGGCCTGGAAAGCGGCGCTGCGCGAGGCGGGCAAACACCTGGCGCGGCGTCCATTGGCGCGGGTCGAGCACAGGCAACTCGATGGCATCGAGTGCGTTTTTCACCACCAGGCCCAGTTCGGTATCGCCCTCCATCGACAGGCGGCGGCTGAAGAACAGGGTGTCCGGGTCTTCCTGGCGCTGGGCCAGCAGCAGGAAATCATGGGCGGTGGCGCTCAGCGTGAGGTCGGCGGTGGCGGGCGCCACCAGCGGGGCATGGGGCGCGAACCGCTGGCCAGTCCAGCCAAAGTCGAAGACCAGGCGCGCATCGCGCACCTGTACGCGCATCTTCTTGTGCAGCAGCAACTGGCCCACATCGGCGGGCAGATGCCGGGCGAGCGCCAGGTTGAGCGCCGTCACCAGCAACAGCGAGCCCGGGTAGGCAGGCAGGCGCGACAACAGGGCCCCCACGGGGGGCGGAACAACCAGCAGATCGGAAGGAGAAGCAACCATGGTGCAAAGGCCTCAGAAAACAAGAAGAAATCCGGCGCACCCGTGCAGTCTGCACCCAAGCAGCGCGGCAGGGAAGAGGGCCACGCTGCGGCGAGGGTGGCAGGCAAGGGCAGCGGCGAAAGAATGCACAGGGATGCAGGATGTGGACATGGCGGGCAAAGGCGTCTCAGGCCACGTACAGCAACACGGCCAGGAAGTGGCAGACGCTGCCCCCCAGCACGAACAGGTGCCACAGACCATGGCCGTGGCGCACGCGGTGGTCGGCCGCATAGAAAACGATGCCCAGCGTGTAGCAGGCTCCGCCGGCCAGCAACCAGGCAAAGCCCGCGGGTGAGAGCGCCTGCCAGAGAGGAACCACCGCCACCAGCGCCAGCCAGCCCATCAGCACGTACAAAGCCAGCGACACCCGACGGGCACCACGCGCCCAGCAGACCTCCTGCACGATACCCAGCAGCGCCAGGCCCCACACCACGCCCAGCAGCGACCAGCCCCAGGGCCCCCGCAGGGACACCAGCGCAAACGGCGTGTAGCTGCCAGCGATCAGCAGGTAGATGCTGCAATGGTCGAGCTTGCGCAGCCAGGCCTTGGCCCGCCCCCGCACGCTGTGGTAAGCCGTGGAGGCCGCGTACAGGGCCACCAGCATGCCGCCATAGATGCTGAAAGCCACGATCTTCCAGGGATCGCCAACGCGTGCGGCCAGGGCCACGAGCACGGCCGTACCCGCCACGGCCAGGGCCGCCCCAACCAGGTGACTGATGCTGTTGAAGCGCTCTCCGGGGTACATGGGATCCGGCGGAAATCAGGGCCCCGGGGCGGGGCCACCGGCGCGCCCCTGCTCCAGGCCGGGCCGGCCAAACCAGTAGCCATTGCAGGGCAGGTCGGGCATGAAGGGCTGCATGCGCTCGACATAGTCGGTGCCCCCCGCTTGCGCCGGTCCGCGGGCTTCATCGAACAGCGCAATAATCTGCGCCATGTGCTGCGACTGCGGGCTCAGCCGCACCAGGTCCACACCCATGGCGCCCATCGCGGCCAGTTCGTTGGCCAGGTTGTAGACGCGGGCCGATTGGGTCTGCGTGCCGTTGAGCACCAGGAAGCCTTCGCTCTCGCGGGTGCGCAGCGGCAGGCCGTCGGCGTGGTCCATGCAGCTGAAGCGGCAGTCGTCCTTGGGCAGGTTGCGGTGGCGAGCGGTGAAGCAGCGTGCCGAATAGGCCAGCGGCATGCGCCCGTAGGCGAACACTTCCGTTTCGAGCCCGGTGGGGCGGTTCACCAGCATGGCGGCCAGGGCATCCTGCGCCATCTCGAGCGGCATCACCCAGCGGCTGGCGCCCAGCTGGGCCATCCATTGCAGCGAGGGCGCGTTGTACAGGTTGAGGTGCGGCCCCGCCACGAACGGGTGTTTGCCCGACAGACAGCGTACCGCACCCATGTCGTTGGCTTCAACGGTGAACTCGGCGTTGTCGGCGATCTTGTGCAGCACGCTCACGTCCGAGCCCGACTCGATCAGTACCTGCGTGGACAGCACGGCCTGCTTGCCGGCGTCCTGCAGCATGCGGGCAATGTCCAGCCAGTCGGCCAGGCGCAATTCGTGGCGGCGCGAGCACACGGTCTCGCCCAGGTAGACCACGTCGAGCGGCGTGGCGGCCATGGCTTCGTAAAAAGCGAAGATGGTTTCGCGCGGCCAGTAGTACAGCAACGGACCCAGGGATAGTTTCATGGTGCGGTCTCCGGGGTGCGTCATTTCCAGGGGCGGTGGTAGGCGCCCAGCGTGTGCTGCTGGCCTTCGGCCACCTGGTCGAGGCTGGCCATCCAGGTGGTCTTGGGGGCGTAGCGGTGGGGGTTGGCCAGGCAATGGTCCATGGCTTCGCGCCAGACCTTGGTGACCTGCGCCACATAGGCGGGGCTGCGCTGGCGGCCTTCGATCTTGATGGCGCGCACGCCCATCTTCAGCAGCTGGGGCAGCAGCTCCAGCGTGTTGAGGCTGGTGGGCTCTTCGATGGCGTAGTAGTTCTCGTCGTCGCCCACGTCGAAGCGGCCCTTGCACAGCGTGGGGTAGCCGGCGTTCTCGCCGGGTGCATAGCGGTCGATCAGCACGCCGTTCAGACGCGACTCGCGGCCCTGCGGCGTCTCCTGCCAGCGCACGGCTTTCGGCGGCGAACACACGCCGTGCGTGTTGGGGGATTCACCCGTGACGTAGGAGGACAGCGCGCAGCGCCCCTCGACCATCACGCACAGGCTGCCAAAGCCGAACACCTCGATCTCCACCGGCGTGCGGTCGATGACCTGGCGCACCTGTTCCATCGACAGCACCCGCGGCAGCACCGCCCGCACGATGCCGAACTGCTCACGGTAGAAGTTGATGGCCTCGTAGTTGGTGGCCGAGCCCTGCACCGACAGGTGCAGGCGCAGCTTCGGGTGGTGCTGCACGGCATATTGCATGAGCCCCGGGTCGGCCAGGATGACGGCATCCACGCCCAGGTCCACCGCCTTGTCCATGGCACCGCGCCAGGGCCCGGGGTTGGACGCCTGCGGATAGGTGTTCAGCGCCATGAACACCTTGCAGCCGCGCTCGTGCGCATAGCGGATGCCGTTGGCGATGGCCGCCTCGTCGAAATTCAGTCCGGCAAAGTTGCGCGCATTGGTGGCGTCGCGCAGGCCCAGGTAGACGCAATTGGCACCGTTGTCCACCGCCGCCTTCAGGGCGGGCAGGCTGCCAGCGGGGCAGACCAGTTCAAGGGCAGGCGTCCCCGAGGGGGCCGCAGTAGGGTTGAGGGGTTCCATCACAAGCGATCAAAGGCCGGCTGCGGGCGCAGAGCCAAGGCACTGGCGGCACCTTAGCGATCACGCACCAGAAAGGGGCTGATCTTCATCAACAGCAGTGCACAATGCCAGACGAATGCAGTCGGGCTTTGATGCAGACCATACCCGCGGGTAGCGCCACCGGGCGGCCCTGCCGGCCGATCCATCCCCCTGTTCCCCCTCCTTTTTCAACGCTCTACCGCCGTGAACCGAAACCTCTGGCTGCTGGCCCTGTGCCAGGGACTTTTCCTGACCAACAACGTGGTCTTCATCGCCATCAACGGCCTCGTGGGCCTGCAGCTGGCGCCGTTTGGCTGGATGGCCACGCTGCCCGTGATGGGCTATGTGGTGGGTGGCGCTCTGTCCACCCCGCTGGTGGCGCGCAGCCAGGCCCGCTGGGGGCGGCAGGTGTCGTTCCAAATCGGGCTGGCGGTGGCGGTGCTGTCGGCGGCGCTGTGCGCGCTGGCCGCGTTCACGGCCAACTTCTGGCTGCTGTGCACCGCCACCCTGGTGGCGGGCTACTACAGCGCCAACGGACAGCTCTACCGCTTTGCCGCAGCCGAGCTGGCGGCCCCGTCTTACCGCGAGAAGGCCGTCTCGCTGGTGCTGGCCGGCGGCCTGCTGGGCGCCATCGCCGGCCCCAACCTCGCCAGCGCCACGCGCACGCTGTTTCCAGTGGCGTTTGCAGGTGCCTACGTGGCGCTGATGGCGGTCGCGCTGCTGGCCATGGCCTGCATGGCCGCCATCCGGTTCGAGCCGCCGCCATCGCGGCCCGCCGCCGGACAGCGTGCGCACGGACGCCCGCTGGTCGCGCTGATGGGCGAGCCCGCCTTTGCCGTGGCAGTGCTGGGTGCCGCCCTGGGCTATGGCGTGATGAACCTGCTGATGGCCGCCACCCCGCTGGCCATGCAGGTCTGCGGTTTTGCCTTTGATGACGCGGCGCAGGTGCTGCAGTGGCACGTGGTCGGCATGTTTGCTCCCGGCTTTTTCACGGGCCACCTCATCAAGCGTCTTGGCGTACTGCCGGTCATGGGCGCAGGGGTGGTGCTGAACCTGGGATGCGTGGTGATTGCACTCATGGGGGTGGACCTGCAGCACTTCGGAGTGGCCCTGTTCTTGCTGGGCGTGGGCTGGAACTTCCTGTTCACCGGCAGCACGGCGCTGGCGCTGACGGCCTACCGCCCCGAAGAAAAGGACCGCGCCCAGGCCGCCCTCAACTTCTGCGTGTTTGCCACATTGGCCGTGAGTTCGTTGTCCTCTGGCGTGCTGGTCACCACCCAGGGGTGGACGCTGCTCAACTATGGCTCGCTGGCCCCCATTGCGATCACTGGCGCGGCCCTGCTGTGGCTGGCGTTGCGCCAGCGCCAAGCGCGGGCAGCGTGAGCCCCCCCAAGGGACGACGCCCACTGCCGCCCCTCAAGCCCTAATGGCGATGCAGGCATGATGGGGCCTACACCCGCCCCCGGGCAGGCGGAGGCCATTCACACCCCCAGTACCGTCTTGGCGATCAGCCCGAGTTGAATCTCGGCGGCGCCGCCGAAGATCGTGAAGGCCCGGCTGTTGAAATACTCAGGCACCAGCGTCTGGGCCTGCCTGGACGGCGCACCGCCGCGTTCGGAAGCACTGCGCCACCGCCGACTGTCCGCACTCAGCGCATCAACACCCAGTTCACCGATCGCTTGCTTGAGGCGGCTTGCCCGCAGCTTGAGGATGGAAGCAACAGGGCCCGGATTGCCGCCCGGCGGCAAAGCAGCCATGGTGCGCATCTCCAGCCATTCGAAGGTGTCGAGGTCGGCATTCACCTCGCCCAATTTGCGGTGGATGTTGCCCAGGTCTTCGCGATCTGCCGGAATACCGTGCAGCGCTTCGGCCACCCTCTTGAGCTGGCCGCGCAGGCGGGGGCTGAAAATGCCCGCGCCCCGCTCGAATTCCAGCAGGTACTTGGCGCATTCCCATCCTGCGTTCTCCTCGCCCACCCGGTTCCGGATGGGAACCCTGACATTGTCGAAGTGGACTTCGTTGACATCGTGGTCACCTCCGATCGTATGGATGGGACGCACCGTGATGCCGGGGCTGTGCATGTCGATCAGCAGGAACGAGATGCCCTGCTGACGCTTGCCCTCATGGCTGGTGCGGACCAGGGCGAACATGCGGTTGGCATGGTGCGCATGGGTGGTCCACACCTTGGTGCCATTGAGCACGTAATCATCACCGTCGCGATCAGCCCGCAACTTGAGCGAGGCCAGGTCGGAACCCGCATCGGGTTCCGAAAAGCCCTGGCACCAATAGTCCTCACTCGACAGAATCTTGGGAAGATATTCGCGCTTTTGCGCTTCGGTGCCGAACTTCAGCAGCACCGGTCCCACCAGGCGCACGCCCATGGGGTGCACCAGGGGCGCTCCGGCCAATGCGCACTCGGTTTCAAAAATGAAGCGCTGCAAGGCAGTCCAGCCAGTCCCACCCCACTCCGCGGGCCACAGCGGAACAAGCCATCCTTTGGCATTCAAGGCTTGCTGCCAGGGCCGCGACACCTCTGGCTCGGGGTACATGGAGGTGGTGAGGCTTTGGCCTTGCCGCATCGCCTCCGTCAGGTGGGCGGCGATGAAATCCCTCACATCCTGGCGAAATGCCCGGTCTTCGGGGCTGAGTTCAAGGTGCATCAAAAGCTCCCAATGTCTGGCTGTGGGCATAGCCGCCCGTGCGCGCAAGCTGGACACCCAGCCATTGGGCGTGGCTGTCGGCATGGCCGCTTTCGTGGGCAAACGCCGTCAACAGGCGGAACGTGCTGGCGATAGGCAGCTCTTCGCAAACGCCCATGGCTCCGTGCAGCTGCACACACTCCTGGGCCACGAAGCGGGACGCCCGGCCGACCTTGCTTTTCACGCCGGCGGCCAGCTGTCGGGCCTGCATGTCGCTGTGCTTCTCCAGCCGCATGGTGGCGAATTCACAGGCCGCCTGCGCTTCGGCGCACTGAACGGCCATCTCGGCCAAGCGGTGCTGCACCACCTGGAAGCTGGCAATCGCCTGCCCGAACTGCTTGCGCTGCTGGGTATAGAGCTGTGTCTGCTCCAGCGCCGCCTGCATGGCGCCTGTGGCTTCCCAGCATGCAGCGATGATGCCCTCCGCCAGCACCCGCTCGAGGGCGGCGCTGCAGTCCGCACCATCCAGCAGGGCGTCGTGGCCGACCTCCACCTGTTCCAGGCAGATATCGGCCGCCTGCCGGCCATCGCTGGTGCCATAGGCATCGATGTGCACGCCTGCCTGTTCGGGATCGACCAGGAACACCTGGGTCCCGCCCTCGCCGTCCGTGGCGGTGACCAGCCATCGCGCCGCGCCCACGGCTCCCACCACCGCCTTCTTGGCCCCGTCCAGCACCCACCCGGTGGTGCGTGCCTGGGCCGTGCAGTGGCGGCGGCCCCACGGCAGGGCATCTCCCTGTTCGTGGTGGAGCAGTGCCAACCGCTGCTGGCCCGCCACCACGGCAGGCAACCACTGTTGCCGCTGTGCCGGGCTCCCTGCGAGATCCAGCAGCCGCGCGGCCAACACCGCGCTGCTGTGGAATGGCTCCACGACAAGGTGGCGGCCCAGGGCCTGCATCAGCAGCCCCTTCTCCATCAGGCCCCCTTCAATGCCATCCACGTCTTCCGACAGCGCCAGGCCCAGCCACCCCATCTCGGCAAAGGCAGCCCATACTCCGGCCGCACCACCATCGCGGTGCACGCTGGCTTCGCGCTGGCGAAAATCGTAGTGATGGCCCAGCCAGTCCAGAGCGCTCGACTGAATCAGCCGCTGCTCATCCGTCAGTGTGAACAACATGCTGTGTCAGTCCGCCTTGATGCCCGCGCCGCGGATCACCTTGCTCCACTGATCCACGTCCCGGCGGATGAAGCTGGCGAATTCCGCGGGCGAGTTGCCGATGATGTCGAGGCCCCAGCCCTTGAAGCGCTCGCGCACTTCAGGCTCCTGCAGGATCTTGTGAACTTCTTTGTAGATGCGGTCCACTGCGGGAGCAGGGGTGCCTGCCGGAGCCACCAGGCCCAGCCATGGCATGGCCTCGTAGCCCGGAAGGCCCGACTCCGCCACGGTGGGCAGCTCGGGAATCGATGGCGAGCGGCTGGCGGTGGTGACGGCCAGCGCGCGCAGCTTGTTGGCCCGTATGAACGGCCCGGAGGACCCCAGCGCATCAAACATCACGTTCACCTGCCCGCCGACCAGCTCGGTCAGCGCAGGGCCGCTGCCACGGTAGGGGATGTGGACCATGTAGACATTGGCCATGCTCTTGAAGAGTTCCCCCTCCAGATGGGTGGAGGTGCCGGTTCCCGTCGAGCTGTAGTTGAGCTTTCCGAGGTGGGCCTTGGCATAGTCCACAAGTTCCTTCACGCTTTTGACCGGCAGCGATGGGTTCACCACCAGCACATGCACCACCGAAGCCACCTGCGTCACCGGGGTGAAGCTCTTGATGGGGTCGTAGCTGACTTTTTCATAGATGAGCGGAGCGGTTCCGAGGGAGGACGCCGCCAACAGCAGGGTGTAGCCGTCGGCAGGCGCCTTGGCCACCAGATCAGAGGCCAGCACGGTGCCCGCACCCGGCTTGTTGTCAACGATCACGGGCTGCCCAAGGCGAGGGGCGAGCTTGTCGGCCAGCGCACGCGCAAGCAGATCGGTCACGCCGCCGGGCGGGAACGGCAGCACCATGCGGATGGGCTTGCTGGGGAAGCTGTCCTGCGCCACGGCAGTGCCCGTGCTGACCAATGCCGCCGCAGTCACCAGCCCGACAGCCAGTTGCTTGAATGCCAATTTCATGGTTTGTCTCCTTGGGTTTCTTGGGGGGTGAAGAGGACCAGGGCATCCAGGCCCCAAGCCCCGTGGCCTTGCGCTCGCACCTGGATGGGATTGATCTCGATGTCGGTCACGTGGGGGCCCAGCGCCTGCTGCGCGTCCGACAGGGCGGCGATCGTCTGGCAGCACGCATCCACATCGGCAATGGGGCGGCCCCGAAATCCGTCGAGCAGCGGCCATGCGGTCAGCTCATGGAGCATGTCCCGCACCATGCCCTCATCGACCGGAAGCAGGCGGTGGCTGGCGTCCTGGTAAATCTCCGTCAACACGCCACCCAGGCCCACCGTGAGTGCGGGGCCGAACACGGGGTCGTGGGTGACGCCGGCGATCAGCTCGGCTACGCCGCCGGTGGCCATGGGCTGCACCAGAAAGCCGTCAATACGGGCCTGGGGCGCCTGACGCGCAACCGACTCCAGCATGGCGTCACACGCCTGCCGCAATTGCGCTTCGTCCGCCAGATGCAGGCGAACACCGCCGACTTCCGTCTTGTGCAGAATGTCCGCGCTCAGGATCTTGAGAACCACCGGGTAGCCGATCTGCGCCGCTGCCGCAACAGCCTCCGCAGCGTTGCCTGCCGACATGCCGGGCAAGAAGGTGACCCCGTAAGGCGCCAGCAACTGCTTGGTCTGGTGCTCGTTGAGCCGCGGAGCCACGCAAGCAGCAGTGGTGGCCGCGGCACCCGGAACCGGGGAACCTCCGCCAGCGCGCAGCCGTGCCCAATGCGCCACCTGCTCGTGCCGGGCCATCCACTGGCAAAAGGGCGCCAGCGCTTGCGTGGCACGTCCGATATCGTCAAACACGGGAATGCCCGCGCCGGAAAGGCGCTCGCGGCATTGGGCTGCGCCGGTGTCGATGGCGACAAACAGCTTGGAATAGCGCCCCGCCATCTCCACCAGCGGCTCTGCCATGCGGTCCAGCAGGTAGCCGGGGGCATAGACGATGACAGTGTCCACCTGGTCCGTCTCGCCCAGCGCCTGGAAGATCGTGCGCACGAATTCGGGCGAGTTCACGACGTTGCCGGTCACGTCCACCGGGTTGGACACCATTCCGTAGTCGGGGATGCCGTCGCGCAGGGTGCGTTGCAGATCGTCGGAGAGGGTAGGCACCTGCAGTCCAGCGCCGATCATCTTGTCCGCCAGGATGGCGCCAAGCGCGCCCGACATCGTGACAATCGCCACCCGCGATCCGCCCGCGCGATGGCGGTAGCCGCTCAGGTAGGCCAGGTCGGCCATCTGTGCAAAGTCGTTGCCGCGAATGACGTTGAGCTGGGCAAAGCCCGCCTTGTACAGCGCCAGATCACCCGCGAGCGCCGATGTGTGCGAGCGCACGGCCTCGGAGCCCTTGTCTGTCTCGCCGGCCTTGTAGATGATGAGCGGCTTCTTCTGGGCGGCCAGTGCCAGCGCGGCATGGATGAAGCGCGGGCCGTTGCGCAACTGCTCCACATAGCCAATGACACACTCGGTCGCATCGTCCTGCGCCATGTATTCCAGGTATTCGGAAAACTCGACCACCGCTTCGTTGCCGGTGTTGATGAAATGGCTCACCGGAATGCCCAGCTTGCGGATCAGCGCAAACACCGCAGAGCACACATTGCCACTTTGCGTGATGATGCTGGCCCTGCCGCACTGCGTTTGCACGGGCACGTTCTTGAAGACGGCAGCGAACGCCGTGTACGCGTGGGTGTTGATGTTGGCAAAGCCCATGCAGTTGGGCCCGGCAATGACCATCCCGGTGCGCTGCGCAAACTGCTCCAGCCGGGCTTGCAGTTCGACCCCGGCGCTGCCGGCTTCGGCAAAACCTGCCGCATAGACAATGGCCGCACGGATGCCCCTGGCGTGGCAGCGCTCCAGCATGCTGGTCACGTCTTCGGCAGCAATGGCCAGCACGGCCAGATCGGGGGCTTGGGGCAAGGCTTCCACATCCGGGTAGCACCGGTAACCAAACACTTCCTCGTATTTGGGGTTGATGGGATAAACATCCCCGGCGTAGCGGAAGTGCCGCAGCAGATCGAGCGGCATCCCACCGATGCGGCCGGAGTTGTTGCTGGCGCCGATCATGGCGATGGAGCGGGGCTGAAGCAGCGGATTAAGGCGATGGCTCACGAACGGGCTCCCTTGAGGATGGCGGTGGCAAGGCCGGCCTCCTTGGTCTTGCGGTATTCCTCGCTGACATGGCTGAGCTGGTGCAGGTCAAAGTGCGCCGACAGTGCCTGGCGCATACCCTGCACGTCGATGGAGCGATTCAGTGACTTCTTCACCATCTGCAGCGCAAACGGCGGCGCGGCAGCCACCCGCTGCGCGAGCGCCAGCGTTTCCTCATCCAGGTGATCGGTCGGCACCACGCGGTTGACCATGCCCATGGCCTTGGCTTCGTCCGCCGAAATCTTGCCGCCAGTGAACAGCAGTTCCTTGGCCTGCCGCAGCCCCATCACCCAAGGGTGGATGAGCACTTCCGTGGCCGCTGCCCCCATGGTGTGGGTGACAGGGTCGGAAAATACGGCGTCCTCTGCGGCGACCATCAGGTCACACATGTTGGCCAGCATGAACCCGGCTGCCACGCAGGCGCCCTGCACCTGCACGATGGTCGGCTTGGGGAAATCCCAGATGCGCATGCAATAGCTGAAATAGCGCGTTTGCTCATAGGCCCAGCGCTCCTCCACCGTGAATTCGGCCCGCTCGGCCTGCGCCTGCTTGAGGTCGTGCCCCGCCGAGAAATGCGGCCCCTTGGCACCCAGCACGACAACGCGTGTTTCGGCATCCGCCTGTGCAGCACTGAAGGCCCGGTCCAGTTCATCCAGCATTTGCTGGCTTTGGGCATTGCGGGCATTGGGGCGGTTGAGCCAGATGCGGCGGACGGCGCCGATCTGCTCGATGAGCAGCAGGGAGTCATTCATGGTGCAGTTCGTTCGAAAGGAATGACTGCATGGTCGATCGACTATGCTCACATCACAAACATTTTTGTTTTGTTATCCCACATCATGAGCAAACCTGCGGAAACCCCGGGGGCCCAGAACATGCGGCGGGCGCTGCAGGTGCTGCGCGCGCTGGGGCAGCACCACGAGAAGGGCGCTTCGGTCAGCGAGGTGGTCCAGGCGACGCAGCTGGAGCGCTCCACCGTGCACCGGCTGCTCACCTGCCTGGTCGAGGAGCATTTCGCCGACCGCAACCCCTTGACGCGCCGCTACAGCCTCGGGCTGGAAGTCATGCGTCTGGGCTTCGCATCGCTGAGCCGCGCGCCGCTGGTGGCGACCTTTGGAGGGGTGATGAGGCGACTGGCCCGCATCTCCGAAGACACGGTGTTCCTGCTCGTGCGGCAAGGGGACTACACGGTGTGCCTGCAGCGCGAGGATGGTGCCTTTCCCGTGAAGATCTTCAGCACCCGCGTGGGGGATATTCGCCCCCTCGGCATTGGCGTGGGCGGCATGGCCCTGCTGGCCGCCGCGACGGACGACGACATCGAGCGGATTCGGACCCAGCACGCGCAGGCCTTCAACGCCGCCGGGCTTCACGCCGAACGGTTCCAGAAGGTGCTGGCCCGGACCCGGCGCCTGGGCTACGCAGAAATGGTGGACACCGTGACGGAGGGCGTGGCCGGCGTGGGCGCCGTCATTCCCGACGCGGCGGGCACCTCGTTCGCCGCCATATCGATCGCGGCCATCAAGCCGCGCATGACGCCCGCCCGCAGAGCGGAACTGGGGCAGTTGCTGGTGCAGACGCTGCGCGAAGAGGCACTGCACGGATCTTAGGCCGGCACCGATGCGGGCCCTTGCAGGGCGATCGCCGCACGGACCAATTTGCTATCAAAAATGAAGCTGGTGGCGCACTAAGGGCAAGCGCCATCGGCCCTTTTAATCAAAATTCAGCCCCTTGCTGCGGCCGGTCATTGCCTGTCCGGGCAGTGCCGCAGCAGCCACTGGCGCAGCAGCGCAAACACCGGCTCGGCCCGTTCGGCGCTTTCGTTGAAGAGCTCGTGAAACAGGGGCTCAAAGCACTGCGACTGCACCACGCCCCGGGGCGCCGCAACGGCAAATGCCCGGCTGCCAGCCGGGTTGACCAACTTGTCGGCCCCCGCCCACATGAGCAGGGTGGGCACGCTCCAGTGCGCGGCACGCGCCACGGTGGCCGGGCCCGCATCGGCAATGAACCGGGCCAGGCGGCCGCTGATGCGGTCGTGGCACAGTGGATCGGCCAAGTAGGCCGCCACGACGGCAGGATCGTGCGAGAGGTACTGCGCATCGAGCCCATTGCCCACGCGCAGGTCGGGCACGACGCGCGGCAGCGTGGCCAGCAGCAGCTTCTGCACCGCATTGAGCCCGGGATCGAGCGCCGGCGACGACAGCACCAGCGCCTCGACGGGCCGCAGGTGCAGCGACACGAACCGCGCGGCCACCAGCCCGCCCATGCTGTGGCCCAGCAGCACCAGGGGCTGGCCCGGCACCATGCGGGCGCGGGTGGCGTCCACCATGTCTGCCAAGTCGTCCAGCAGGCGCATGTCGCTGGTGAGCCCACCGCGGGGCCCGCCCGACTCGCCATGGCCAAACTGGTCGTAGCCCCGCACGGCAAAGCCCCAGGCATTCAGGCGGCGCGCCAGAGCGTCGTAGCGCCCCACGTGTTCGCCCAGACCATGCACCAACAGCACCGTGCCCCGCGCCGCGGTGCCCGCCAGGGGCCAGTCCTGGACCGCCAGGTTTTCACCATCCCCTGCAGTGAAGGTCGTCAGGGTGCTCAAAGTGGAGGCGAGGGAGTCGGACATGGCGGCTCAAGGTGGAAATCAGCGGGTGCTGTGGTGAAGAACGGCGCCGGGGCAGGCAGCGACACCGCAGCGCGCACGAAGCTTTCAGGCTCTCAGGCGCCTATGCCGGCGCCCTAAGGCTCAGGCGCCTGCGGACGGTGCGCCCGCCTGCGCCATGGCACCGATGACATGGGCCACCGACGCGGTGAGGCGCTTGGCATAGGGCACGTGCAGGAACTCGTTGGGGCCATGGGCGTTGCTCTTGGGGCCCAGCACGCCGCACACCATCATCTGGGCCTTCGGAAAACCCTCGCTCAGCATGTTCATCAGCGGGATGGTGCCGCCCTGGCCGATATAGCCACAGGGTGCACCGAAATGCGCCTGCGAGGCCGCGTTCAAGGCCTGCTCGAACCACGGCGTAGTGGCCGGTGCGTTCCAGCCCGTGGCGCTGCTGCCGCTTTCGAACGTGACGCGTGCCTGGTACGGCGCGTTGTCTTCGAGCAGTGATTTCAGTTCCTGCACGGCCTGGGCGGCGTCCACCAGGGGCGGCAGGCGCAGGCTCAGCTTGAAGGCCGTGTAGGGGCGCAGCACATTGCCGGCGTCTTGCAGCGCAGGAAAGCCTTCGGCGCCGGTGACGCTCAGCGTGGGCGTCCAGGTGCGGTTGAGCAGGGCCTGCAGCGGATCGGTGGTGGTGGGCAGCGCGAACTGGGTGGAGCCGCCGCAGTCGTAATGCGCCCACGGAAAGCGTTTATAGACCTCTTCGCCCAGGATGGTCGCCGTGGCCTGGGCCTGGGCCAGCCGATCGGCGGGCACCTCGCAGTGGAAGCTGGCAGGCAGCAGGCGGCCGGTTGCGCTGTCTTCCAACCGGTCGAGCACCTGCCGCATGATGCGGAAGGACGAGGGCACCAGGCCCGACGCGTCGCCCGAGTGGATGCCTTCGGTGAGGATTTCGACCTTGAGCGTGCCGCTGGCCATGCCGCGCAGGCTGGTGGTGAGCCACAGCTGGTCGTAGTTGCCGGCGCCGCTGTCCAGGCAGATCACCAGCCCCACATCGCCCAGGCGGGGGCGCAGGGCGTCGATGTAGGGCAACAGGTCGCGCGAGCCGCTTTCCTCGCAGGTTTCGATGAGGCCCACGATGCGGGGGTGCGGCACGTTCTGGCGCTTGAGCTCCTGCACCGCGGCGATGCTGGCGTAGACCGCATAGCCGTCGTCCGCACCGCCGCGCCCGTAGAGCTTGCCGTCCTCGTACTTGGGCGTCCAGGGCCCCAGGTCGCTGCGCCAGCCAGAGAACTCGGGTTGCTTGTCGAGGTGGCCGTACATCAGCACCGTCTGCGCGGCGGCGGTCTGCGTGGCCTCGATCTCGAAGAATAGCACCGGGGTGCGACCGGGAAGGCGCACCACCTCCAGCCGCAGGCCGGCCACCTTCTGCGCCTCGACCCAGGCGGCGGCATTGCGCACTACGGTGTCGATGAAGCCCTGCTGCGCCCAGTCGGGCGCGAACATGGGCGATTTGGCCGGGATGGCGATGTAGTCGGTGAGTTGGCGCAGGATGTCGCTGTCCCACGCCTGGCTGATCCGTTCCAGCGCCAAGGCAGGTTCAAGGACGTGGGAGGGGACTCGGGCGTTCATGGGCGGGCTCCTGCGGCAGTTCGAAACTCGCATTCGACCACAACGCGCCCGCGGGCGCCACGGCTTTAGCGGCCGGCCGGCATGGGCGC
>NZ_ACQT01000072.1 GCF_000175235.1 Acidovorax delafieldii 2AN | reverse complement strand
CCGCGGCGCTCGGAACGCAGGGACGCTGCGATCAGCGCGAGCCCAAGGCCGACCACTATGAGATTCTCACTGGGCAGGCGTGGCCGCGTCCGGTCGATGGCCTGCCATTGTCGAAGGGTGTTGATCAAGTCCATGTCGAACTCTAGCGCAGCTTTCGCATGCGGTGGGCGCTGCGGGCATCGCCGGATGCATCAACGTGTAGCCAGCACCGCGCGCGCCACCTCTGCAAAGCCCGCGCCGCGCTCGCCCTGCGTCACGTAGCGCGGCAGGTGCGTGAGCTGCGGCACGAACCGCGCAATATTGGCTACGCCCACGCTGTGCGGGAAGTGCTGGAACATGAGCTGGTCGTTGGTGGAATCGCCCACGTACACCCATTGGTCGATCTCGGCATCAAGGTCGCGCCCCAACAGCTCACGCACGATCCAGCGGGCGCCTTCCAGTTTGTTGTGCGCCCCAAACCAGCCGTTGATGTGGATGCTGCTCACCGTGGCGTTCATGCCCGCCGCGCGCATGATGCGCACTGCGTGGTCGATGGCGTCCTGCGGCAGGTGGGTGAACTCGCTGTGGTCGATGGCGATGTCGGTCTCGCGGCCAGGTGAATCGGTGGCCCGGCGGGCACCCGGTACCTCGCGTTCGATCTGCGCCAGCACCTGTTGCATGCTCGCGTAGTTGGCCGCGCGGGTAATGGCGTCCTGCTGGTATGTTTTGACTGGCTGCTGACGCGCGCTCTGCAGGGAAACCATGCCTTCCTGAACAAAGTCACCTGTTGCGCGCCGCAGCGCCACGGCCCCATTTTCCGCAACAATGGAATCCACAGGCCAGGTGATCGCGAAGGGCTCACTCCAACCCACGGGCCGGCCCGTGATGGGAATGACATGCAGTCCTGCCGCCTTCAGGTCCGCCAACGCACCGAGTGCATCGGGGGTGATGGCGCCTTCAGTGGTGAGGGTGTCGTCGATGTCGGTGAGGATGCCTTGGAGCGATACCCGCGCCAGGGCGGGCCATTGGGTCAGCGGCTGCATGAAAAAGAACAAAGGTAGGGCGCAGGGCGCGGGAGGGCGTGGTGACCGCCCTCGGTGGGGCGGCCGCTGTGACGGCGGTCACTTCTTGGCGTAGTCGGTGATGGCCTGGTAGAAGCGGTCGGAGCCATCCTTGGGGTTGTCGGGCCTCAACTCCATGCGATTGACGCCGTGTTCGGCGCCGCCCTTGAACCGGTCCGGTACCACTGAGAAGTAATAGGGACTGATGAAGCGGGCGCCCGCATCGTAGTGGGACTGCATGGCGGCAAGATGCGTTCCGTCACTTTTCCATTGCTGTGGGTTGAATTCGGGCACGCCGTAATCCGTGATTTTGCTGCGTGCCATGAAATCGCGCAGCCATGCGCTGTCGGTGGCGCCACCGTACATGTTCAGGCCCTGTTTCCAGGGGGCGCTACCGTTCAGCGTCTGGCCGGCGGCAAACAATTGCGGGTTCCATGAGGCGTTGACGTTGGGCACGATCTGGTGGGAGTAGAGCTTTTCAGCAGGCAGTCCGGCCTTGAGCGCCCACTGGTGGAAATCGCTCAGAAAAGCGTACACCTGCGATTCGCGGTATTGATTCCAGTCGCGTGCCAGCGGATTGAAATAAACGTCCTGCAAAGGCTTGGGCATGTCGAGCCACGAGCGGACGCCCGGCAGGGCCTTGGCGTTCTTGAGCGACGGCACCTCTACCGTTCTGGCCGATGCCACCCGCCCCTGGTCGCGTGGCACCACCACAAACTCGGCCTCCGCCAGTTTGTAGCGGCTGTCGCTGGACGTGGCGACGACTTGGGCAAGGTGCCGTCCAGGGCGCAGGCCGCTGAAGTCGAGGTCAAAGCGAAATCCGGTGTTAGGGCTGGTGACGGAGGCTTCTGCGCGATACACGTCCAGCCGGTTCAGGCCGCGGGGGACAGGGCCGATATGCCTGCCATCCACATACAGGTCCAGTTGTTGAATGGCCTTGTTGGGATCCCACAGCCATCCCGCGATTGGTAGCGTGCCGTCGGCGAAAGCGTCGTAGTGCTCGCCAAAAGACGTGAGTTTTTCCTTGCGGATGTTTTTGGACGGTGCCGGTACTGCGTCAAATGAAGCGTAGGACAGGCCCGTTTGCGCGTTGAACTGCTCGATGCTCCGGTACCGGGTGCGCAGCCACTGACGAAAGCCCGTCACCGAGGCGGGGCTGTAGTCCGTGACCTGAATGTCCTGGTATGCGCCCATGCCGCTCTCGAAGTCCGGGAACATGTGGTGGAGTTCGCCCGCGAGCGTATAGGCAACGATGCGGCCTTGCACCGCCTTGGGCAGTTTCTTGATGCGCTGCGCCACGTAGGTCAGCGCATCGCGGCGGTACTTGTTGACGGGGATCTCGGCGTCCGTCACCAAGGTGTAGGGCATGATGCGGTAGCCGAAATAGTTCAGCTCCAGCGGCTTGCCGTCGCGCAACTGCATGAGATTGCGTGGATCTCTGCGCAGCTCTCCGGTGATCGGCCCCATGGAGTCGAAATGGTCCGCAGAAAAATAGATGACCACAGGGCGCTGCACCTTGCTGATGACGCCGAGAAACTCCTCCACTCGGGCAGGATCGATGGCCCACCCCTTGGCGGTTGCACGGTACAGCCCCAGCAGCTGTAGCGTGGCGGTGTAGCCCACCTGAACGCTGCCCTGTGGACCGCTAGGCTCCAGTTTGTCAAGCAGCCGCGAAATGGCGGGTGCTCCGTCGAGTTTGCGTTGCCGGCAATAGGCGTAGGCCTCGTCGATGGAGCGCACCTGCGGCTGCGCGACGGCCTCGTCACACAGGAACATGCCCTCGACGGTCGGGGCAATGACGAAGGGCGGGCGCGAACTCTGCGCATTTGCATTGAAGGCCATGGCGGCCAGCAGCGCCAGACTGGCGAATCTCAGTTTGTTGACCAGGAGGAGAGGCATGAGTGACGCGCGGGACAAGGACGTGGGGATGGATTGTGCAGCCTCGGCGGTGCAGGATTGACGCCGGTACGGCGGGGGTCAGCGTGAGCTGGTGGGGACGTCTGCCAGCGAAAGGCTCAACGGCTCGGTCGGCAAGTTGCTCACGTCGTAGTGCAAAAAGGCAATCAGGCACTGTATGCCGATGAACACCGGCAGCGCGGCAAGCATGACGGTACCGCTGGTCGCCGGATGGTTGGTGCTGGCGCTGGTAACCCAATGCCATACGCCGAAGGCCGAGCCAGCCAGCACAAGCAGCGTTCCAAAGATGCTGTAAAGCGTGCCGACGTTGAAATCGCGCACCAGGTAGTTATAGACATACCGTCGCCAAAGTCGCGATGCATGTTTGCGCAAGAATTCGGGAAGAACCTTGCCAACCTGAAGATGGGACTGCTCGTCGGCATATACCGCGTCCATGGGTACGTCCTTGACGACGGCACGCACGGTATTCAAGCGGAACAACATGTCGGTTTCAAAGAAATAGCGCTGCTCCAGTTTGTCCAGCGGCAGTTCCGACAATACGCAGGTGCGCGCGGCGGTATAGCCATTGGTGGGATCCATGATGTTCCAGTAGCCGCAGCTGAGCTTGGTCAGAAACGACAGCACCGCGTTGCCGAACAGACGGACTGGCGGCATGCCTTGCACTGATTCAGGTCGGAAAAACCGATTGCCCTTGGTGTAGTCCGCCTCGCCGCGCAGTAACGGACGCACGAAGTGCGGCAGGAGCACTGGGTTCATCTGACCATCGCCATCGATCTTGACAACGATGTCCATCCCGTCAGCGATGGCTGCCTTGTAGGCAGTCACGATCGCACCGCCCACCCCTCGGTTGTGTGGGTTGTAGAGCACCCGCACCCTTGGGTCACGGTTGTTAGCTTCAATGAAGCGACCACTGCCGTCAGGACAGGCGTCGTCTACGGCATAGATGGTCTGCACCTCAGGCCCAATTGCGTTGATCACACCCAGCACATGCTGGGTAACCTTGTAGCAGGGGATGGCGACAGCGATACGCATGGCGTTTCCTAGTGCGTTGAGGCCAGCGCTACGCCAGCGACGATCAGCACCCCTCCCGCAAGAGTGCGCCATTGCAGAGGCTCCCCCAGAAACAGCCAGGCCAGCGTCGGCACTATGAGAAAGGCCAATCCCATGAATGGGTAGGCGAGGTGCAGGGGCGCGTGGCGCAGAATCCAGATCCAACCCAGCGTGGTGATTCCGTAAAGTGCCAGAGAGGTAATCAACCAACCGTTGAGCAGCCAATCCATGACTTCAGGTTGCACCGGTAGGGCTGCAGCCGCCTTCTTGAACATTAACTGTCCAATGGAAATACCGACTACGCAAAGGAGGGTGGAGAGGCTCAGCGAAAGGCTCATGCTTTGGTTTATGGACGATGAATTCACGGTCGGATGTGGTTGGCTGCGTCCCACGGGTGGCGGCTCTCCAGGAACCGGGTCTGGCGCCATTCCACCAGGGTTCCCACTGGACAGTGCAAGACGGTGCGGAGGCTGCCCGGTTGGCGTGGGCGCAACTCACCATTGGCATGAGTGACCAGACGCTGAATTACTCCATCCGCCAGGACTGGCAGCAGCAGCGGCCGCCTGTAATGAGGCTGCAAAATGGCCCCATCCGCTGTCTGATAGGAAACCTCGGCTTTACGGCAATGTTGTCCCTTCTCGGTACGAAGCGCGACTTCTGTTTCCCACAGGGCGTTGAACAAAGGAATTTGTGCCATTTTTTCGATATCGTCTTGCTCCAGGCGCACTTGCAATACAGAGGGAGATTCCGTGGTGACCCACATTTGACTGCCGTGGGCTTTCATTCCGTTGGTCTTGACTCGATCAAGAGACGTGATGCTCAAGTGCTGCAGGGTTTGCCCCATGTGGCCGGAATCCACCGAGGTGCTTTCACGCTTGCCCACTACGTTGTACAAGGTAATGGCGATGGTCGTCACGCACGTCAACATCATTACGGTAGGCGCGACTGAGGCGCCCTGGCGGGCAACAATTTCGAGGCTCCATTGGCTCTTTTGCAAGGTGGCGGCGAACCGGATGGAGGCGGTCAAATAAGCAACACTGCAAGCAGCCAAGGGGATGAGCCAAGGATCCAGAAGCGCGGAACTGTATCGGCTGTTGTAGAGAATGGGGATCAGCTGGATTACCATGAGCGCAAACAGCATCAACAAAGTCGCTGCAAATGTCAGTCGGGCTGTTTCCATCTTGTTGGGCTGACTGCCCACAGCCTGGTGCGGGGAGAGTGAGACGCCTCGGAACCAGCGATAGACGATGGAGGTCGTGCCAGCCATCAGCACCAGCAGCTCAAACAGGCGCAATTTGCGCAAAGCGCTCCCGAAAACATCAATCTGCGCTGGATGGTGTGCCAACCACCACCAGAGTTTGCGTGAGAAGAAAGCGACTGCTTCGGCGGGTGCCATGGATTGGATTTGCCACAACGCTGCATTCCGGGCGGCTCTGTCGGCTACCAGGCCCAGATGATCGCCGTCCTTGGCTTTAAGCCCAGCAAGGATATTGACGTCGTAGTTGAACCCTAGGAAAGGTGGCTCTGCCCCCTGGAATAATGGGTGGGTACCCAGATACAGCCCCGTTCCTGAGCCCGTTCCGAGACCCCAGAGCCCGAAGACCATGCCGTTCTTCAATACCAGTGCGAGCGGGAGCAGGAGACCAAGTGCCAGACTCCAAGAGATGCACCCGACCGCTTTTCGGTAATCCGTTGCCCCCGTACGTCGCGGGTTGAAGTGCCAATAGGCCAGGCATGCAATGCAAAATGCGAGCCCAGCGGGCGCAAGCAGTTGCAATACCGGACGTGAAAGCAGCGTCACCGTCAACATGACAGCTCCCTGCGCTGCCATGGGAAGGGTCGTCTTGTCGCTGACCCAAATCTGGGCCATCGCGTGCATCCATCCTAACAGGCCGAACAGGAAAATGGGCTCCGTCAATTCTGTCGCGAAGTAGCGCGGCAGTTCAGGATGAAAGGCCCAGAGCAGCATGGCGACGACTCCTGCGCGGTAGCCGCCCAGCAGATCGCAGGTTCGCCACAGAAAATACACGCATCCCATCCAAAGCCCACCGTTGGCCAAGCGAATCCACTCCGGATCTGCCCCCCAGAGCGCTGGCCACAGATACGCCAAAGGAACGACTCGATAGCTTTCTGGGGTCAGGAAATAGGCCCAACCCTGCTCAAGAAAAGCATGCGCAGCTGGCAGGTACACCTGCTGTGCGTCGACGTGGACGGGCTGATCGATCCTCTTTGCCATCTCCCTCCATCCCGTCCAACACGCCATAAGTGGCCACAGCCATTGGAATCCTGCCAATGTTGAGGACCAGTTGTTGCGATGGATGCTGGGTGGGAAGGGCGAATTCATGAAAGTTGACGATGATGTGTTGCGATCGTGAAACTCGTCTGTGACAAAGTGAAAATCCCCGCACTTCGCGGACGAAAGACGCAATTCGAAACGGCAAGCTTTGCAAAGCTGCGCGGGGTCTTTTGCGCGTCAAGAACCAGCGTCGTTATCTCCCCCTCAGCCGGGCACTGCGCTGCGAGCCGACTCTGTTTCGCGAACCATAGGGCTGCTTCTACGCGCTGACCTGCAGCGTCAACCCCGCATGCTCCCGCAGCGGATGGAAGTGGATCTTGGGAAACCGTTCCTGCGCCAAGCGCACGTCATAGGGACTGGTGCACAGGTAGGCCAGGGTGTTGGCCGCATCGTGCGCCATGCGCAGGGGGTATGCGTTCTCGAACTCGCGCAACTCTGCGGGTGTGTCCGCCGTGATCCAGCGCGCGCCGGTGTACTGGCAGCCTTCCAGGCGTACGTCTGCGTCGTATTCGGCTTTGAGACGGTGCTGCACCACTTCGAACTGCAACTGGCCCACGGCGCCGAGCAGCATGTTGCCGCCGGCATCGGGCTTGAAGACCTGGATGGCGCCTTCCTCGCCCAGCTGGGCCAGGCCCTGCTGGAGCTGCTTGGTGCGCAGCGGGTTCTTGAGCACCACGGTCATGAACATCTCGGGCGCGAAGAAGGGCAGGCCGGTGAACTGCAGGTTGGCACCGTCGGTGATGGTGTCGCCCAGCTGCACGCCGCCGTGGGTGGTGAAGCCGATGATGTCGCCCGCATAGGCTTCTTCGACGGCCTCGCGGCGTTGGGACATGAACGTGACAACCGAGGTGGGGCGCAGCTCTTTGGACGTGCGCTGCACCTTGAGCTTCATGCCCGGCGTGTACTTGCCGCTGGCCACGCGCACGAAGGCGATGCGGTCGCGGTGGTTGGCGTCCATGTTGGCCTGGACCTTGAACACCACGCCTGAAAAACCTTCGTCTTCGGGCTGGATGGTCTTGACCACGGGATGCTTGTTCACTTCGAGCGTGCTTACGCGCGGGCCGGGCGGCGGGGCCATGTCCACGAGGGCATCCAGCACTTCCATCACCCCGAAATTGTTCACGCCCGAGCCGAAGAACACCGGGGTCAGTTTTCCAGCCAGGAAGGCCTCGTGGTCCCAGGCAGGAGAAGCGCCAGTGGCCAGCTCCATGCTGTCCATCGCAGCGTCGAATTCGGCGCCGAAGCGGGCGCGCAGCGTGTGCACGTCGGTGAGCGGAATGCTCTCGAAATCCTGCGGGCGTCGTTCGCTGCCCGACTCGAACACCGTCATGGTTTGCGTGCGCAGGTTGATGATCCCGCCGAAACTCTTGCCCTGGCCCACCGGCCAGGTCATGGGGCAGCAGGGCATGCCCAGTTCGCGTTCCACCTCGTCCATGATGTCCAGCGGGTCGCGCACCTCGCGGTCCATCTTGTTCACGAAGGTGATGATGGGTGTGTCGCGCTGGCGGCAGACCTCGATCAGGCGGCGCGTCTGCGCTTCCACGCCGTTGGCCGCATCGATCACCATGAGGGCCGAATCGACGGCGGTGAGCACGCGGTAGGTGTCTTCCGAAAAGTCCTTGTGGCCGGGCGTGTCGAGCAGGTTGATCACGTGGTCGCGGTACAGCATCTGCATGACCGAGCTGGCCACCGAGATACCGCGCTGCTTTTCGATTTCCATCCAGTCGGACGTGGCGTGGCGGCTGGCCTTGCGGCCTTTCACGGCGCCGGCGATCTGGATGGCGCCCGAGAACAGCAGCAGCTTTTCCGTCAGCGTCGTCTTACCCGCATCGGGGTGGGAAATGATGGCAAAAGTGCGGCGGCGCCGGGTTTCGGGGGCGTAAGACACAGGGGGATTCCAAGAGAGGGTGGGGCAACACGCTGCGGCAAGGTGGTGCGGCAGTCGGCGCGGCAGGCGCATGTGCGCCCGGATCGCGGGATTCTAGCGGCGCCGGCATTCTGCTCCCGGCCATCGGTGGCTCCTGCCATGGCGCGTTGAGCAGGCATCCGCCAAGCGGGGCGCACCGCGAGCAGCGTGCGAGCCGCTGCCCGGAGCCGCCCTAGGACAGCGGCTGCGTGTGGCGCGCGTACATCTTCTGCATGCCGCCGAGCCAGCGCTCGTAATCCTGGCCCTTGTTGCGGAAATATTGCGCCACTTCGGGGTGGGGCAGCACCAAAAAGCGCCCGTCCTGCATCGCTTGCAGCACATCGTCCGCGACCTGCTCCGGCGGCAGGATGCCATCGTGCCCGGCCGAGCTGCCGTCGCCGGTGACCATGGCCGTCTGCACCGCCTGCGGGCACAGGCAGGCCACCTGCACGCCGCGCCGGCCGTAGGCGATGCGCAGCCATTCGGCGAAGGCCACGGCCGCGTGCTTGGTCACGGCATAGGGGGCGGACTCGACGATGGTCAGCAGCCCGGCCGCCGAGGCCGTGACCAGGAAGAAGCCCTCGCCGCGCTCCACCATCTCGGGCACCACGGCGCGCGCCGCCCACACATGGGCCATGCCGTGGATGTGCCACATGGCTTCCCACAGCGGGTCGTCCAGTTCCAGCCCGCCCTTGCGGCCCAGGATGCCGGCATTGGAAAGGTAAGCGTCCACGCGGCCATAGCGTTCGCGCGTGGTGGCCACCAGGGCCTGGATGTCGGCCTCCTTCGAGACGTCGCAGCGCACGGCCAGGCCGCCGATTTCCTGGGCCACGGCCTGCGCCTGCTCCAGATGCAGATCGGCCACTACGACGGCGCGCGCGCCCTCGGCGGCATAACGGCGGGCCAGGCTGCGGCCGATGCCGCTGGCGCCCCCGGTCACGATGACCACTTTGTCTTTTGCTTCCATCAGATGCTCCTGTTGCGGGAGGCGCCAGTGTGGGGCGGTGTGCGGGTGTGGTCAGCCGCGCAGGAGACATTGGGCGCGGTTTCCTTATAATCGCGGGTTCCGAGGAGCGTTGCAGCGCCCCCAGCATTGGCGGGGCGTGAGGCTCGGAGTCATAAGCAACGACGCTCATCCACTTTCCGTGTGGTGAGCTTTCCCCCTTTCCCCCGGCGAGTGGTTTTTTCAAACATGCTTTGGAGCAAACCATGAACGCACGCGTCAACGCACCTACCCTGGCCGACAGCGCCATTGCCGACATCGGCCTGGCCGACTGGGGCCGCAAGGAAATTCGCATCGCCGAGACCGAGATGCCCGGCCTGATGGCCATCCGCGAGGAATTCGCAGCCAAGCAGCCCCTGAAGGGCGCGCGCATCACCGGCTCGCTGCACATGACCATCCAGACGGCCGTGCTGATCGAGACGCTCAAGGCCCTGGGCGCCGACGTGCGCTGGGCTTCGTGCAACATCTTTTCCACGCAGGACCACGCCGCCGCCGCGATTGCCGCCACCGGCACGCCGGTGTTCGCCATCAAGGGCGAGACGCTGGTGGACTACTGGGACTACACCCACCGCATTTTCGACTTCGGCCCCAAGGGCAGCGAAGGCGAAGGCCCCAACATGATCCTGGATGACGGCGGCGATGCCACGCTGCTGATGCACCTGGGCAAGCGCGCCGAAAAGGACGCCTCGGTGCTGGCTAACCCGGGCAGCGAGGAAGAGCGCATCCTGTACGCTGCCATCAAGGCCAAGCTGGCCGAAGACGACAGCTGGTACAGCCGCAAGAGCGCCCAGATACTCGGTGTGACCGAAGAGACGACGACCGGCGTGCACCGCCTCAAGGAAATGTCGGCCAAGGGCACGTTGCTGTTCCGCGCCATCAACGTGAACGACTCGGTCACCAAGTCCAAGTTCGACAACCTGTACGGCTGCCGCGAATCGCTGGTGGACGGCATCAAGCGCGCCACCGATGTGATGATCGCCGGCAAAGTGGCCGTGGTGGCGGGCTATGGCGATGTGGGCAAGGGCTCGGCCCAGGCGCTGCGCGCCCTGAGCGCCCAGGTGTGGGTGACCGAGATCGACCCCATCAACGCCCTGCAGGCCGCCATGGAAGGCTTCAAGGTCGTGACCATGGAATGGGCCGCCGACAAGGCTGACATCTTCGTCACCACCACCGGCAACCGCGACGTCATCACCTTCGAGCACATGAAGGCGATGAAGGACCAGACTATCGTCTGCAACATCGGCCACTTCGACAACGAGATCCAGGTTGCCAAGCTCGAAGAGCATTGCCAGTGGGAAGAGATCAAGCCCCAGGTGGATCATGTGATCTTCCCGGACGGCAAGCGCATCATCCTGCTGGCCAAGGGCCGCCTGGTGAACCTGGGCTGCGGCACGGGCCACCCGAGCTTCGTGATGTCCAACTCCTTCGCCAACCAGACCATCGCGCAGATCGAGCTGTTCACCCACCCCGAGGGCTACGACGTGGGCAAGGTCTACGTGCTGCCCAAGCACCTCGACGAGAAGGTGGCGCGCCTGCATCTGAAGAAGGTCGGCGCCATGCTGACCGAACTCAGCGACGAGCAAGCCGCCTACATCGGCGTGCCCAAGCACGGCCCCTACAAGCCCGATACCTACCGGTATTGATTTCTCCGGGGGCGCGGTGCGCCGCGCTGGCGCGTGCCAGCGCGGCTGCACGCCGGCCTGTCCAGGCCCTGCGCCTGCAGGTCTGGAGCCTTGGGCCTCGCCCCGCCGTGGACGCCGCTCGGCAGCCCGCCAAAACCGGGTCCGCGGTGGCGGGTTGCATGCTTATGATTGCTATTTTTATGATAGCTGTTTGTGCTTGATATGTAAGCGCTGGCGGGTGATTTAATATTGAAGGACGGGCGCGATGCGTGCAGATGTGTTTTTGGTGGAGCATGGGCATGCGGCCACGCGTTCGCAGGCCCAGCGGCTGATCGCCGCCGGGGTGGAGTGGCGCCTGTCGCCGCTGGCGCCGTGGCAGAAGGTCGCCAAGAACGGCGACGAGATCCCGTCCGTGGCCGAGGTGCGCCTGCTCGACGAGGCAGAAGCCAAGTTCATCTCGCGCGGCGGGCTCAAGCTCGAAGGCGCGTTGCGGACTACCGGCCTTGCGGTGGCGGGGCTGCGCTGTCTCGACGTGGGGCAGAGCACGGGCGGTTTTACCGACTGCCTGCTGCAGCAGGGCGCCGCGCAGGTGATCGGCGTGGACGTGGGCCATGACCAGTTGCACGAACGCCTGCGCAGCGATCCCCGGGTGGTTTGTGTGGAGGGTGTGAATGCCCGTTCGCTCACGGCCGATGCATTGGTGCAGGCCTGCGAGATGGCCCTGTCCGAAGTCATCGAGCCCGAAGAAGACAACGAGACCCAGCCCGAGGCTCCCTACAGCTGGATGCGCAACGGCGGCCTGGTGGACGAAGCGTACGACGACAGCGACGACGCCAAGGACCAGGACATCGAGGCCTTCAAGTCCGAACGCGCGCAGCGCGCCCAGGGCACGCTGCCCGTGGAGCGCCGCCGCCGGCCCGAGTGCGCCGATGTGGACATCACACCCAGCTTTGCGCTGGTAACGGGCGACCTGTCGTTCATCTCGCTCACTCTGGTGCTGCCTGCGCTGATGCCGTTGCTGGCGCCCCAGGGCGACCTGCTCATGCTGGTCAAGCCCCAGTTCGAGCTGCAACCGGGGCAGGTGGGCAAGGGCGGCATCGTGCGCGACGAGTCCTTGTATGCGGTGGTGGAGCAGCGCATCCGCGATTGCTGCGCCACGCTGGGCCTGGAGGTGTTGGCGTGGATCGATAGTCCCATCCAGGGCGGCGATGGCAACCGAGAATTTTTTGTACACGCAAGGAGAGCCGCATGAATGCAGCCCACGCGCAAGGCACCGGGTTCCCGGTGAGTTTCGAGTTTTTTCCGCCCAAGACGCCTGAAGGGGCCGACAAGCTGCGCGTGGCGCGCCAGCAGTTGTATGCCCTGCACCCCGACTTCTGCTCGGTGACCTACGGCGCAGGGGGCTCCACGCAAGAAGGCACGTTCGGCACGGTGCGTGAGATCCTGTCCGAAGGCGTAGGCGCCGCCTCGCACTTTTCGTGCATCGGAGCCACGCGCCAGTCGGTGCGCGAGCAGCTGGCCACGCTCAAGGCCATGGGCGTCAAGCGCTTGGTGGCATTGCGTGGCGACCTGCCCAGCGGCTATGGCGCAGGCGGCGAGTTCCACTACGCCAGCGATCTGGTGGCCTTCATCCGCGCCGAAACGGGCCGCGACTTCCACATTGAAGTGGCTGCCTACCCCGAGGTGCACCCCCAGGCCAAGTCTCCCGAGGCGGACCTGCAGGCCTACGTGACCAAGGTGCGTGCGGGCGCGGACTCCGCGATCACCCAGTACTTCTACAACAGCGATGCGTATTTCCGCTTCGTCGAAGACGCCCGCCAGCTGGGCGCCGACGTGCCGGTGGTGCCGGGCATCATGCCGATTTCCAGCTCCACGCAGCTGATGCGGTTTTCGGATGCCTGCGGTGCCGAGATTCCGCGCTGGATCCGCCTGCGCCTGCAGGCGTTTGGTGACGACACGGCCAGCATCAAGGCGTTTGGCCTGGATGTGGTGACCGACCTGTGCGACCAGTTGCGCAGTGCGGGCGTGCCCGCGCTGCACTTCTACACCATGAACCAAAGCGCCGCGACGCTGGAGATCTGTCGCCGGCTGGGGATCTGATGGCGGGGGGCACACAGCCTCCCGGGGCCCATTGCGGCGTTGCCCTGTGGCTGCTGCTGCGATGGGCGCTAGGCCTGTGGCTGCTGGGCAGCGCCTGCACGGCTGCGCAGGCCCAGGGGCTGCAAGCAGAGCCGGACGCGCTGGCCCCTAACCTCTTGTCCGTGCCGGGTGAGGCGATGCTGATCGATCCCCCCGCTAAACCCGAACCCACCGCCGCCGACGGGTCGCCGCTCGGCCTGCCAGCCGACGAGGTGGGGCTGGCCTCATGGTATGGGGCGCAGTTCCACCGGCGGCGTACCGCCAGCGGAGAGCTGTTTGACATGCGAGCGCTCACGGCCGCGCACCCCACGCTGCCCTTTGGTTCACGCGTGTGCGTACGCAGCCAGGCCACAGGGCGCACGGTGATCGTGCGCATCAACGACCGCGGCCCCCACGCCCCCAACCGGGTGATCGACCTGAGCCGGGGCGCCGCGGAGGCACTGGGCATGGTCGGCCTGGGTCTCAAGCCGGTGGAGTTGTTTGCCCTTCAGGAGGACGACAAGGACTGCCCGGCGCCGTGAAACGAAAGACCCCCTGAGTCACCTTTGGTGTCTCGGTGCTGCCACCATGGGTGGGCAGCTCTTCGTGCACGTCCAGGCCTGCCCGGGCAGGCCTGGAGCCGTGGCTCCCAGCCTCTCCAGGGGGGCGACGCCCATGCGGCGGAGCGGCCCTTGTCTGGCGTCTCTGGCTCAGGCTGCGGGTGTGCGCAGTGCGTGACGCTGGAAACCGCTGACGGAGCACGCCTCGCTCACCTCGCAGCGACGGGGTCGTCAGCCGCCCGATTCGAGCGTGTGGGTGGCGTGTTTGTCCTGCGCCAGCAGCTCGGCCATCTGGGGTAGGGCGTCTTTGAGCGCGGCCTTCAGGGTGTAGGGCGGGTTGATCAGGAACATGCCGCTCGCCGGCAGGCCGGGGCGCTTGGTGTCGCCAGCGGCGTTCTCGGTGATCTTGCTGGACTTTACGGTGAGCGTGGCGTGCAGCCAGCTCTTGCCCGCCTTGGTAGCCAGGGTTTTCAGGCGGCGGGGCAGGTCGTGCGCCTCGGGGCGCGGAATGATGGGGTACCAGACGGCATAGGTGCCGGTGGCAAAGCGCTTGAGCGAGTCGGCGGCCATGTCCAGCACCTTGCCGTAGTCGCTCTTCATTTCATAGCTGGGATCGCACAGCACCAAAGCGCGGCGGGCCGGTGGGGGCAGAAATTTGCGAATCCCCTCGAACCCGTCCTCGTGCAGCACGGCGACCTGTCGGCCCGCCTCGAGCTGCGCTACGTTGCCGGCCAGCGCGCGCAGGTCGGTGGGGTGCAGCTCAAACAGCTTGAGCTTGTCGTGGCTGCGCAGCAGCCGCTGGATGATGAAGGGGGAGCCGGGGTAGACCCGGGTGGTCGCACCCTGGTTGAATGCCTTCACCAGGTCCACATAGGCCTGCAGCGCGGGAACCAGGGGCCCCACCCCTGGCGCAATGAGGCGGAAGATGCCGTCGGCGGCTTCGCCGCTGGTGCTGGCGTAGTCGCCATCGAGCCGGTACAGGCCCGCGCCCGCGTGGGTGTCGAGCACGGTGAGCGCCGCGTCTTTTTCGGTGAGGTGTTGCAGGGCAGCAATCAGGACGGTGTGCTTGAGCACATCGGCGTGGTTGCCCGCATGAAAGGCGTGGCGATAACTGAACATGGCGCAATGGTAACGACTTGCCCGTTAACCGCTGGGGCGGCGGGTTTGCCGCGTGCGGCGCAGCGCGCCATAGCCGTCGGCATCAGTTGCTATTAAAAAACGAGCTGTTGGCGGCCGTAGTTCGTGCGCTGGCGGCAGTTTTGGCATCCATCGGCCCACCGGTGCAGGTGGCCGCAGGGCATTGCACGGTGCCGGCCGGACGGCGCTGTCGGTTGCCTGCCGGGCGGGTGCGAACGGGGCGGCACAATCGGGGGGCGCGGCGCTGTGATGTTTTTCGCAGACAGGATGCCTTTTGTTTCCGCGAGCGGTTGTCCATGCTTCATGATGGCAACCGCGCCGGGGCGGCGCGTTTGCCCAATGCCTTGCTGTCCCGCGCGAGCCTGCCTTATCCGAGCCATGATGACCGAAAGCACCAGCCCCCCTTCTGCCAGCCGCGTGAACCATGTGGATGCGCTGCCACCGGGCACGCGCCTGGCCGAGTTCGAGATACAGGAACTGCTGGGCGTGGGCGGCTTTGGCATGGTCTACAAGGCGTTCGACCATTCGCTGCTCCGCCCCGTGGCCATCAAGGAATTCATGCCCTCGGCGCTGGCGGGCCGCTCGCAAGGGCAGTCGCTGTGGGTGCGTTCGTCGTCCGACCAGCAGGCCTTCCAGGCCGGGCTGGCCTCTTTCATGGGCGAGGCACGCCTGCTGGCGCAGTTTGACCATCCCTCGCTGGTCAAGGTCTTCCGCTTCTGGGAGGCCAACAACACGGCCTACATGGTCATGCCGCTCTATACGGGCATGACCTTCAAGCAGGCACGTGCCCTGATGCGCACGCCTCCGCCCGAGGCCTGGCTGCGCAAAATGCTGTGGTCGGTGCTGGGGGCGCTGCGCGTGCTGCACGAAGGCAACACGCTGCACCGCGATATTTCGCCCGACAACATCTTCCTTCAATACAACGGGCCGCCAGTGCTGTTGGACCTGGGGGCCGCGCGCCACGCCATCAATGAACAGGGCCGCAAGCACACCGCCGTGCTGAAGGTGAACTACGCGCCGATCGAGCAGTATGCCGACGGCGACGAGGAACTGCGCCAAGGGCCGTGGAGCGATCTTTATTCGCTGGCGGCCGTGGTGCATGGCTGCCTGTGCAACGACACGCCGCTGCCCGCCACGCTGCGCTCCATCCGCGACCGCATGGTGTCGTTCTCGCGCGTGGCCAAGACGGTGAAGCGCCAGTTCGGGGTGGACTATTCAGCGTCGTTCGTGGCCGCCATCGCCCAGTCGCTGGCGCTGCGCCCCGAAGACCGGCCCCAGAACATCGACGCATTCCTGCTCACCATGGGCATGACCTCGCCGCCCGAAGGGGTCGAGCACTTCGATTTCCGGCTCGATCTGGGCGGCGTCTGGACCGAGCCCTCCGACCGCCCGGTCCCGGCGCGGGTCATACCCTCCGTGGATGTGACGGCTACTCCCCGGCGCGGTGCGGACCTGGAGGCGCTGACCTACCGCTCCGCCAGGCCCTCCGTCCATGACGGTGGCGCGGTGGTGCAGGAAGCCCCAGACACCGTGGCCGCCGAAGGGCCGGACACAGTGGCCACGGACATGGCCGACACGGTGTTCATCGATGTGGGGGATTCGGTGTTCGAAGCGCCTGCTGCGACAGAGGCCTCCTCCGAGCCGCCGGCGCCCCC
>NZ_ACQT01000073.1 GCF_000175235.1 Acidovorax delafieldii 2AN | reverse complement strand
AACTCAAGTTGGACATGGCCTTCGTGCGCGACCTGACGAGCAGTGCGCCGGCGCGCGCGCTCACGCGATCGGTATTGAGCATTGCGCACAGCCTGGGCATGGAAGTGGTGGCCGAAGGCGTAGAAACCCAGGAGCAGAGCGACTGGCTGCGCGAGCACGGTTGCCCGGTGATGCAGGGCTACCTTTTCGGCAAGCCCATGTCTGCCGAGGGCCTGGAAGCATGGATGAAAGCCCGCGTGCAGGCAGAGTCCCTGGCCTAACGCAGGCGCCTGAATGAATCGGCACACGCAGGGATGAGCCCTCGCGCCGGTACCTGCCGGGCTGCGCCCGCCTGGCGATCAGGCCTTGGCGGCGTCCTCGGGCCAATCGCGGATGTAGGCCTTCAGCATCTTGTTTTCAAAATTCTGGCTGTCAACCACCGCCTTGGCCACGTCGTAGAAGCTGACCACGCCCATCAGCATTTTCTTGTCCATCACGGGCATGTAGCGCGCGTGGCGGTCGAGCATCATGCGGCGCACTTCGTCCATGTCGGTTTCGAGCGTGCAGGTCAGGGGGTGATCGTCCATGGCCGAGCGGACGTGCATGGTGCCCACGCTGCCGCCGTTGCGCACGGTGGCCTGGATCACTTCGCGGAAGGTGAGCATGCCCACCAGATCCCCCAGCTCCATCACCACCAGCGAGCCGATGTCTTTTTCAGCCATCACGCTCACGGCGCCGGACAGGGGTTCGTCCGGTGTCACGGTGTACAGGGTGTTCCCTTTGACGCGAAGGATGTCGCTGACTTTCATGGTGGGTCTCCGAGGGCGCGCTGGGCGCAACAGGCTGATGCGCACCAAATATAGCCCACAATGCCCGCCTGCATAGACAACATGGGAGACACATAGATGCCCGGTTACTCCGACCCCGGCTTTGACACGCTGGCGCTGCACGCAGGCGCCAGCCCCGACCCTGCCACCGGCGCGCGCGCCACACCCATCCACCTGACCACCTCGTTCGTGTTCGAGTCGAGCGACCATGCGGCCTCGCTGTTCAATCTGGAACGCGGCGGCCACGTGTACAGCCGCATCAGCAACCCGACCAACGCGGTGCTGGAGCAGCGCGTGGCGGCGCTGGAAGGCGGCGTGGGCGCCATCAGCACGGCCAGCGGCCAGGCGGCCCTGCACCTGACCGTCGCCACGCTGATGGGCGCGGGCAGCCACATCGTGGCCAGCACGGCGCTGTATGGCGGCTCGCAGAACCTGCTGCACTACACGCTCTCGCGCTTCGGTATCGAAACCACGTTTGTCAAGCCCGGCGACATCGACGCCTGGCGCGCCGCCGTGCGCCCCAACACCAAGCTGTTCTTTGGCGAAACCGTGGGCAACCCCGGCCTGGATGTGCTGGACATCCCCACGGTGAGCGCCATCGCCCACGAGGCCGGTGTGCCGCTGCTGGTGGACTCCACCCTCACATCGCCCTGGCTCATCAAGCCGTTTGAGCATGGCGCAGACCTCGTCTACCACTCGGCCACCAAGTTCCTCTCGGGCCACGGCACCGTGGTGGGTGGCATCGTGGTGGATGGCGGCAGCTTTGACTGGGACGGCCCCCAATCCGCCGGCAAGTTTGCCGAACTGACACAGCCCTACGACGGCTTTCACAACATGGTGTTCACCGAGGAGAGCACCGTGGGCGCCTTCCTGCTGCGCGCACGGCGCGAAGGGCTGCGCGACTTTGGCGCCTGCATGAGCCCGCACACGGCCTGGCTCATCCTGCAGGGCATCGAGACGCTGCCGCTGCGCATGGCGCAGCACATGCGCAACACCGAGAAGGTGGTCGAATTTCTGGCCGCACAGCCTTTTGTGTCGCGCGTGGGCCACCCCATGCTGCAATCGCACCCGAGCCACACCCTGGCGCAAAAACTGCTGCCGCGCGGCGCAGGCTCGGTATTCAGCTTTGACCTCAAAGGCAACCGCGAACAGGGCAAGAAGTTCATTGAAACCCTCAAGGTCTTCAGCCACCTGGCCAACGTGGGGGACTGCCGCAGCCTGGTGATCCACCCGGCCAGCACCACGCATTTCCGCATGACCGACGAAGCGCTGGCGGGCGCAGGCATCAGCCAGGGCACGATCCGCCTGTCCATCGGCCTCGAAGACGCCGACGACCTGATCGACGACCTCAAGCGCGCGCTCAAGGCGGCCGAGAAAGCGGGGGCCTGACCATGTACATCCAAGTCAACGGCGCCGCCATTTACTGCTACACCGGCGGCAAGGCGTTCGATGCCGCCAAGCCCACCGTGGTGTTCATCCACGGCGTGCTCAACGACCACAGCGTGTGGGCCTTGCAAAGCCGCTACATGGCCAACCACGGCTGGAACGTGCTGGCCATCGACCTGCCCGGCCACTGCCGCAGCGGTGGCGATGCGCCCGCCACGGTGGAACAGGGCGCGGACTTCGTCGGCGCGCTGCTCGATGCAGCGGGCATCCAACGCGCGGCTCTGGTGGGCCACAGCTGGGGCTCGCTGATTGCCATGGAGGCCGCAGCCCGGCTCAAGGACCGCATCAGCCACCTGGTTCTGGTGGGCACGGCCTTTCCAATGAAGGTATCGCCTGCGCTCATCGAGGCGTCGCAGAACGACCCCGAAAAGGCGCTGCGCATGGTCAACGTGTTTTCCCGCAGCACGCTGGCGGCGCCACCCTCAGCGCTGGGGCCGGGCACGTGGGTGTTTGGTGCCGGCATGGCGCTCGGACGCAAGGTGCTGCGCAGCAACCCGCAGGTCAATGTGTTCCACCGTGGCTTCGTGGCCTGCGACAGCTACACGGGGGGCGAAGCCGCCATGGCCCAATTGACCTGCCCGGTGCTGTTTGCACTGGGCGCGCAAGACCAGATGACCACCCCCAGGGCCGCACAAGGCCTGATTGGCGCAGCGCGTGCGGCGGGCCAGTCGGTGCAGATCGCCAGCCTGCCGGTGGGCCACAACCAGATGACCGAGGCGCCCGAAGAAACGCTGCAGGCCATCCGCGACTTTCTGGCACGTTGAGACATGGCGCACCGCCAACCCGATGCGGGCCTGCGCCAGGCCCTGCACAGGCCGTAGGCGGCAGCGCACTGGTACCCAGCACGCTGCGCCGGGGATGGCGTTTTGAGCCCCAGGGCCGCGCAAGGACAGCCGCGAAGCAACGATGGCCAGGCCATTCAGCGCTTTCGCGACCGCGATCCATTCCACCGCTCCAACGCAGCCCTTGGGCCCCTGTTGTCAGCGGCCTTTCCTGCACCCAGCCGTGGCGCTGACCTGGCTGGTCTGACCCGCAGCCACGCGCGCTGCCATCCCGGCCTTGAAGGCTGCGGGAAGACTTTCGTGCGGCTGCGATTTCGCCTGGCGGGGCTTGCGGGCTCGAGAAGAATCCACCGGCCCGGCGCCCGCTCTACAGAGTCAAAGACTACGGACTAACGGCAAGGCCTCTGCGTAGATCCCCTTTCTGCGGAATGAAGACAAAAATGGCCAAAAGCGGTTGTCCTTCAAGCGTCTTTAGCTATTGTTTTTGAAGTACATCGCGCAAATGCAGCTGTGCCAGTCCGGCGCTGGACCACAGGGGCTCCAGGCTCTGGGCGCGTTCAAGCAGCAGGCGCTGCAGCAGGGGCTCGAGCGCCGTGCAGTCGGGGTCGGCCAGCAGCACGTAGCGCGGCTCGGGCTCGTCTTCGGCGCCCTGCCCCGGCTCGCTGGTGCGCGCCACCCAGTCGAGCGCGGTGAGCGCATCCAGCACCGGGGCCAGCTGCAGCACGTCCACGCGCAGCAATTGTGCAAGCTGGCTCGCCCGCAGGCCCTTGCCGGCATGGCGGCGTGCGCGCTGCAGTTCCTGCAACACCTCCACTGCCAGCTGGAAAGTCCAGCCTGGCACCGTGCCGCGCCGTGCCACGCCGGCCAGCAGGCTGGGCAGGTAGGCCGTGACCACCGCCCCCAGCAGCACGATGACCCACGCCACGTAAATCCAGACCAGCAGGATGGGCAGCGTGGCAAAGGTGCCGTACACCACGGAATAGGTGGGCACCTTGCCCAGGTAGATGGCCAGCACCTTCTTGGCCAGTTCGATGCACACGGCCACGAACAGGCCGCCCGCCCACGCGTGCTGCCACTTCACCGGCGTGTTGGGCACATAGTGGTAGAGCGCCGCCATGCCGGCCGCCAGCACGAAGAATTCAATGGAATCGAACAGCAGCCGCACCCCATCGGGCACGGCCCGCACCAGCCCACCCGACGCCGACATGACATACGACGTGAGCGCCAGGCTGGCGCCCAGCACCACGGGCCCCAGCGTGATCGCCGCCCAGTAGATCAGCACCCGCTGGCCCAGCGGCCGCAAGCGCCGCACGCGCCAGATGTTGTTGAGGGTGCGGTCGATGGTCAGGATCAGCGCCAGCGCCGTCACCAGCAGGACGCTGACCCCCGCCACCCCCAGCCGGCTGGCCTGGGCCGCGAACTGCGTGAGATAGCCCAGCACCTGGCGCGAGATGCTGTCGGGCACCAGGCTGTCCACCAGCCAGCGCTGCAGCACCCCCTGCAGCTTGCCGAAAATGGGAAAGGCCGTGAACACGGCCAGTGCCACGGTCACAAAGGGCACCAGGGCCAGCACGGTGGTGAACGTGAGGCTGCTGGCGGTAAGACCCAGGCGGTCCTCACGAAAGCGCTCGCGCAACGTCTGGGCGGTGGTCTTCCAGGGAAAGTGCGACAGCTCGGTCACCAGCACCTCAAGGCGCTGGACCGCTGTCTGTAGGGTCAAGGACATGGCCGATATGATCCTGGGGCCGCCAGGCTGGTGGGAGAACGCTGCATGGACGCCGACGATGGAAACGAAGATCGAGCGCGCATTGTGGCCCCAACCGCCCGGCTTGAGCACAATGCGCGCCGCCCCCTTTCCCCGACAACACACTCCATGAACTCATCCCCCAACCCCGGCAACGCCGTTGCCGCCACCCGCTGGCTGGCTGCGGGCAGCCTGCTGGCACTGATCGCCCTGTGCCTGGCCTGGGAGCTGGTGCTGGCCCCGGTGCGCCCCGGCGGCTCGTGGCTGGCGCTCAAGGCGCTGCCCCTGTGCATTCCGCTGGCCGGCATCCTGAAAAACCGCATGTACACCTATCGCTGGGTCAGCCTGGTGATCTGGCTTTATTTCATCGAAGGCGTGGTGCGTGCCTGGGGCGATCCCCGTCCAGGCGCATGGCTGGCGTGGGCCGAGATCGTGCTGTGCGTGGTGCTGTTCACGGCCTGCACGCTGCATGTACGGCTGCGCCAGCGCAACGCCCGGGCCCAGGCGCAGGCCGACGCCGAAGCCATCGCTCCCCTGGCCCCGTGAGGCGCCCTGCGCCACAGGCATCCGCCAAGTCCCCTTCACCGTTCACCTGAAAGATCGTTTCCCATGTCCACCTTGATCGACACCTTGCGGCACATCGTGGGCGCAGCCCATGTCCTGACCGACGGCGACCTGAGCGCCTGGGAACAGGACTGGCGCCGCCGCGAGCGCGGCAAGGCACTGGCGGTGGTGCGCCCCGGCACCACCGAAGAGGTGGCGGCCGTGGTGCGCGCCTGTGCCGCTGCGGGCAACGCCATCGTGCCGCAGGGCGGCAACACCGGCTTGGCCGTGGGCTCGACGCCCGATATGTCGGGCACCCAGGTGGTGCTGAGCCTTACGCGCATGAGCGCCGTGCGCGCCATCGACAAGGACAACCTCACCATGACGGTGGAGGCAGGCTGCATCCTGCAGAACGTGCAGGACGCCGCGGACAAGGCCGGGCTGCTGTTCCCCCTGTCGCTGGCGGCCGAGGGCAGCTGCACCATCGGCGGCAATCTGGGCACCAATGCCGGCGGCACGCAGGTGGTGCGCTACGGCAATGCCCGCGACCTGTGCCTGGGCCTGGAAGTCGTCACGCCCCAGGGCGAGGTGTGGAACGGCCTCAAGGGCCTGCGCAAGGACAACACGGGCTACGACCTGCGCAACCTGTTTGTCGGCAGCGAAGGCACGCTGGGCATCATCACCGCCGCCACGCTCAAGCTCTACCCCAAGCCCGCCGCGCAACTCACGGCCTGGGCCGCCGTACCCTCGATGGAACACGCCGTGACGCTGCTGGGCCTGGCCCACCAGCATCTGGGCGCGGGGCTCACGGGCTTCGAGGTGATGGGCCGCTTTGCCCTGACCCTGGTGCACAAGCACATGCCGCAGCTGCGCGTGCCCTTCGTGGAGCAGGAAGAGGTGCCCTACGGCGTGCTGCTCGAAAATTCCGACAGCGAATCCGAGGACCACGCGCGCGCGCGCTTCGAGGCGCTGCTCGAAACCGCCTTCGAGGCCGGCTGCGTGACCGACGCGGTGGTGGCAGAGAACCTCTCGCAGGCGCACAACCTGTGGCACATCCGCGAGAGCATCCCTTTGGCGCAGGCCGAAGAGGGGCTGAACATCAAGCACGACATCTCGGTGCCCATCTCACGCATTCCGGCGTTCGTCGAATACACCGACGCCCTGATGGCGCGCGAGATTCCGGGCGTGCGCCTGGTCAACTTCGGCCACCTGGGCGACGGGAACCTGCACTACAACGTGCAGGCGCCGGCAGATGGCGACCCCAAGGCCTTCCTGCGCGAGCAGGAAGAGCACGTGAACCACCTGGTGTACGAAGCGGTGGCGCAGTTCGGTGGCTCGTTCTCGGCCGAACACGGCATTGGCGCGCTCAAGGTGGAAAAGCTGCAGAAATACCAGTCGCCCACGGCGCTGGCAATGATGCGGGCCGTCAAGGCGGCGCTCGATCCGCAGGGCATCATGAACCCGGGGCGCGTGTTGCCTGCCGCAGCCGCGGCACCAGGCGCGTCAGCGTAACGCCGGCCAGCAAAGGGCGGGCATTGAAGGCCGGCCAGCAACCCGGCCTCCACCGATTGCTTCAATTTCAATAGTATCTAACGTCCAACCAGTCAGCGCATAAGCCTAAAAACAATTCAAACAGGCCGCAGAACAGTCTCCGTATGAGCCTCATCCAAGCCCTGCCGCCGGGGCCGCTCGACATCGTCGGCGACATCCATGGCGAAATCGACGCACTTGAGCCCCTGCTGGCCCATCTGGGCTACGACGTGGAGGGCCGGCACCGCGATGGCCGCACCCTGGTATTCGTGGGCGACTTCTGCGACCGGGGCCCCGACAGCCCCGCCGTGCTCGCCCGCGTGGCCCAACTGGTGACCCGCGGGCGTGCCGTGGCCGTGCTGGGCAACCACGAGATCAGCCTGCTGCGCAACGATGCCAAGGACGGCGCAGGCTGGTTCTTCGACGCACGCCTGGCGACCGACCAGGACAAATACGCGCCCTTCGCCCGCCCCACCGCGGCCGAGCGCGCGGACATCGTCGCCTTTCTGGGCACCCTGCCAGTGGCCCTGGAGCGCACCGACCTGCGCATCGTGCATGCCGCCTGGCTGTCCGCGCCCATTGCGGCAGCGCGCCAACTGGCCCCCGGCAGCGCACGCGCCGAATACGACCACTGGGAGGCCGAGGTGCGCCGCCAGGCACAGGACGGGGCGCTGTCCCGGCGCATGGCCGCCGAGCGGCTGCAGTGGCCGCACGACCTGGAAGACCCGCTGCACAAGCCGCCCTTCCTCCAGGCCCATGCCGACAACGAACTGCTCAAGGCCATGCTCAACCCCCTCAAGGTGCTGACCTCGGGGGTGGAGCGCCAAGGCACCGACCCCTTCCATGCGGGGGGCAAGTGGCGCTTTGTCGAGCGCATCGCCTGGTGGGAAAGCTACGCCGATGCCACGCCGGTGGTGGTGGGCCACTACTGGCGACGCCCACTGGTGCCCGCGCCAGACTCCGTCACGCACGAAGAGGCCGGCCTGTTCGGCAGCACACCGCCCTTTGCCTGGCACGGCCAGCGCCACAACGTGTTTTGCGTGGACTATTCGGTGGGCGCACGCTGGCGCGCCCGCAAGGCCGGCACGCCCCCGGGAGCCCAGTACAAGCTGGCCGCCCTGCGCTGGCCCGAACGCACGCTGGTGTTTGACGACGGCAGCGTGGCAGCCACCACGGCGTTTGGCGGCTGACGCTGCTGCGGCCGCCATGCAATGCGCCCGGAGGCGCCGTCATGTCCGGCACGCCTGCGGCCATCGGTGGCACACTATCGGGCCGGCGCCCATGGCACCGAGCCCCGACAACCAGCCTCCAGCCCCATGACCCTTGCCCCAGCCCCACAGCGCCCCGTCCGCTCGCAATACGAAGACCTGATGCGCCACGTGTTCACGCACGGTGTGGACAAGGGCGACCGCACGGGCACGGGCACCAAAAGCGTGTTCGGCCACCAGATGCGCTTCGACCTGCGCGAGGGCTTTCCGCTCGTCACCACGAAGAAGGTGCACCTCAAGAGCATCATCGTCGAGCTGCTGTGGTTTCTCACCGGGTCGAGCAGCAACCTGTGGCTGAAAGAGCGCGGCGTCACCATCTGGGACGAGTGGGCGCGCAAAGACGGCGACCTGGGCCCCGTGTATGGCGTGCAGTGGCGCAGCTGGCCCGCGCCCACGCCTGAAAACCCCCGCGGCCACATCGACCAGATCCAGCAGGTCATCGATACGCTCAAAACCAATCCCGACTCGCGCCGCATCATCGTGAGCGCCTGGAACGTGGCCGACCTGGACAAGATGGCGCTCATGCCCTGCCACGCGTTCTTCCAGTTCTACGTGGCGCCCGCACAAGAGCCCGGCGGGCGCGGCACCCTGAGCTGCCAGCTCTACCAGCGCAGCGCCGACATCTTCCTGGGCGTGCCCTTCAACATTGCCAGCTACGCCCTGCTCACGCACATGGTCGCGCAGCAGTGCGACCTCGACGTGGGCGACTTCATCTGGACCGGCGGCGACTGCCATATCTACAGCAACCACCACGAGCAGGTGCGCACGCAACTGGAACGCGCGCCCTACCCATACCCGACCCTGCGGATCAAGCGGCGGCCGGACAGCATCTTCGACTACCAGTACGAAGACTTCGAGGTGCTCGATTACCAGTGCCACCCGGCCATCAAGGCGCCAGTGGCGGTCTAGCGCGGGCCCACGCTGCGGCCCTGCGCGCGGGCAAGCGCTCCTCTGTCTGAGCGCCGCTTTTCTTTAAATCACCCACCACTTACCGAAAACACCATGTCTTCCGGCGGATTCCACGTACACGGCCCCCACGACCACGCCCTCGAACACGCCACGCACGGCGGGCACCACGATGCCAGCCACGACGAGGCGGGCGGCTCCATGACCAACCAGATCGCGATGTTCACGGCCATCATCGCCACGGTGGGCGCCATTTTTGCCTACATGGGCGGCGCCACGCAGGCCAATGCCGGCCTGTACAAGAACGACGCGGCCATCAAGAAGACCGAAGCGTCGAACCAGTGGAATTACTTCCAGTCCAAGAGCACCAAGCAATCGCTGGCCGAGGTCTCGCGCGACCTGACGCCGCGCGAGGAAGAAAAGGCCAAGTACCAGGCCAAGATCGACCGCTACGAGAAGGAAAAGAACGAGATCAAGGCCGCCGCCGAAAAGCTCGAGCAGGAAGCCACCGAGTGGGACAAGAAGAGCGACGCACAGATGCACCAGCACCACCGCTGGGCCCAGGCCACCACGGCGCTGCAGGTGGCGATCGCGCTGGCCGCCATCGCCTTGCTGACCAAGAAGAAATGGCTGGAATACGGCATGTTCGGTGTGGGCGCCATCGGTGTGGCCGTGGGTGGCCTGGCCGCGCTGCACATCTGAGGCCAGCGAACGGATGCCCGCCATGCAAGTGCACCTCATCTACGCACGCGCCGCGAATGGCGTGATCGGCAAGGACGGCACCATGCCCTGGCACCTGCCGGAGGACATGGCGCATTTCAAGCAGCTCACGCACGGCTGCCCCGTCATCATGGGGCGCAAGACCTGGGATTCGCTCCCACCGCGCTTTCGCCCCCTGCCGGGGCGCACCAACATCGTCATCACGCGCCAGCCAGAATGGAATGAAATAGATGCGAAGCGCGCATCCAGCCTGCGCGATGCGCTACAGATTGCAGAGCAATCCAACGCCACCACCGTGTGGGTGATCGGCGGCGCGCAGATCTACGCCCAGGCCCAGCCCCTGGCCCAGCGCGTGGAAGTGACCGAGATCGCGCAAGACTTCGACGGCGACGCCCACGCCCCCGAACTCGGCCCCGAATGGGTGGAAACCGCGCGCGAGGCGCACACCAGCACGAACGGCCTGGCCTTCGCCTTCGTGCGTTACGAGCGGCGCTGAGCGCACCCGCAACGCCAATACAGGCGCGGCCCAAGCCAGGGCTGCCGCGCAAGGGCCGCCAGCATGCCGATGTGCGGGTGGTGGCAGCGCCCCCCTGCCTACAGCACGCAGCGATGCGAGAGCGGGGGAAAGACGCCCCAGGCGACTCAGGGGGTGCTCACTTCACGCCGGCGCGCCCACGATCACGCTCGACGCCTTGAAGATCGCCGTGGCGGCCGCTCCCACGGCCAGGTCCAGGGCGGCGCAGCTCTCGTTGGTGATAATGGCCGCCACAGCGCCGCCGCCGGGCAGGTCGATGACCACCTCGGCATTCACCGCACCGGGCGTGAGACGCGAAACCGTGCCCGCAAGGCGATTGCGCGCCGAGAACCGCGCACCCTGCGCATCCGTCACCACCACGATCGACGACGCCTTGACCAGCGCGAACGCCTGCGCGCCCACCGCCAGGCCCAGCCCTTGAGCGCTTTCGTGCGTGACGGTGGCCACGATCGTGTGGCCGCCGGCGGCCGTCTCGATCTCGACCTCGTCATTGACCGCGCCGCGCCGCACCTGGCTCACCCGGCCGACAAAATGGTTGCGAGCGCTGGTCTTCATGCTGATTCTCCGGATCAATAAAAAATCATCGGCAATACCGTCGGCCTGCGCGCTCAGCTGCGCGATGAAACGGCGGTGTTCGCTCTCGATCAAGCGGAAGTTCTCCACCAGTTGGGCGCCCCGGCGCGTCAGCACCGTGCCGCCACCGCCCTTGCCGCCCGTGACCCGCTCCACCAGCGGCTCGCCAGCCAGGTTGTTCATGGTGTCAATGGCGTCCCAGGCGGCCTTGTAGCTCATCTTCATGGCCCGGGCCGCATGGGTGATGGAGCCGCGCTCGGCAATGTGCGCCAGCAGCGCAATGCGGCCGGGGCCGCCCAGGTTTTCGCCGCCCACCGTCATCCAGACGGAGCCGCCCAGTTCAATGCGTTTGTCGTTTGATGGCATGTCGTTTCGCCCAGGTATCGGTCTGTGGGTTCGCAGCAGCACAGGCCCGTGCAGCCAGGCCTGCGAAGGCGGTTCTCCCGTCCATGCAAAAAATCAGGCCGCCACCAATTGCAGCGCGGAGCCCCGGTCGCCCGGCTCCACCACGCCGGCACGCATGTGCAGCACCTGCTCGCCGAAGATTTCCACATCCTGCGGATCGTGCGTGATGAGCACCATGGGCACCTGCAGGCGCCGCTGCAGCGCATCGAGCTCGGCGCGCAAGGTGACGCGCAGGGGTGGGTCCAACGCGGCAAAAGGCTCGTCCAGCAGCAGGGCGCGCGGCTTGGCAACCAGGGCACGCGCCAGGGCAGTGCGCTGGCGCTGCCCGCCCGACAGCTCGTGGGGCGCCTGGTGGGCGACCTCCCGCAGGTGGAAGGCATCCAGCCAATAGTCCACAGCTTCACTGTCCTGCCTGCGGCCCGGGTTGAACCAGCCGCGCGCCAGGCCAAAGGCGATGTTCTGGCGCACGTTCAGGTGCGGGAACAACGCATAGTCCTGGAACAGATAGGCCACGTTGCGCGCCTGTGGCGGCAGGTGGATGCCGAGCCGCGCATCAAAGAGCGCCTGCCCATCCACCCGCACATGGCCACTGTCGGGCCGCACAAGCCCCGCGATGGCCTTGAGCAGCAAACTTTTGCCCGCGCCCGAGGCCCCAACCACCACCACGCGCTGGCCTTGCGCGCAAAAGCGCGCCCGCAGCTGGAAGACCCGCGGGCCCGAGCGCAGCGCTTTGCCAATGTCCACATCGAGTTGCATGCCTTGTCCTTACGACCGATACGCCACACGGCCCGGCGCAAGCCGCCCAGCGCCCAGCAGGACCACGATGCACACCACGGAGGTGATCAGCACCAGCGTGTTGGCCACCGCATCCTGGCCCGCCTGCACCGCCTCGTAAATGGCGATCGACAAGGTTTGGGTCTTGCCGGGAATGCTGCCGGCCACCATCAGCGTGGCACCAAACTCACCCAGCGCGCGCGCGAAGCCCAGCCAAACCCCGGCCAGAATGCCGCGCCACGCCAGTGGCAGCGTCACGCGCAGGAAAATGCCGAACTCGGAAATCCCCAGCACGCGCGCGGCCCCCTCCAGTTGCGAATCCACCGCTTCGAACGCTGCGCGTGCAGGCTTGAACACCAGCGGAAACGCCACCACCGTGGCGGCAATCACCGCCCCCTGCAGCGTGAAGATGAGGTGGATGCCCCAGGTGTCCTGCAGCCATTTGCCCACCCAGCCATTGCGCCCCAGCAACACCAGCAGGTAGTAACCCAGCACCGTGGGCGGCATGACCATGGGCAGGGTCAGCAAGGTATCGATCAGGTCACGCCCCGGGAAGCGCCCCCGCGCCAGCAGGTAGCCCACGCCAATGCCCAGCACGAGGTTGAGCAGCGTGGCCCAACCCGCCACCTGCAGCGAAAGGCTGAGTGCCGACCACGCCATGTCCATGGACCCCACCTGCTCAGCGTTCCTGGCAACGCATCAGGGCTTGGCAAAGCCATACCGGGCAAGGACGGCCTGCGCGGAAGGGGAGCCCAGGTACTCGACGAACGAGGCGGCCGCCGCTGCCTGGCTGCTGCCGGCCGTTTTGGCAACGGGGTAAAGAATGGCCACGCTCAGGGGCACATCCAACACCACCTTCACCTTGTCTTTCATGATGGCGGCGTCGGTGGCGTAGACAAACCCTGCATCCACCTCACCACGCGCCACATAGTCAAGCGACTGGCGCACGTTCTGCGTGTTCACGGCCTTGGGCTGCACGGCAGCCCACAGGCCGGCGGCCTCGAGCGCCCGCTGCGCATAACGCCCCACAGGCACGCTGGCCGGCAAGGCAAGCGCCACGCGCGCAACGGAGGGTTGCGCCAGGTCCTGCAGCCGGGCGGGCGGCGCCTTGGCATCGGCGGGTGCAATCAGCACCAGGGTATTGCGCACGAAATCCCTGCGGTCGGCCGCCAGCACCAGGCCCTGCTTCTGCGCGGCATCCATGGTTTCCTGGTCGGCCGAGGCAAACACGTCCACCGGTGCACCTTTGGCCATCTGCTGCAGCAGCGCCCCCGAAGCTCCGAAATTCAGGCGCACCTTGGTGCCGGGGTGCTGCTCCTCGTAGCTCTGCGCGATATCCCGGAAAGCGTTGGTCAGGCTGGCGGCGGCAGACACCACCAGTTCACCGGCCGCGGCAGACCCTGCAACGGCGGCCCAGCAGAGCATGGCAAGGACATTTCGGACGGAACACGACGGCATGGAACAGGTCTCCGGGAGCGGCGATTCGATCGAAGTATAGACTTGTAAATAACGCTTTCGCGCACGTTTCGGCGAAAGGATGCGCCACATCAAGCCATGCGGAGCGCCCCCTCCTCCCCACAGAAATAAAAAGGCACGAGCGAAGGCCTCTCCAGGGCCGCTACCATTCAACGCTGCAGCCCCACGGTGCCGCGCCCCTTCCACTTTCCCTTTTTTGCCATGCAGCTTGCCACCTGGAACATCAACTCCCTCAGCGTGCGCCTGCCCCAGGTGGTGGCCTGGCTGGCCGCCAACCCGGTCGACGCCCTGTGCCTGCAGGAGCTCAAACTCACCGACGACAAGTTTCCTTTTGCCGCGCTCCAGGAAGCGGGCTACCACGCCGTGGCCATGGGCCAGAAAACCTACAACGGCGTGGCCATCCTGAGCCGCTCGCCGCTGCGCGACGTGGTGCGCAACATTCCCGGCCATGACGACCAGCAGGCCCGCGTGATCGCGGCCACGATGGACACGGCCACAGGCCCTGTACGGCTGGTGAATTGCTATTTCGTGAATGGCCAGGAACCCGGCAGCGAAAAATTCGCCTACAAGATGCGCTGGCTGCAGGCACTGCATGACTGGCTGCGCACGGAATTGGCAGCACATCCGCGCCTGGCCCTGCTGGGGGATTTCAACGTGGCGCCCGAAGACCGCGACTCTTACGATCCAGTGGGCCTACGCGAGACCATCCACCACACCACCGAAGAGCGCGCGCATTTCCAGGCCTTGCTGGCCCTGGGCCTGACCGACGCCTACCGCATGTTCGAACAGCCCGAGAAGGCCTATTCGTGGTGGGACTACCGCATGCTAGGGTTCCAGAAGAACCGGGGGCTGCGCATTGACCACATCCTGGTCAGCGAGGCCTTGCGCGGCACCGTGAAGGCCTGCACCATCGACCGTGCACCGCGCAAGAACCCGCAGCCCAGCGACCACGCGCCCGTGGTGGCAACGCTCGACTGAGGCGCCCCCTCTTCTTCTCGACAACGGCTACCGCCTTACCCCCCGGTCGCTTGTAGCGACCTTCCGATTTCCCCCGCAACCATCGCCGCGTTGAAGGGCTGGCAGAAAAAAAGCCTTTGGCACCGCAGTGTCAAAGGCTTTGTTTTTTAGGAGGCCCCCCTTGCCCGTTCCGGGCTCGACAAGGTGGCCGACCACTGGGAGCATCCGTCAGAACAGATCAGTCCCGCGCCACCTCGAAGCGGTCACGCAGGGCCCGGATCTCATTGTGGTTACGTTGGGCTCCTTCGGCCTGGCGCTCGACGAGCGAGCGCACGTCGGCTGGCAGCGTGGCCTTCAGCGCCGCGCGGTAGCGCGCCACGGCAGCATCCTCGCCGCGCTCGCACTCTTCCAGCACCGCCTTGTCGTCCCATGTGCTGAGCGCCGATTTCACGGCAACCCACCCACGGTGCAGGGCCCCGGCCACCGTGCCGCCACTGGCGGGCTCGCCGCCGCGCGCCCGGATTTCGCGCTCCAGCTCGACACCTGCCAGGCCGCACTCACGGGCATGGCGCTGGAAGACTTCCTGCAACTGCGCGGAATCGGCGTTTTCAGCGCAGGACTGGAAGCCGTATTCACCGTCGCGGCAGGATTCGAGCAAGTCGTTCAACATATCGACGACATCCTCGCGGTCCACGGGTTCAGACATGGTGGTCGCCGACCCCGCCATGGTGGAGGCCGCTGTGGTGGCACGGGCCCGCTCCCAGGCTGCCCTGGTGGCGGGGCGAACGTCGGTCCATGCCATGCCCGACGCCGCATGGCGGGCGCGCCAATCGTCGGCCAGCCGCGACTCGACCGCATCAAAACTGCCCTCGTGGCGCGAAGCGGACGTCCAGCCCAATTCATAGGCCGGGCGGTATTGCTCATACGTGCGGCCGCTCACGTAATAGGGTTCGCGCGCATAGGCCTCGCGCCAATATGCATCTTCTTCGGTGGGGTTGACCGCCTCGGCTGCGGCCTTGCCCGCAAGCCCGCCCACGATGGCGCCCGCCACGCCGCCCACCGCAGCACCGGCGGGACCTGCCATGGCGCCCACGGCTGCGCCCGTGGCAGCGCCGCCCACGGCAGCACCCAGACCGGTTCCCACGGGATGTGCGCCGGGTTCGTTGGTCAAGGGGTCGCGGTTGGCATCGTTGAAATCCGACATAGAAATCTCCGGTTGGTTAACAGTGATTTCATTGTCAGAAGCGCCTCGGCAGTGGCAGGTCGGTGCACGGAGGGCCTGCATGTAGGACGCGGACCGCAAGCGCTTGCGGGAATATGGCCCCCCTGACGGCCATGGGCGTGCACCCGCGAGGCGTCAGCCGGCGTATCCCGACCGCCCTGCAATAGCTCTCATTTTCATAGCTGCTCGCGCTTTACATACAAGCGCAAGAACCACTTTTACCCCTCATCAGGGGCATCAAGGCCCAGTTCCTGGATCTTGCGCGTGATGGTGTTGCGACCGATGCCTAGCCGTTGCGCTGCTTCCATGCGGCGGCCGTGCGTCGCTGCCAGCGCCGTGCGGATGAGGCGCGACTCGAATCGCCGGGTGAGCGCATCCCACACTTCCGCGTGGCCCGTGGACAGCAGTTTCTGGGCCTCGCTTTCAAGGGCATGCTCCCAGCCACCCGCTCCGTTGCCCGAAGGCGCCGGAGACGCGGCGGCGGCAAGGGGACTCACACCCTCGGATTCGTTGCCGGGCGCCGCTGCAGACGGCGCGGCGGG
>NZ_ACQT01000074.1 GCF_000175235.1 Acidovorax delafieldii 2AN | reverse complement strand
CCGACTCCGAAAAAAATCTATGCCAACAAAACAGGATTTCGGCGCAACCGGACTCGGACGCACCAGAATTGGTGCCCATGGCGGGAATCGGACCCGCGACCTCTCCCTTACCAAGGGAGTGCTCTACCACTGAGCCACATGGGCATTGGACTGCGGATGCAGCACCAAAGACTCTTCAAACCTTACAGCCAGCCAACAGACAATGGAGCGGGAGACGGGAATCGAACCCGCGTCATTAGCTTGGAAGGCTAGGGTTCTACCATTGAACTACTCCCGCATCAGCGGCACTTGCCACCTTTGCGAGCCCGATACACACCGGGCCACTTACTCATCATCCAACAACTGGTGGAGGGGACTGGATTCGAACCAGTGTAGGCGTAAGCCAACAGATTTACAGTCTGCCCCCTTTAGCCACTCGGGCACCCCTCCGAAGAATTTCGAATTATAGCACTGTTTTCTCAACCCCACCGAACAAATACAACATCTACACAATGAGGCAATCTTTTCATTGCCCCATGGACACAAGACCAACGGCTGGGTTGGTGCGGCTGGCGGGGATCGAACCCACGACCCTTGGCTTCGGAGGCCAATACTCTATCCACTGAGCTACAGCCGCCCTGCAGGCACTGAACAAACCTAGGGATTATCGCACGTCGCAGCGGCTAAATTTCAAGAAACCTAACGATCGAAGTTCTGGGCACAACCATGAGCACAGGTGCACGTTGGTGCGCCATCCAACGAGCGTTGGGGGCGCCGTCTCTGCCCCACGCCCGACACCGTTCTCATTCCGGTCATCTGCCATCAATGCTCCCAAGGAAGTGGAATGCTCAGCGCTCGCCATCAGCACGCACAGTGACAAGCGGTGCACCCCAACCGCACGAAGGGCGGGGGCGCTCCTTGCGCATCCCGCGTGCACATCCTCATATAATTAAAGGTTGATTTCATCAAGCCCCCGATTCACCTGAGGACGTCATGAGCGATAACCATCCCGAAGAAGCCCATACCGGCCCGATCAAGAACCCCAAGCAGTTGCTGGTCGCGGTAATTTTCGCGTTTGTGATTCCGATCTTTGCCATCATCGGTCTGGTCTTTTATGTCTCTTCCGACAACAAGACAGCTGCCGGCGCAGCAAACCCGGAAAAAGCCATCGCCGAGCGCATCCAGAAGGTGGGCATGGTTGAAATTCGCGATGCCAACCGACCACTGCGCTCCGGCGAGGAAGTGTTCAAGGGCCAATGCGCTGCCTGCCACGCCACCGGCGCTGCAGGATCGCCCAAGTTCGGCGATGCCGACGCCTGGGGGCCACGCATCAAGACAGGTTTCGATGCCTTGGTGCAATCTGCGCTCAAGGGCAAGAACGCCATGTCGCCTCAAGGCGGCGGCGAATTCAACGATACCGAAATCGCCCGCGCTGTGGCTTATATGGCCAATGCCGGTGGCGCGAAGTTTGCCGAGCCTGCAGGCGCCGCGGCTCCTGCTGCAGCCTCCACCGATGCACCCGCAGCGACAGCCGCACCCGCCGCTGCGGCACCCGTAGCTGCCGCCACGGCCGGAAATGGCGAAGCCCTCTTCAAGCAGTCCTGCCAAGTTTGTCACGGCGCCGGCATTGCTGGCGCCCCCAAATTTGGCGACAAGGCAGCCTGGGCCCCGCGCTTGGCAGCGGGCATGGACGCTCTGTTCACCAATGCCACACAAGGTAAGGGCGGCATGCCCCCGCGCGGCGGCACCCAGGCGTCCGACGCGGACCTGCGCGCTGCGGTGGAATACATGGCGGCAGCCGCTAAATAAGCTGCTGTTTTAGCACCGCACCAAGCCGACCTGAGGGTCGGTTTTTTTTCGCCCAGATGGCCAACGACGGCACCTCACCGCCAGCGCATGCGCGATCAGGAGGCGGCACTGTGTTTCTGGGGGCTTGTCACAAAGCCATAACGGCCCTGCAGGTCTGCACTTTGAACTGGCAGGGGCACCCATGTGCCGTTTTCGACAGCATTCGCCACGGTTTCCATGTCGAGCGTGTGGACCAGGCCAACGCCCATTTCCGTGCCCAGGTAGACGCGGCCCTGTTCGTCCAGAAGGCATTCCCTGGCCTGTGCTCTTGCCCCCGTGTGGGCAATCAGTGAAAGATCGGGTTCGACCCGCCATACCAGCGGCGTGCACTCGAGTTCCACATACACGCGCTGCGGGCCATTTTGAAAGAACCACTGCCCTTGCCCATCGGGCTCGTAATTGCGCGCGATGAACTCGATCAGTTTCGCGTGCTGCAACAGCGAGCCCCGCGCTTGGGGAAACGGCCCCGCGGCCTGAACAGCGTCGTCGCGCATATACCAGCGCCCGCGCGCGTCGAGGCCCAGCCACCCATAGCAATCAGGAACGTTCGGCCACTTGGCAATGGCCTGCTTGACGATGTCATCCATGAGGCCATTGTGCCGCGTCCAACCCTGAGCCGCCCGTGTGATGCGCAATGGCATGTTTCAGCAGCCAGTCGGCCACCGCGCGCGGCATGGCCGCTACGTGGCCGGGCAGGGAGCCCTGCACAAACCCCACGTGGCCACCATGCGAGGGCTGCCACAGTTCCACGCAGGGGCCTACTTCAGCGGCCGAAGGCAGGCTCGTCGCGGGCACAAAGGGATCGTTCAGCGCATTGAGCGCCAGAGCAGGCACGCGAACCAGGTGCAGCAATGGCTTGGCTGACGCACAGCGCCAATAGTCGTCGGTGTCGCGAAAACCATGCAAGGGCGCGGTGAATACGTTGTCAAATGCGTAAAGATCGCGCGCTGCCAGCAGGCTCTCCCGATCAAACAGGCCGGGGTGTTGCGCGAGTTTTTGCAGGGCCTTCGGAACAAGGGTGCGCATGAACATGCGCGTGTATACCTGGCGGTTGAAGCCCTGCCCTATCGCCCGCCCGCCTGCGGCGAGGTCGAGTGGCGCACACACGGCCGCCACAGCGTCTGCCCTGCGCACCCCTTCGTCCCCCGCTTCGGCCGCCCAGCGCAAGAGGGCATTTCCGCCCAGCGATATGCCCACAGCCATCAAGGGCCCGCGATGGGCGAGACGCAAGCGCCCCAGCATCCAGCCGATCTCTTCATGATCACCCGAATGGTAGGCGCGGGGGGCCAGGTTGATTTCGCCGCTGCAACCGCGGAAGTGCGGCAAGGCGCACGCCCAACCACGCTCCCGCGCCAAATCGGCAAAGGCCTCGCTGTAGTGGCTGCGCGACGAGCCCTCGAGTCCATGGAAAACCACCAGCAATGGGCGCAAGGTCCCAGCCGGCACGCTGTCATCCAGGTGGTCGACGTCGACGAAGTCCCCATCCGGGGTCGTCCAGCGCTCGCGCCGGTAGGGCGGCGGCACACCTGCCACCCGCCGCGCATACAAAGCGGGCCAGATCGTCTGCAGATGCGCGCCCGGCAGCCAGCGGGGCGCGCTGTAGCCGAAATCCAGTCGCCGGCTCCGAGCGTCCATGGCGTCAGTGCAGCACGGGCCGGGCCGTGTCGAGCGACTGGGCATCCCCCACGGCGCCCGGACTGGCGTGGTGGGCCACCATGCGCCAGCCCTCTGGGGTCTTGTGGTACACGTTGGTGGCCATGACCACCGCCTGGTGCCGGCCATCGGGCAGCGCCACTTCCAGCCGCTCGGCGACGCTGTGCACCGCGCTGCCGAGTGCCAACACGCGGTGCACCTGGACGGGTCGCACGTGCAAGGGGCCATGGCTGAACATGGCCTCGAAGGCGGCCCGAATGGCACCTGCGCCCAGCAGGCGCGGTCCGCCCGGGTGTACGCACACGATGTCATCATCCTGCGCCCAGCAGGACATCAGCAATTCGATGTCGGCGCTATGCAGCGCTTCGTAGAACGTGGCCTCCACCTCGTCGGCAGAGCCACCCAGCGCGGCCATGCCGGGGCGTGTGCGTTTCATAGGAAGAACCGATGCGTAGGGCGAAGCTGTTATTGTGCTTCGTCGTCGGCGAGTCCGCGCGCGTTGCGGTCTTTGCTGCGCATTGCGGCAGAATTCGGCAAAGAGCCATCGGCTTTGCATCCCCTTCACGCTTTCCTACAGGCCCGCCACCATGCAACGTTTCCTCGCCCTTCTGACCGCCGCGCTGCTCCTGACAGGCTGCGGCTACAACGATTTCCAGCGCCTTGACGAGCAGTCCAAGGCGGCCTGGAGTGAGGTGCTCAACCAGTACCAACGCCGCACCGATCTGGTGCCCAACATCGTCGCCACGGTCAAGGGCGAAGCCAGCTTCGAGCAGGACACGCTTACCAAGGTGATCGAGGCACGCTCCAAGGCCACGGCCATCCAGGTAACGCCGGCCACGCTGAACGACCCCGCAGCTTTCGCCAGGTTCCAGCAGGCCCAGGGCGAACTGTCGAGCGCCCTCTCGCGGTTGATGGTGGTGGCCGAGCGCTACCCCACCTTGCAGGCGAATCAGGGCTTCCGTGACCTGCGCGTCACGCTGGAGGGCACGGAAAACCGCATCACCGTGGCCCGCAACCGCTACATCCAGTCGGTGCAGGAATACAACGTGCTGGCCCGCAGCTTTCCCACGAACCTCACGGCCATGGCGTTCAGCTACGCCCCGAAGCCCAGCTTCAGCGTACAGAACGAAGCGCAGATCTCCGCACCGCCCGCGGTCGACTTCTCGGCCTCCAAACCTTGATATTGAGGTATTTCATGCCTGTAGCGCTTATCAGGATTGCGCTAGCAGTTATATTTTTCGTAGCGTTTGGGGGCAGCGATACCCGCGCCGAAACGGTGCAGCCCATCCCCGCCCTGACGGCCCACCTGATCGACGAGACGGGCACTTTGAGCCCCGCCCAGCGGCAGGCACTGGAGCAGCAACTTGCAGCCATCGAGCAATCGAAGGGGTCGCAAGTGGTGGTGCTGATGGTGCCCACCACCGCCCCCGAAGACATTCCAAGCTACGCCAATCGCGTCGGCAATGCATGGAAGATTGGCCGGCACGCGGTGGGCGACGGCGTGCTGCTGGTGGTGGCCAAGAATGACCGCAAGATTCGCATCGAAGTCGCCAAGGCCCTGGAGGGCGCGATACCCGACCTGGCAGCCGCCCGCATCATCGATTCCGCCATGAAGCCGCGCCTGCGCGAAGGCGATTACGCCGGCGGTCTCCAGGCTGCCGTTGGGCAGATCGGAGCCCTCATAGCGGGTGAACCTCTGCCCGCTCCACAGACAGGCGCCGCACCGTCCAACGGCAGCAACCGCTTCGACTGGGGTGAGCTCGCCATCTTTCTTTTTCTGGGCGTGATGCTGGGCGGGCCGCTGGTGCGGGCGCTCTTTGGGAACACGCTGGGCTCGGTGCTGACCGGTGGATTGGCAGCAGCCGTGGCCTATCTCGTGACCACCAGCGTGGTGCTGGCAGGCCTGGCTGGCTTGGCTGCACTGGCCTATACGCTGCTGAGTTCGGTGTCCCGCGTCACCTCGGGAAGCGGCCACGGTGGCGGCTTCGGCGGGGGTGGTGGAGGCAGCAGTGGGGGTGGCGGCTGGAGCAGCGGATCCTCGGGTGGAGGCTTCAGCTCTGGCGGTGGCGGTGATTTTGGGGGCGGTGGCGCCTCTGGGGACTGGTGAACATGGCGCAGATTTCCCTCTGGCTTGCTGCGCTTGCGCGCCTGGCGCGGCACCGGTGGCGCGGCCGCAGCGTGCACCGCGCCCTGCCCCCGGATGCCCTGCAACGCATCACCGCCCGCATTGCCGCCAGCGAGCGCAGGCATACCGGGCAGATTCGCATCTGCGTCGAAGGAGGCTTGCCCTGGAGCTACATCGCCCGCCATGCCTCGGCACGCGACCGCGCTGTCATGATGTTCAGCAAGTTGCGGGTATGGGACACAGAGCACAACAACGGTGTGCTCATCTACTTGCTGATCGCCGAACGTTCGATCGACATCGTTGCCGACCGGGGCCTGCACGCCCATGTCGGTAGCGGCGAGTGGCGGCAACTGGTATCAGGCATGGCAAGCGCCTTCCGCGCGGAGCGTTTCGAGGAAGGCCTGACCGTGGCTGTGGACGCAGTGGGCGCTCTGCTTGAGCGCCATTTTCCGGCGACCGAGGATGCGCCCCGCACCAACGAATTGCCAGACGCGCCCCACGTTCTGTGATGGCCGCGCTGGCTGGCATTGGACCCTCCTGGGTTGGCAGCCCGCCGCGCACAGCCCCCTCACTTACGCCGATTCTCGCGCCCCCATAAAAAAACCCGGCCGGAGCCGGGTGGGGTGCGTGGTCAACTGGAGCGCCCGCTTATTTCTTTTGGCGGTATTTGCGCAGCGCGGCAATCTGGGCCGCCATGATGGCCAGCTCGGATTGCGCCTTGGCGAGATCAATCTCGCTCTTGGCATTCTTGAGGGCTTCTTCTGCGGACGCCTTGGCTGCGTTGGCCTTTTCGTCGTCCAGATCCTTGCCACGGATGGCAGTGTCGGACAACACGGTCACGCAATCAGGTTGCACTTCGAGAATGCCACCGGCCACGAAAACGAACTCTTCGCTGCCATCAGCCATTTCAATGCGCACCGAGCCGGGCTTGATGCGCGTGATCAGCGGAGTGTGACGTGGATACACGCCCAGTTCGCCGGCTTCGCCGGGCAGCGCAATAAAGCGCGCTTCACCGGAGAAGATGGACTCTTCGGCACTGACCACATCAACGTGGATGGTGTTCATCATTGCTCCTAGGAAAAGGTGGGGTGCTTGACTGCTGCAGGCTGAGCGGCCACTGGCTGCCCAGCCATCGGCTCATCAGGCCACCTTCTTGGCCTTTTCGAAGGCTTCGTCGATGGTACCCACCATGTAGAAGGCCTGCTCGGGCAGATGGTCGCACTCGCCATTTACGATCATCTTGAAACCACGGATGGTTTCCGACAGCGGAACGTACTTGCCAGGCGAACCCGTGAACACTTCGGCCACGTGGAAAGGCTGCGACAGGAAGCGCTGGATCTTGCGCGCGCGGGCCACGGCCAGCTTGTCTTCGGGAGCCAGTTCGTCCATGCCCAGAATGGCGATGATGTCGCGCAGCTCCTTGTAGCGCTGCAGCGTGCCTTGCACGGCGCGGGCCGTCGCGTAGTGGTCTTCGCCCACGACGTTCGGATCCAGCTGGCGGCTGGTGGAGTCCAGAGGGTCCACGGCAGGGTAGATACCCAGCGAAGCGATGTCACGGGACAGCACCACGGTGGAGTCCAAGTGGGCGAACGTCGTGGCTGGCGAGGGGTCGGTCAAGTCATCGGCTGGCACGTAAACGGCCTGGATGGAAGTGATCGAACCGACCTTGGTGGAGGTAATACGCTCTTGCAGACGGCCCATTTCTTCGGCCAGCGTAGGCTGGTAACCCACGGCGGAAGGCATACGACCCAGCAGAGCGGACACTTCGGTACCGGCCAGCGTGTAGCGATAGATGTTGTCCACGAAGAACAGCACGTCGCGGCCTTCGTCACGGAAAGACTCGGCGATGGTCAGGCCGGTCAGCGCCACGCGCAGACGGTTGCCTGGAGGCTCGTTCATCTGACCGTACACCATGGCCACCTTCGAGTCTTCGAGCTTCTCGAGGTTCACCACGCCGGAATCGGCCATTTCATGGTAGAAGTCGTTCCCTTCCCGGGTACGCTCGCCCACACCAGCGAACACCGACAGACCCGAGTGGGCCTTGGCGATGTTGTTGATGAGTTCCATCATGTTCACGGTCTTGCCCACGCCGGCGCCACCGAACAGACCCACCTTGCCGCCCTTGGCAAACGGGCACACCAGGTCGATCACCTTGATGCCGGTTTCCAGCAACTCTTGCGAAGGCGACAGTTCGTCGTACGCAGGGGCCTTGCGATGGATGGAGGCCGTCAGATCCTGGCTGACAGGACCACGTTCGTCAATGGGCGCGCCCAGCACGTCCATGATGCGACCCAGCGTCGCCTTGCCCACGGGCACGGTGATGGCGCTGCCGGTGTTGGTCACCATGATGCCGCGGCGCAGGCCATCGGACGAGCCCAGGGCAATGGTACGCACCACGCCATCGCCCAGCTGCTGCTGCACTTCCAGCGTCAGCGACGAGCCTTCGAGCTTCAGGGCGTCGTAAATCTTTGGCATCTGGTCGCGCGGGAACTCCACGTCCACCACGGCGCCGATACATTGAACAATCTTGCCTTGCACTTGAGCCATTTTTTGCTCCAATAATGTTGTCTGTTGAGCTGCTTACACAGCGGCGGCGCCAGCGACGATTTCCGAAAGTTCTTTCGTGATCGCTGCCTGGCGCGTCTTGTTGTAGACCAGCTTCAACTCGCCAATAACGCTGCCCGCATTGTCGGTGGCAGCCTTCATGGCCACCATGCGCGCCGACTGCTCGGACGCCATGTTCTCCGCAACCGCTTGGTAGATCAGGGATTCGACATAGCGGACCAGCAACTCGTCGATCACGCTCTGCGCATCGGGCTCATAGATGTAATCCCATCCATGCTCCGTCTTTTCGGCTTGCATCTGCGCGGAAGACAGGGGGAGCAACTGCTCCACCACCGACTCCTGCTTCATGGTGTTGATGAACTTGGTGTAGCTCAGGTACACCGCGTTGATCTTGCCTTCGGCGTATGCATCGAGCAGCACCTTGACAGGGCCGATCAACTTGTCCAGATGCGGCGTATCGCCCAGACCCGTCACATGCGAGACCACCTTGGCACCCACACGGTTCAGAAAACCCAGGCCCTTGTTGCCAATGGCAACCGCCTCGGTGGACACGCCAGCGCCCTGCAGCTCACGCAGCTTGGACGTCACGACGCGCAGCACGTTGGTGTTCATGCCACCGCAGAGGCCCTTGTCGGTCGTCACCACGATCACGCCAGCCACCTTGGAATCGTTCACCCTCATGAAAGGGTGAACGTATTCCGGGTTCGCGTGGCCGAGATTGGCTGCAATATTGCGGATCTTCTCGCTGTACGGACGGGCAGCGCGCATCCGGTCCTGCGCCTTGCGCATCTTGGATGCGGCCACCATCTCCATGGCCTTGGTGATCTTCTTGGTGTTTTCCACCGATTTGATCTTGCCGCGTATTTCCTTGCCTGCTGCCATGATGGCTCCTCGTCCGGTTTAAGCGAACGACTTCTTGAACGCGCCCACGGCAGCGATCAACTCGGCTTCAGCGTCCTTGTCCATGGCGCGGTCCTTCTCCAGCTTGGCCAGCAATGCGGCGTGGCTGGTCTTGAGGAACTGGTGCAGGCCGTGTTCGAAATCGAGCACCTTCTTTACGTCAACATCGTCCAGGAAGCCCTTGTTCACAGCAAACAGCGTGGCGCCCATCAGCGAAATGGGCAGCGGGCTGTACTGTGCCTGCTTGAGCAATTCCGTCACGCGGGCACCGCGCTCGAGCTGCTTGCGGGTGGCTTCGTCCAGATCGGAAGCGAACTGCGCGAAGGCAGCCAGTTCACGGTACTGGGCCAAGTCGGTACGGATACCGCCGGACAGGTTCTTCACCAGCTTGGTCTGGGCAGCGCCACCGACGCGCGACACCGAGATACCGGCGTTGATGGCGGGGCGGATACCGGCATTGAACAGGCTGGTTTCCAGGAAGATCTGACCGTCGGTGATCGAAATCACGTTGGTTGGAACGAAAGCGGAAACGTCGCCGGCTTGCGTTTCGATGATGGGCAGTGCGGTGAGCGAACCAGTCTTGCCCTTCACAGCACCCTTGGTGAACGCTTCGACGTAGTCGGCGTTCACGCGGGCTGCGCGTTCGAGCAGGCGGCTGTGGAGATAGAACACGTCGCCGGGATAGGCTTCGCGGCCTGGTGGGCGACGCAACAGCAGCGAAACCTGGCGGTAGGCCACGGCCTGCTTGGACAGGTCGTCGTATACGATCAGCGCGTCTTCACCGCGGTCGCGGAAGTACTCGCCCATCGTGCAGCCCGAATAAGCCGACACGTACTGCATGGCAGCCGACTCGGAAGCCGATGCGGCCACCACGATCGTGTAGTCCATGGCACCAGCCTGCTCCAGGGCGCGAACCACGTTCTTGATCGACGAAGCCTTCTGGCCGATGGCGACGTAGATGCAGGTCACGCCCTGGCCCTTCTGGGCGATGATGGCGTCGATGGCCACGGCGGTCTTGCCGGTCTGGCGGTCGCCAATGATCAGCTCGCGCTGGCCACGGCCGACGGGCACCATCGAGTCGATCGACTTCAGGCCAGTCTGCAGGGGCTGGTCCACCGACTTGCGGGCGATCACGCCCGGTGCGACCTTTTCGATCACGTCGGTGAGCTTGGCGTTGATGGGGCCCTTGCCATCGATCGGCTGGCCCAGTGCATTGACCACGCGGCCCACCAGTTCGGGGCCCACGGGCACTTCCAGAATGCGGCCCGTGCACTTCACGGTATCGCCTTCGGAGATGTGCTCATACTCACCCAGAATCACGGCGCCAACGGAGTCACGTTCGAGGTTCAGTGCCAGACCGAAGGAGGGCTGGCCGTCCTTGGTGGCAGGGAACTCCAGCATTTCGCCTTGCATCACGTCCGAAAGGCCATGAACGCGCACGATACCGTCGGACACGGACACCACGGTGCCCTGGTTGCGGATGTCGCTGCTGGCGGCCAGCCCTTCGATGCGGCTCTTGATGAGTTCAGAAATTTCTGCGGGATTGAGTTGCATGACTCTTTCCTTCTTTCTTTGGTTCGCGAGGCCTCTCCGCGTCAGGCGGTGAGGACTGCTTTCATTTGTTCAAGACGGGCCTTGACCGAAGTGTCCAGCACCTCGTCACCCACCACTACGCGAATACCACCGATCAGGGATTCGTCCTGTTGCACGGTGAGATTGAGCTTGCGGCCAAAACGCTTTTCGAGCGCGGCACCGACGTCGGCCAATGCAGCACCGTCCATCGGGAAGGCGCTGTACACCACGGCATCCGAAGAACCGTTGCGGCGATTCACGAGGGCGCGGAATTGCTCGGCAACCTCGGGGAGCGCACTGAGACGGCCATTGTCGATGACCGTACGCAGGAAATTTTTCGCCATTTCGGGCAGCGCGGACCGCGCTACGCCCGTGAAGACGTCAAACACCTGGTCTGCCGTCGCCTTGGGGCTGTCCGCGAGCTGGCGCAGTTGGGGGTTGGCGGCAATCGCCGCCAGTTCGTCCACCCAGGCAACGGTGTTGCCCAGATCGACGCCCGCACCCGCTGTAGCCGCCTTGAACAGGGCGTCAGCGTAAGGGCGTGCAATGGTGGCGAGTTCTGCCATGTTGTCCCCTTACAGCTCGGTCTTCAGGCGGTTCAGCAGGTCAGCATGGACACCAGCGTTGACTTCCTTGCGGAGAATCTGCTCGGCACCCTTGACGGCCAGTGCTGCCACCTGCTCACGCAGGGATTCGCGGGCTTGCACCGTTTGCTGCTCGGCCTCGGCACGCGCAGCGGCAACGATCTTGTTGCCCTCTTCGGTGGCACGGGCCTTGGCCTCTTCGATGATGGCCTGGGCACGACGGTCGGCGTCCGCAAGACGCGAGGCCGTTTCGTTGCGCGCCTGTGACAATTCCTTCTCGACGCGCTGGTTGGCAGCGGTCAGCTCGGACTTGGCACGGTCGGCAGCGGCGAGGCCATCGGCGATTTTCTGGGCTCGTTCATCCAGCGCCTTCGCGATCGGCGGCCACACGAATTTCATCGTGAACCACACGAGGATCAGGAAGACGATGGCCTGTACGAACAGGGTCGCATTGATACTCACGGCAACACCTTTCTAGAGTGGCGTTGAACGGGAATTACTTGGGCAGGTTAGCCAGCAAGGTCGAAGCGAAGGGGTTGGCGAATGCGAACAGCAGAGCGATAGCCACACCGATCAGGAAAGCCGCGTCAATCAGACCAGCCAAGATGAACATCTTGGTTTGCAGTTCGTTGATCAGTTCAGGCTGACGTGCCGACGATTCGAGGAACTTGCCGCCCATCAGTGCAATACCGATGGAAGCACCAATGGCGCCGAGACCAACGATCAGACCACAAGCCAGAGCGACGAGACCGAGAATGTTTTCCATGATGACTCCTGAGTTAAGAAAGAAAGGTTAAGGAAAGGAAAGAAACAACGAAAGGGAAAGCTTAGTGCGCGTTGTGCGCCTGGCCGAGATAGATCAGCGCCAGCATCATGAAAATGAATGCCTGCAGCGTGATCACCAGAATATGGAAAAGCGTCCAGATGGTCCCGGCGATCACGTGCCCCAGAGGCAGCAACGTACCCGACAGCGACAGCGCTGCAGCACCGCCCATCAGGGCAATCAGCATGAACACCAACTCACCGGCATACATATTGCCGAACAACCGCATGCCATGCGAGACCGTGTTGGCGACATATTCGATGATTTGCATCAGCAGGTTCACCACGCCCAGGATGAGGGCGAAGATGGGGTTCTTGCTGGTGCCAAAGGGGGCCGAAACCAGCTCATGCGCCCAACCGCCAGCGCCCTTGACCTTGACGCTGTACCAGAACCGCAGCACCAGCACCGCAAATGCCAGGCCCAGCGTGGTGGACAGGTCGGCCGTAGGCACGACGCGCAGGTAGGCATGGTGCGGATCATGGCCCGCAGCGCCATAGATCTGTGCCCAGATGGCAGGCAGCAGGTCCACCGGCAGCATGTCCATGAAGTTCATCAGAAAGATCCAGACGAACACGGTCAAACCCAGCGGAGCAATGAACTTGCGGCTCTCGGCGTTGTGAATGTTGGCCTTGGCCTGGTTGTCGACCATCTCCACCAGAATCTCGACAGCCGCCTGGAAGCGGCCCGGCACCCCCGAGGTGGCCTTGCGCGCGGCGGCCCACAGCAGCAGCAGCGTGGCAAAGCCCAGAATCAGACCGACGATCACGGAGTCGTAATTGACCACCGAAAAATCAACGATCTTGGTCTGGTTGATGTTCTGAAGATGCTGCAGGTGGTGAACGATGTATTCACTTGCAGTCGGAGCGTGCGCTTCTGCGGCCATCGGACAACTCTTCTCTTAATCAATCGGTTTTTCGAACACCGGGCCGCGCCCAAAGCGCCACCCAGTACGTTTTCATCGTGAAGACCATGCCCACCAGCAGCGCCAGCCAGCTCAGGCCCGGCACCAGCCGGGGAGCGGCTGCCAGCAACGCCACCGTCAACACGATCTTGGCAATCTCCCAGCCAAAGAACCCCACCATGGCCGCCCGCGGATTCTCGGACGCCTTGCGCCGCAGCACGCCGCGCGCGAACAAGGCAGCAGGAACCACCACAGACAATGCCCCGTAGGCAGCGGACCAGCCCACCTGGGCCCTGCCGCTCAACGCCCAGGCCAGCATGGCCACCAGCGCCCCCACAAGCACCTGCCCCACCACAATCCGCCACACTGATACCGGAGGATTGCGACTGCGCCACTGCTGAGCCTCTTGGGCTGTCAGGGGCTTGAAGTCAGAGTCTTCAGCCTCAATTTCAGTCTCAGGCGCGATTGTTTTCATTGACGAATGACGCCCGCGTTACAGGACTGAAACTTTCACAAAGCCTCTAATTATAAGTAAAAACCCGTGGCAAACGGCAAAGACCCGCAATGTAGCGCCGAAAGCCGGATGCACGCTGCCCCGTTGTGGTGACATGCCAACGGCGCAACAGCCGCCGATGGCTTGCACATGCACCTTTGTGGCGCACGGCCATTGCGAACCTTGGCACAAGCCACACAGGCTTTGCGCGCACAATAGCAATGCCTTTATAGCTATCAAAAACGAAGCAAATCGCCCATGAATTCCGGTACCCCCCCTGCTTCCAGCAACGGCAGCGTCTCCACCGATGATCCGCGCAAGGATTCGCTGATCGAGTACCCCTCGCAATTTCCCATCAAGGTCATGGGCGCCAAGGTGGACGGCTTTGTGCACGCGGTGACCGAGCTCGCGCACCGCTTCGACCCCACCTTCGACGCCGCCACCATTGAACTGCGCGACAGCCGCGGCGGCAATTACCTGGGCGTCACCATCACTATCACGGCCACCAGCCGCGAGCAACTGGACGAACTCTACCGCGCACTGTCCTCGCACCCCATGGTGAAGGTCGTGCTGTAGGCGCATGGACATCGACATCCGCACCCTGGGCCGCGTCGACTATGCCAGCACGGTGCAGGCCATGCAGGAATACACGGCCACCCGCACACCCCAAAGCCCCGACCTGCTCTGGATTTGCGAGCATTCAGCGGTTTATACACAAGGTGTTGCCGGCAAAAGTGATCACATCCTGCGGCCGGGCAGCATTCCTGTCGTGCCGACCAACCGCGGTGGACAAGTGACCTTCCATGGCCCCGGGCAGGTGGTGGCGTATCCGCTGATCGATCTGCAGCGCGCCGGCTATTTCGTCAAGGAATACGTCTACCGAATCGAAGAGGCGGTCATCCGCACGCTGGCGCACTTTGGCGTGACGGGCCACCGCGTGGGCGGAGCGCCCGGCATTTACGTGCGCCTGGACGATCCACGCAGCCACGCCATGCTGCCGCAGCGCCCCCACCAACGTACCGGCGCGCAGCCCCCCGTGCCCGATTTCGAAGGCCTGGGCAAGATCGCGGCCCTGGGCATCAAGGTCAGCAGACACTGCACCTACCACGGCGTGGCGCTCAATGTGGACATGGACCTCGAGCCCTACGAACGCATCAACCCTTGCGGTTACGCAGGATTGAAAACAGTGGACCTTTCTACAATCGGGGTCCATACCACCTGGGACGATGCCGCGCAGATGCTGGGCCAGCAGCTCAGCATCCGGCTTGCACCCTGAACCCCGCCTACACGCCATGAGCACCCCTGAAGTCGTCCGCGAAGCGCAAACCACCGAAGCCTACAACCCGCTGGCCAAGCAAAAAGCGGCCGCCAAGCTCTCGCGCATCCCGATCAAGGTGGAGCAGGGCGAAATTCTGCGCAAGCCGGACTGGATCCGCGTGAAGGCCGGCAGCCCTACCACGCGCTTCTACGAGATCAAGGACATCCTGCGTGAGCACAAGCTGCACACCGTGTGCGAAGAGGCCAGCTGCCCCAACATCGGCGAGTGCTTCGGCAAGGGCACCGCCACGTTCATGATCATGGGCGACAAGTGCACGCGCCGCTGCCCGTTCTGCGACGTGGGCCACGGCCGCCCCGACCCGCTCGACAAGGACGAACCCCTCAACCTGGCCAAGACCATTGCGGCACTCAAGCTCAAGTACGTGGTGATCACCAGCGTGGACCGCGACGACCTGCGCGATGGCGGCAGCGGCCACTTCGTCGAGTGCATCCAGCGCATCCGCGAACTGTCGCCCGCAACGCAGATCGAGATCCTCACACCCGACTTCCGTGGCCGCGACGACCGCGCCCTTGAGATTCTTAAGGCCGCGCCACCCGACGTGATGAACCACAACCTGGAAACCGCGCCCCGCCTCTACAAGGAAGCACGCCCGGGCTCCGACTACCAGTTCAGCCTGAATCTGCTCAAGAAGTTCAAGGAACTGCATCCCAACGTTCCCACCAAGAGCGGCATCATGGTGGGCCTGGGCGAGACGGACGAAGAGATCCTGCAGGTGATGCGCGACATGCGCGCGCACTGCATTGACATGCTCACCATCGGGCAGTACCTCGCCCCCAGCAACAGCCACCTGCCCGTGCGCCGCTACGTGCACCCCGACACCTTCAAGATGTTCGAGGAAGAGGCCTACAAGATGGGCTTCAGCCACGCCGCCGTCGGCGCCATGGTGCGCAGCAGCTACCACGCCGACCAGCAGGCGCACGCCGCCGGCGTGTAATCGACCCCGCGCGACATCAGCGCCCATGGACACGGCCGGCTTGCTCTCCGTGCGCCGCTACGGCGCTTCACCGGGCTGCCACAGCCATGGCCACTTCCAGGTCTTGCTCGGCCTGTCGGGGACGCTGGAGTTGGAAGTCGAAGGGCGCGGCATGCGCGTGGCCACCGGCGGCGGCTGCGTGATTGCACCCGGCGATCGCCACGACTTCGCATCCACCCGCGGCAGCCTGTGCCTGGTGCTTGACAGCGCCCATCCGGGCTGGGCGCAGTGCGCGCAGCAGCGTGGCGCAATGGCGCCGCCCGCAGCGGCGCTGCCACTGGCCCATTTCCTGGCTGATGCATTGCAGAACGCACGCCCGCTGGCACAGGCCCACGGCCCGGCCCTGCTGCTTGAGGCATGGCTGGCAGGCACCGGTGCGCCGGCCGATCGCC